>JAADFW010000017.1 GCA_013152655.1 Chlorobiota bacterium
AGTTCGGTATAAAAATCCTTTTTTCGTCATTGCTTCATTCCGAAAGCTTTCGAAATGAAGCACTCTGTTTGTGTGGAAAGGGATTGCTTCGTGCCTCGCAATGATGTGATTTTTTTACCTTTTTATACCAGACTCATCAAATATATTACACCACCCGTAAAATTAAGTTTAGTGTTTAATTATCCTCTTTCTTAGCTTTCAGCAGCCTTTCTAATTGGAACATTTCGTCACGGAAACGCGAAGCTTCAATAAAATCAAGTTTTTCAGCGGCAGCTTCCATTGCTTTTTTTGTTTTTTCAATGGTTTTTTCCAATGCTTCAACACTCATATATTGTATTACCGGATCGGCAGCTATATCGGTGGTTTCTTTTCCTGAGTATGCATATTTAACAGGTTTGTATTCTTCACCCATAGTAGATTTTCTGGCTTTTATTATTTGTCGGGGAGTGATGTTGTTTTTTTCATTATAAGCCAATTGTTTTATTCTTCTACGTTCTGTTTCTTTAATGGTTAAATCCATTGAATTAGTCATTTTATCGGCATACATAATTACTTTTCCGCTTATATTTCTGGCTGCTCTTCCGGCAGTTTGAGTTAATGAGCGGGCTGAGCGTAAAAATCCTTCCTTGTCGGCATCTAAAATTGCTACTAACGAAACTTCAGGCAGATCTAATCCCTCACGAAGTAAATTAACGCCGATTAAAACATCAAAAATCCCTTCGCGTAATCCGTCCATAATCTCAATTCTCTCTAAAGTATCTATGTCTGAATGAATATACCTGCATCGGATATCTATTTTTGTAAGATATTTTGATAATTCTTCAGCCATTCTTTTTGTTAAAGTAGTAACAAGAACCCGTTCATTTTTTTGTGCTCTTTCATTAATTTCACTTATTAAATCATCAATTTGGTTTAGTGATGGGCGAACTTCAATGGCAGGGTCTAAAACTCCGGTAGGGCGAATTATTTGTTCTACAATAATTCCTTCGCTTTTTTCCAGTTCGTAATCGGCAGGAGTAGCACTAACATATATTATTTGTGTTGATAATCCTTCAAATTCATCGAATTTAAGCGGACGGTTATCCATGGCAGCCGGCAACCTGAAACCATATTCTACCAGGTTGTTTTTTCTTGACCGGTCGCCACCATACATGGCTCGCACTTGTGGCAGAGTTACGTGGCTTTCATCAATAACTGTAAGATAATCTTTTGGAAAATAATCAAGCAAACAAAAAGGACGTGTGCCCGGTTTTCTTCCGTCAAAATATCTTGAATAATTTTCAATTCCTGAGCAATGCCCCAGTTCCTTAATCATTTCAAGGTCGTAAGTTACTCTGTCGTTTAACCGCTTTGCTTCAAGGTGTTTGCCTATTTCTTTATAATAAGCCACTTGTTTAAACAAGTCGTCCTGAATTTGAATAATTGCCTGTTTAATACGTGATTTTGTTGTAACAAAAATATTTGCCGGATAAATAACTACTGTATCTAATGCATCAATTGTTCTTCCGTTAACCGGGTCAAAAGAGTAAATTTCTTCAATTTCATCGCCCCAGAAAATAATGCGGTAGGCAATATCGCCATAAGCAACAAAAACATCAACCGTATCGCCTTTAACCCTGAAATTACCGCGTTGCAAATCAATTTCATTTCTAAAATACAGGCTGCTAACCAATTGTCGCAAAAATACATTTCTGCTAATTATCTGCCCTTTTTTCAGGGTAATTATATTTTCATGAAAATCATCGGGATTTCCAATTCCGTATAAACAAGAAACTGATGAAACTACAATAATGTCTTTTCGGCCGGAAAGGAGTGATGAAGTTGCCCGCAAACGAAGTTTTTCAATTTCTTCATTAATTGATAAATCTTTTTCAATATAAGTGTCGGTTACCGGCAAATAGGCTTCGGGCTGATAATAATCGTAGTAAGAAACAAAATATTCAACGGCATTGTCAGGGAAAAATGTTTTAAACTCACCATATAATTGAGCTGCCAGGGTTTTATTATGGCTAAGCACTAAGGTTGGTTTTTGTACATTTTTTATAACATTTGCAATGGTAAATGTTTTTCCTGAGCCTGTTACTCCGAGTAATGTTTGAAACGGCGTGCCGTTTAATATTTCTTCCGTTAATTGTTTTATGGCTTCCGGCTGGTCTCCGGTAGGTTTAAAATCTGATATTAATTGAAAATCCACTTATCTATTCATTAACTTTCATTAGTTGAAAATATACGGGTAAATGGTCACTATATCCGCCATAGTAGTTTTTACCGCCGTAAGTTCTTGAAGGAGTTTTTTCATCAATTCTGTTATTGTAATATAACATCCAATCGGCACGAAAAATTTTACCTGCTTCAAAAGTTGTGTAATAGCCTTTATTCTTGTTAAGTAAACTTTGCGAAACAATTAAATTATCAAGCATATTCCATGTTCCTCTGTAACTGAAAGTTCCTTTGTTTTCAAGATTACTTTTATCAAACATTAAATTATAAAGCTCAAAATTTTTAGCATTTAATCTTTTGTCGTTGGCCTGAAGAAAATAGCTTATGCTATAATTGGTTGGTTCATCGTTAAAATCACCCATAATAATGATTTTTGCATTTTTGTTTACAGCTTGTATTGAATCAACTTTTGACCTTACAATTTTGGCTGTCTGAACACGTTTTCTCTCAGATTTTTCCTGTCCTCCCCGCCGTGAGCTCCAATGATTTAAGAATATATGTAATGTGTCGGTTTGCGAAGCAATGCCTTTTACATACAAAATATCTCGTGTTTTTACATCAGGTGCAAAATTGTAAATTACCCGAATAAAATCTTTAGATAATACTTTAAATTCATCTTTTCTGTAACCCATAGCAACATCTATTCCTCTTATGTCCGGGCTTTCTTTGTGAACAATGCCGTAATAACCGTTACCGCCAACTTTGGCCAATAAATCGTTTACAACTGCCTTGTTTTCTACTTCATACAGTCCAATAATTTCAGGAAGTTCATTTGTATTTATTGATTGAATTACCTTTGCCAGATGGTTAATTTTTGTATTATATCTTTCAGAATTCCAATGTTTTGAACCTTCGGGTGTAAATTCACCGTCTCTTTTGCCGGGAGTATTAATGGTATCAAATAAGTTTTCAACATTATACGACAAAAGGGTAAAAACCTGTGATTTATCCTGCGCATTTGTTTTGAGAATAAAAAATGAAAAAAAAGAAAACAGAGCAATTATTATTTTGAACTTAAGCATGTTTGTTTGAGTTAAAAGTGAGAAAGTAAAAGTTAAAAATTTGAGGGGTGAAAGTTATAAATAATTTTATTTAAATGAAGCGATGCATTCTTCAAGTGTGTTATTTATTTCTAAAACAGTATTGAGTTTTGTTATTTCAAATAATTCCATTACTTCGGAACTTATATTGCAGATTTTAAAACTGCAATGCATTTCTTTAGCAAATTTATAAACCGATACAATAACAGAAAAACCTGTAGAATCAATATATCTTACGCCTTTGAGATTAAAAATAATTTTTTTAATCTCATTATTAATTAATTGAAAAAAATCTTTTTTAATATTTTCAGCTATCGTAAAATTTATTTTATCTTCGGTCTTAAGCCTGACTATTGCTATATTATCCTGATAGTCAACTTTTAACATAGTTATTCTATTTTAATTGGTTTTTAATTTTATCTAACTCAGGAATTGATTCATTGCAAATAGTTTCGAACTTATCAATAATACCCGGAAAAAGTTCTATGTTTTTTTCTTGTTTGGCAAATATTTCCAAATTCTTAATATCTTCTTCCAATTCAGTTATTCCCATCATAGCGAGAGAAGATTTTGCCCTGTGAGCTGCTGCACCTAAACTTTCCCAGTTTTTAGCTTTCAGGTATTCTCTGAATTCTTTTATAAATTCCGGTACTTGTGTTTTAAAAATATCAATCATTCCGTTAATTAAATCATTATTTCCATCAGAAATATTCTCAAGATATTTTAAATTAACATGTTTTAGCGATTCACTCATTTTTATTGGATTAGATATTAAAGCATTGATTTTTTCAAACAAATCTTCAGCTTCAAAAGGTTTTGAAATATATTCATTCATTCCTAAAGATAAGCATTTTTCTTTTTCCCCTTTAATGGCAGCAGCAGTTAATGCAATTATTGGAATGCTCCTTTTTGGTTCGTCAAGGTTCTCACGAATAAACTTTGTGGCTTCGTAACCATCCATCAAAGGCATATGCAGGTCCATTAAAATAAGGTTGTAATCAGATTCCTGCATTTTTTCTATTGCAATTTTGCCATTGCCGGCAACATCAATTGCAATGTTGTTCTTTTTAAATAGTGTAACCACAAAAAGTTGATTGATTTCATTATCCTCAACTAACAAAACTTTAAAATTATTCGAAAATTGTTGTGCAAATACTAAATCTCTTTTCTTTGTTTTACTTTTTAATTCAGGCTTATCTGTAGAATATAAAGTTTTTTTACGAATTGCTTTTTTATAAGGTATTCTAAATGAAAATGTACTTCCTTTCTCTTCAATACTATCAACCCAAATTGATCCGCCTTGCAAACTAATCAGGTGTTTTGAAATAGTTAAGCCTAATCCTGTACCTCCATATTTGCGGGTAGTATTACTGGAGGCCTGATTAAAACTATCGAAAATATTTTCTATTTTGGATTCAGGAATTCCAATACCGGTATCTTTAACAGAAAATTGAACAGTAATTGATTTTTTACTTTCGTTTACAGCTTTAGCCAAAATTGTAATACTTCCTTTATTTGTGAATTTTATTGCATTTCCTATTAAGTTAACCATAATCTGATTTAACCGAATACGGTCGCCAATAATTACTTTTGGTAGTGTATTGTCATATTTTAATACAAGTGATATTTTTTTTTCATCGGTTTTAAGTTTAAAAGTTTTTAGAATTTGATTTAATAGCTTTTTTAATTCAAATTCTGATTCTTCAAACTCAATTTTACCGGCTTCAATTTTTGAAAAATCGAGTATATCGTTAATAATTGTTAGTAGATTATCGGCAGATTGCTTTATGTTTTTGAGGTATTGCAATTGTTCTTCGTCCAGTTCAGTACTTAATAATATATTCGACATTCCCAGGATTCCATTCATAGGTGTCCTAATCTCATGACTCATATTTGCCAAAAATTCTTCTTTTATTTTCACTGAAACTTCAGCTTTTTCTTTGGCTTTTGTTAAAGCTTCATTTTGAGTCTCAATTTGCGAGAGCATTTCATTAAAGCCATCAATCATAACACCTATTTCATCTCCTGATTTTTTCTTAATTCTAACTGAATAATCTTTTTTAATAGAAATTTGGCGCATAATTTTTTCAAGGTTTAAAATGGGCATTGAAATTATACGCTGCATATATATTGAAAGTATAAAAGCTATTATAAAAGCAATAGCAGTAATAATTGATATTATTTTTATAAACCTTGAAATTCGTGCATAATATTCATCTAAACCCGATTCCAGATAGATAGTCCCAATTTTTTCATTTTCTAAATAAATTGATTTATTAACAACTATAGATTTTTTTGAAAAAAAGGATGTATCTGTTTTATAAAAAGGTATATAAGAAAAGAAAACAGAGTCGGGTGATGCAAAATATACAGCCATTGTATCTTTTTCTGACTTGAAAATAGCTGCTTTCTTAATATTTTCATTAAATACCAAAGAGTTTAGTGATTCATTTGCAGCAAATTTATCGTTGTAAAGTATGGCGGCTGTGTTATAATTACCTATAATTTGTGCAAGAATATTTAGTTCTTTAAGGCTTTCAATTTTATACTGGTTTTTATCAAAAGCAAAAAATATTAACCCGGAAATAGCTAAAGATATAGTACTAATAATTAATACTAGCCCAACAATTTTAATACGGATTGATATATTCTTAAAACTTAACTTCATTAACAGTAATTATCTTAGCCAAATTCAAAAGCTTAGAACTAATTTTAATATTAACATTTAGAGCAGCATTATTATTTATTTCAAAACGGTAGCGATTTCCTTTTTCAGTAAAGTTTATCATGCCTCCTTTTTCGCAAAATTCATCTAAATTATCTCCAACTGTTAAAACAGGCTTATTTTTTAACCGGCTTAATAATTGAATCATTTCGTATTTATTAATACCTGAAACAAAAAGGATATCGCACTTTATTTCGTCGAGGCTATTAAATTTCTTAACGTTAAAAGTTTTACCTTTTATAAGGGTATTTTTAAAGGATGTATTTTGGAAAATTTCACCAAACGGGTCAGTCCCGTAAATACCGAAAATTATATTTTTAGAATTGTTTTCAGGTAGTTCAACAAATTTTCCGAAGTTTACCAGGAAAACTGCCTTCACTTCATATTCAGTATATTTTTGGGCAAAATTATTAGAGAATATAAATAGGGATAGTAAACCGGTTAAAATCGATTTATTGAAAAATGTATATGTTTTGTTTTTTTTCAAATTAATATCATTTTACTAATTCAAAAACTTGAATGTCAACTCGTCTGTTAAATTTACGGTCGAGTTCTGTTTTTTCATCACCTGATTTTGACTCGCCAACTCCTTTTAAAATTGCTTTATTTGCAGGCACTCCCTGATCAATAAAATAATTCATAACCGCATTAACTCTTTTGTTAGAGAGTTTGAGATTATATATTTTATCACCCCTTGTATCGGTGTAGCCAATTATCATAATTCCAATTTTAGGATTATTTACAAGTAATTCAGAAATTTGCATAAGCTCTTTAAAATATTTTTGTTTTACAGCAGCATCATTATCATTAAAAAAGATATAACTTGTATAGATTAATTTTCGATTGTTGGGTTTTGCAGTCCTGAAATCTAATGAAGATGTTTCTGTAACTTTATTGTTATCTTCAGTTTTCTGCAAGACTTTAGGCCAAGGGCTGTTCAAATCTTCATTTTCAGTAGAAACAGGAGGAGTAGTATAAATTGTATCAGAACCTATTATTGTAGGAACTAAATCATTTTCTTTTTCATTCTCGGCATAAAAATATGTTTGAGTTGTTTTTTCATCATACATTGTATTTTTATCTAAAATCATTAGCGAAACCGAATCGGTAGTATTTATCGCTTTTTCAACTAATGAAAATAATTTATTATAATCTTTTTTTTGTGTATTGTCTTTTATGTCTTCTGATAAATTAATTTCTTCGTCGAGTATTTCAATACCAACAGTATCTGTTGTATTAATAATGTCTTCAATAAGTAAAAGCAATTGATTGTAATCTTTTGTTTTTGTTTCGTTTACCGCGGTGGTATCTTTATCTAATAAAACTGTATCGGCAGCTACAGTTTTATAAATATCATAAAATGTATTATTTACAATAATTTTTTCACCAAGTTTTTTTCCAAGTGCATTAACTCTGTTTAAAATTATTTCCTGATATAATTCATAAAAATAGGTTTGGTCAGGCACATAAATATTCACCAATTGTGGCAGAAAACCGGGAGCATTTATTATCATATCGTAATTTTTTCCGGGAGGAAAAATCATTAGGTATTTACCTGTGTTTGGATTAGGATTGTAAATATATTTTACCTTTTTATTGGTTTCTTTATCTAAAACTTTTATTTGTGCAGTAGTAGGCTTGGGTGGATTGCCGGCTAAAATAGTTCCTTTAACCAACGTTAATGGGATTGATTTTTTTAATGTAACTTTATAAATGTCATGATTTTCATATTTGTTGTTTACCGATGAAGAAAAATATCCTGATTTTCCATTAGCTGATAAAACAAAATATAAGTCGTCTTTAGTAGTATTTATAGGATAGCCTATATTATCAGAATATGACCATTTATTGTCTTTGTAAACAGATTTAAAAATGTCGAATCCTCCAATTGCCATATGCCCTTGTGAACTAAAAAATAAGGTTTTATTATCAGGGTGAATAAAAGGGCTTGTTTCATCAAAAAAAGTATTAATAGCCGGGCCAAGGTTTATTGCATTGTTCTCCCAGTTTCCGTTTTTGTCTTTTTTTATTTTATAAATATCTTTTTTTCCATACCCGCCAGGCCTGTTGCTTGAAAAATATAATTCAGTGCCATCTGATGTTTGGCTAACTCTGCCTTCCCAATAATCTGAATTAATTCCTTCAGGTAGTTTTGTAACATTATCACAATTGTTCCCATTTAATGTACACGTATAAAGGTCGCTTTTTGTACCTGTTGTAATGCTTATAAATAAGTTTTGTCCATCGGGAGTTACTCCTTCAAGTGTGATAACAGGATTTTTCAATTTAGTTATAATCTTTATTTTTTCAGGTTCCGACCATATTGTATCTTTCAAATGAGAAACCATTATTACTGTTACACTATCATTTTTGATACCTTCATTCAGGTAATTTTTATTGATATAAGTTACTTTGTTAAAAAATAAACTAGATTCATCAGCCGAGATATATGGGCTATATTCTGAATAGAAAGTATTAATAGGCTTTCCTAAATTCATAATACTAACATCCAGCGAATCAGCTATTAATGTTTTAGCATTATTACAAACATTAACCATTCTTTTTGCATAATTCAGAAATAAATCATCTTTAGGAGCATAAAAAAGGTACTTATTGTAGTAAAGTAAAGCTTTGTCGAAATTGTAATCCTGATGATAAAGTTTTCCAATTTCAAGATAAGTTTGTGGAGGAACCTCAAAATTATTAGCGCTAATTGATTTTTCTAAATAAGCAATGGCTTTGTGTTTGTCAAATACCGTGTTTAAATAACAAATTCCAATATTATAATTTAATTCCGGCGAATTATTGCCGTTCTTTTCTAATTCAAGAAAAACAGGCAAAGCTTCAGAATATTGTTCGCTTTTAAAAAGCTTTGTTGCTGTTTTATAGGGTTTTTTATCTTTAATATTTTCTTGCGAGAAAGTAATTAAAGATAATTGAAGAAGAAATAATACTATTAATATTTTTGAAAAATTGACCAAAATTTTAATATTATTTTATTTGGGAAAACTAAAATACTATAATAATTAGATATTTAACAATGTTTTATACTAAACCTAAAAATGATTAGACTAATATAGCATAATATGTTATAAACAATTATGCTAATTTAACGAGTTAACTGCCAAATATTTGCTAACTTTATTTTATACAATTTAAAATATTTTTAGTTTAGTTTTAGGTTTAATGCTATAATATTCAACAAATCGTTAATTTTTACAGGCTTTGATATATAATCGGTAAAATCATTTTTTAGAATTTTTTCTTTATCATCTGACATTGCATAGGCAGTTTGTGCAATAATTGGTATTATTTTGTTTGTTTTTCTAATTATTGCTGCCGCTTCATAACCATCCATATCAGGCATTTTAATATCCATGAGTATCAGATTAACATCGCTATTGTTTTTTAATTCTTCAATGACTTTATTACCGTTAATTGCCCATATTAATTTTGCTTTTGTTTGCTTAAGTACTGCTTCAATATATTTAAAATTTGAAGCTTCATCTTCTGCTACTAATATTTTAATATTTTCCCAATTATATTTCATTGAATTCTTATTTTTCATACTTTTTTTTGCTGGTTTCGAGGCTTTTAAATTTTCATCAGGTAAAGGAAATTCAACGAAGAAGGTACTGCCAACTGATAATTTTGACTCAACCCTGAGTTTTCCATTTAACAGGTTAACTAATGTTTTTACTATAGTTAAGCCAATTCCTGCCCCACTGTATATTTTTTCATTTTTGGCTTCTAATTTTCTGAACCTGTCAAAAATAATATTTAGTTGGTCTTTTTTAATTCCAATACCGGTATCTTTTACGAAGAATTCAATTGCTCTGTTTGCATTTTTAGTAGAATGAATAACATGATATCCAAATTCAACAGTACCCTTTTCAGTATATTTAAAGGCATTTGAAAGTAAGTTAGAAATAATTTGTTTGAACCTTACTGCGTCAGTATAAATTACTAATTCTTTTACATTATTCGGTTTTGAATACGCCTGACGGGAAGAAAAGCATTGGAATCCAGTG
>JAADFW010000018.1 GCA_013152655.1 Chlorobiota bacterium
AAATATATTCAAATAATTATTAATTAGTATTATAAAAAAACTTTATCTCTTTTTTCAAGCAGCTTTAAGAATGTAAATGTGTAATATAAAATAAGTTTAAAAACATAATATTTCACTCTAATCTATTTTTATTATTTGATGAATACTTATTGTATTACCACTTAACATTTTAATAAAATAAAATCCTTCTGCATAATCAGTTAAGTCAATTGTACTGTTGAAGGAAGAAATAACTATCTTTTTTAAAACCATTCCTTCTGCATTTAACAAAGTAACCCTGGTTACATTGCTTTTTGTTTTAATATAAACTTTACTATGTGTTGGATTAGGATAAATGGTTATTTCCGGCTTGTTTTGAGTATTATAAATTCCGGTTACAGGCTCTAAAATACCAACTGCATCTAAATCAAAACCTCCGTTATAAAAGGGAGTTGGCCATGGGTCGTTAATTTTATTCCCTGTAACATCATATGTAGTATAATTACTATCTAAAGTGCCAATTACATCAATTATTTTAATATAATGAATATTGTAAATATCGATACCTGAACTATCTGCAACATCTTGCAGATCGAAAGGTGTTCCGTAATTTGCTCTATATTTTCCGGCCAAATTATGAATATATGTTGGATCTAATTCACCAAAAGTATTTATTTGTATAAGTGTTTGGGTATTTGAATAAGAAGGAAAACGCACAAACCGCTCACCGTTGCTACTAACTTCAACAAAAGCCAATTCAAGAAATGTATCACTAAATCCATTTTCAAAAACAACAAAATCAAAACCTTGACTGTTTTTAACAACTTCATCAAAATATAGTATTGCTACGCCTTCATCACCCAAACTTACAACATTATTATCAGCTTTACCTGTAGCATTTTCAGCTATCCCAAAGCTTGCCTTATTATTTCCTTCATCAATTGCATTTGTATCAGAAATATTTATGTATCCCCTGTTTACAATACATTCTGAAGCCCATGAAACAATTATAGAACTATCTTTATAAATAGCAGAAGATCCTTGTTGTCCTGCAGCCGGTGAAAAATATTGAGCAGAAACATTTAAAGAACAGGAAAACAAAATAATTATGTAAAATGTAGTTTTCATTAAGTTAATTAAAATATTTTTGAAGCCGTACTAAAAGTGTCTTTTCGACCAAATAGAAGAAATATCATAGTTTGTAAACTATTGCTTATCAATGGAATAAAATTTTTCATTCCATTCAAAATTCAGTAAGATATTTGGCTTTTTGAACAGCCTCAATATTACAATTTCTTATTCTTTAATAATTTTGTAAGTAATAGTATTTTTTGCAGTTGAAATATTTATAAAGTATATCCCATTATTAAGTTCTCTCAAATCAATTACATTTGAATAATTCCAAAATATTTGCTTAAGAATGAGCTGTCCGGTTATATTAAATATTTGTATATGTGCACCATCAACAGGCAATACTTGAAAGTTAACATTTACATAATTTACAAATGGATTTGGATATATATTTAAATCTAATTCACTTTTATTAAAAGAAATTAAATTAAGACTATTTGCAGCTTTTATCTCATCTAAACAAAAATACGCAGGTGTATTCATCCCCCAGTCACCATTATCTGACGAGGACAAACTAAACTTTAAAGTTTTTATCTTGCCAAGCGAACTTAAATCAACAAATTGCCAATCAGCTAATATATAATCGCTTGCATTATCATCAAATCTATAATCAGCCAAATAATATTCTACTGTATCAATAATATTTGATTCATTGTCAAAAGCATAAATTGATAATAAAAACCAATCGGGATCGTTTCCGGTTTCACCACCAAATTTTTTTGAAAAAGCATCGCCATTTTGCATTGTTAAAGCAGCATAAGTAGAATTAGTTACATACAACCCGGATATTTGCGTAAGTGAATCAAACCAAACCGAATCGTTTCCCCACTGATAAAAAACACCGTAATTATTTGTATTTTCAGCTCCTATTCCTGCCCTGCATGCATATTGATTAATCCAACTGCTTGTAATAGTATCAATAACGTTAGAATACGCAAATCCATTCCATGTGTAATAAGTAGTGTCAAAAAACTGGCTAAAGTGAGCAAAACCACTTGTAAAATCATTTGATCCATAACTGCTTCCAATCCAATATGAATTAGAATCTAAACTAAGGTCGTCAAATCCGGAATTTAGTGTTTGTCCATAAAAATTAGTACACAAAAACATTGCAGCTATAATAGCTGTAGCATTAGTAAATTTTTTCATTTTAATTAAAATTAGTTAAACATTACAAAAATTGATTGTTAAAGCAACCAACATACGTAAGCTAACTCAGAGAAAGAAAGGTAGAGTTGAAGTTAATTTCTGCCTTTGCTTTAATTCCCGAAAGCTTTTGAATATTGATAATGAAATGGCAGGTCTTCTGACTTTTTCCAACTTTTGACACCTTCCCAATAATATTATTATTAGTGGCATTGCTTTCAAAAGTTATTTTTGCTTGCACTGCAAGCAGGAAATTACAGCAGCGGGTACTGTTCCTGAATTTCACAGGATTCCCTTTTCAATAACAGCATGAAAAAACTGTTAAAACCAATTCGTGAGCAAATGTATAATATATTTTTAAAACAGTAAATTATTTCTTTATACATTTAAATTATATTTGATGTAATATTTTAACTAACTGAATAATAAATTTATGGCCTTTTTACTTCTCAGCATTCTTTGCTCAACATCTATATTAATAATATTTAAGTACTTAGATTATTTAAAAATTCAACTATTTCCTACTATAGTTGTCAATTATATAACAGCTACTATTGCAGGTGCATTAATATCCGTTGACCCCGGTTCATTTGCACAAATCATACATTCTAACTGGTTATTTATGGCTATAATTATTGGCTTATTATTAATAATTATGTTTTTTGTTATAGGCTGGTCAACACAAAAAGCAGGAATAACAGTTACCATTATTGCCGGCAGGATGTCAATGGTTATCCCAATGGTTTTTTCTATTATTTATTATTCTGAATTAGTTTCATTTTTTAAAATAATTGGGGTTTTGGCGGCAATATCAGCAGTAATATTAACCATTTACAGAAAAGATATTAAAAAAAGTTACATACAATTCATTTATTTGCCAATCATACTTTTTATTGGTGCAGGAATAACTGATACTTTCGTTAAAATTTCGCAGAATGATTTTGTAAGCCAAAGCCAATTTTCACTTTTCACAACCTTTGTTTTTAGTATTTCAGCTATTACAGGAATTATTATTGCTATTATTAAAAAATATAAATTCAATGAACTTGTGAAGCCTAAATCCTTGATTTTTGGTATTTTATTAGGCTTGGTAAATTATGGTTCTTTATTGTTTTTTATAAAAGCCTTACAGTACAGCAATATGGATTCATCAGTAGTTTTTGGCATAAATAGTCTTTCTATTGTTGCACTTTCAGTAATTGTAGCATTCCTTATTTTTAGGGAAAAAATACATATAATAAATTGGATAGGCATATCAGTTTCATTAATTGCAATTATATTATTGAATTTTGCTTAGGGTTTGCAATCAAATAAAGTCAACATTTTTCAGCACTTTACTGTTTTTCCTTTTTATAATTAGCAAAATAAATCTTAGTTTTGTACAAAAATTAATGAATGGCCCTTCTATCTGATGAATATTTGACCATAGATAAACCTTCAGAAGGGATTTATAAAGAAAAAGGCAGTAAATTTTTAGCATTCGCATTTCCGGTAAAATCAGAAGAAGAAATAAAAAATCATCAGAAAAACCTTAGAAAAAAGTATTATGATGCAAGGCACCATTGTTATGCTTTTCGGTTGGGAGCAGATTTACAATTTTACAGGTCGAGTGATGATGGAGAACCTTCAAATTCCTCAGGCCCTCCTATTTTAGGCCAAATTCAATCAAAAAACTTAACCAATATTCTAATAGTAGTTGTACGCTATTTTGGAGGCACAAAATTAGGTATTCCCGGATTGATAAATGCTTATAAAAGTGCTGCTATAGATGCTATTGGCAATGCAAAAATTATAAAAAAAACTGAAAATGACTGGATTGAAGTTAAGTTTAGCTATGACTCAATGAATTCTGTCATGAAAATAATTAAGGAAGAGAAGCTTCAGCCAATTAATCAAAAATTTGATTTGAATTGTTCACTAAATTTAAGTATTAGAAAATACCATAGTGAAAGAATTATTAAACAACTTTCAAAAATTGAGAATGTTATTATAAACCTATGAAATTACTTATAAAAGCTAATTTATGTTCTGATAGTCTTGGAGTTAAGAAAAAATAACTTTCGAATAGTAAGTTATTATTAATATTATGAATAAATGAATTTATATTATACTGAAATACAAACATTTAACTAAATTTTATACTAGTGAAAAACAAAAGTCTTATTTCCATTAACGATTACACAAAAGAAGATTACATTAAAATTCTCAATTTAGCTGAAGAATTTGAAAAGAACCCTACACAAGATATTTTGAAAGGGAAAGTAATTGCAACTTTGTTTTTTGAGCCTTCAACCAGAACTCGCTTAAGTTTTGAAAGTGCTATAAACCGTTTAGGAGGACGTGTAATTGGTTTTACTGATGCAACTTCTTCAAGTGTATCAAAAGGTGAAACGTTAAACGATACAATTAAAACCGTTGCCAATTACTGCGATTTAATTGTTATGCGTCATCCTTTAGAAGGTAGTGCCAAATATGCAAGCGAAGTTTCTTCTGTGCCTGTTATAAATGCCGGCGACGGAGCAAATCAACACCCAACACAAACTTTACTAGACTTGTATTCAATTCGCAAAACGCAAAAAACTTTAGATAATTTAAATCTTTTTCTGGTAGGCGATTTGAAATATGGCAGGACAGTGCATTCTCTATTAATGGCCATGTCGCATTTTAATACAACTTTTAATTTTATTTCACCTGTTGAATTAAAAATGCCGAATGAATATAAGATTTATCTTGATAATTTAGGATTAAAATATTATGAACATACAGATTTTACTGATATTATTTCCAGAGCTGATGTGGTTTATATGACGCGTGTTCAGAGAGAACGTTTTTCAGACCCAATGGAATATGAGAAGACTAAAAACACCTATATCTTAAATAATTCAATGCTTGTAAATACAAAGCCAAATATGAAGATTTTGCACCCCCTTCCGCGTGTAAATGAAATAAATGTTAATGTTGACGAAAATGAAAAAGCCTACTATTTTACCCAGGCTTTAAATGGAGTTTATACAAGACAGGCAATTCTTGCATCAATTTTAGGATTAAAATAATTAATAAATGTTTATAAAATGAAAGATAGCAAAAAACTCAATGTTAGTGCAATTAAAGACGGAACTGTTATTGACCATATACCTGCCGAAAATTTGTTCAAAGTATTATCAATTTTAGATTTAAAAAGCTTAAAATCTAAAATGACATTTGGTACTAATATGGAAAGTAATAAACTTGGCTTGAAAGCAATTATTAAGGTATCAGATAAATATTTTGAAGATGATGAAATTAACAAAATAGCACTTGTTGCTCCTGAAGCCAAGCTAAATATAATAAACAACTATAAGGTAATTGAAAAAAAAGTTGTGGAAATACCAAATGAAGTAGTTGGTATTGTTAAATGTGTTAATCCTAAGTGTATAACAAATAATGACGAAATAGTTACCCGTTTTAATGTTGTTGAAAAATCAAAAGTAGCCTTAAAATGTCATTATTGTGAGAAAATTACCGATCAGGAACATATGAAAATTATTAAATAAACCTGATAATTGTAACATTTAGTTCAAAAATGAGTAAAACCATTTAGTTTTTATGTTTAAATTATTTTTTACATTAACTTGCAATACTTTAAAAACTACTAGAATAATTAATATAAGTTTATGGAAATTCTTAAGATAGAAAATACCAGTGATAGCCCATATGTATATTTTGATGCTGAAAAAGGTGTCTTTGAAATTTCCGGTTTATTAATTCCTGAAGATCCGGCAAAGTTTTATCAACCTGTTATTAAATGGAGCAAGGAGTATATTAAATCGCCAAATCCGCAAACAGTACTAAATTTAAGAATTGAATATATTAATACCAGTTCGTCAAAAATATTAATGCAAGTATTACGTTTGTTTGAAAAATTAAATATTGAAGACGGTAATGTTACAATAAACTGGTATTATATTGACGAAGATATGTATGAAGCTGCACATGATTTTAAGTCTATCTTAAAAATTCCTTTCAAAACAATACAAGTAGATGATTTTTAATAATAGATTGTAATTCATCTAAAATAGTATTATTAATTATTTAGAAATATTAAACCTTGTATTTTGAATAGCCTGTCTGATTATAAGTAAAAACTTTTACTTATAATTTTAATTATAAACTCATTAAATGGCTCTTTTTAATAATAATAGCAAGTCAGAATCTTCAAAACAGATATTCAATAAAGAGTTTTATAAAGTTTTACTGCAATACTCTTACGACTCATTTGTTATTTTAGACGAATATGGCAAGGTTGCATACCAAATTGCTGAATATGGTAAAATAACAGGTATTCATCAAGAAAATCTCATTGGAAAATCTTTCATGAAAAATATACATATTGAAGATAAAGAAAAAATTAAAAAGGTTTTTCAAGATGTATTAATTAACCCGGGGAAAAAATTTGAATTTGAATGCAGGCTGGTTAAAAAGAATAAAAAAATTATTTATACCGAAGGATTATTGATTAATGAATTACTCAATTCTGATATTAATGGTATATTATTAATAGCAAGGGAACTAAGTAAAAAGCAAATTGCTGAAAAATATGAACAGGAATTTGCCAAATACCAGGAATTTTTAAGTAACACTGCATTAAATTTTCTTGAAATATCAAATAAAACAGATATATATGCTTTTATAGGAAAAAATATTAATCATTTAATAAAAAATTCTATCGTATTTGTTCATTCTTATTCAGAAAATGACAAAATGCTTAAAATAGAATATACGCACGGCATAAATAAGGATGGGCAGGAAATAATAACATCTTTTGTAAAAAAACCAGGAAACTTGTCAATTAAACTTGAAAATAAGTATTACGAAATATTACACTCAGGAAATCTAATTGAATTAAAAAAAGGCTTAAGACAAATACCACATAAAATTTTAAACGACAAATTAATAGGAGCTGTTGAAAACAGGCTTAATTTAAAAACTGTTTATTTAATTGGTATAAAACGTAAGTCAAAGCTTTATGGAACAATAACCATTCTTTGTGAAAAAGTAATTCCAATCCAATTATTTAAGGTAATAGAAACTTTTATGTACCAATCGGCCATAGCTATTTATAAAAAAGAAATTGAAGAAGAATTAATAATTGAAAAAAGGAAAGCAGAAGAGGCTGACCGCCTTAAATCAACTTTTTTGGCAAATATTTCTCACGAAATTAGAACACCCATGAATGGCATAATAGGGTTTAGCCAACTACTTAACGATACAAATATAACTCCTGAAAAGAAAGATAATTTTATTAAAATTATCGACTCAAATAGTCAACTTTTAATGAGTTTAATAAATGATATTATTGATATTTCGAAAATTGAAGCCAGGCAACTAAAACTAAATTATACCGAATTCAATATAAATGAATTTTTAAACGATTTATATTACTGGGCAATAGAAGAAAAACAGTTAAAGAATAAAGATAATGTTGAAATTAAGTTAGATACTGAATCATTTGATATGCAATTATATTTATTTGCCGATCAAATCAGGTTAAAGCAAGTTTTTATCAATTTAATTGGAAATGCAATAAAATTTACTGAAAATGGGCTCATAGAATTTGGGTTTCAAAAAATAGAAGATGAAAATGGAATTTATGATAGTTTGTTTCGTTTTTATGTTAAAGATACCGGTATAGGTATTGAAAAAAGCTATCAGAAAATTATTTTTGACAGATTCAGGCAAGTAGATGAAAAATCTGACAGAAAATTTGGCGGGACAGGACTTGGCTTGGCAATATCAAAAAATTTAATTGAATTAATGGGTGGTAAAATTTGGTTTAATTCAAACATTAATCAAGGTTCAGTTTTTTATTTTACAATTCCACAGTTAAACTCAAAAGAGGAAATTAAATTAAAACGTAAAAAAACCCAACTACCACAAAATATAATATATACTGAAAATAAAAATACCATATTGATTATTGAACCAGATAAAACAAATGTGCTTTTGTTAAAGGAATTACTTGGAAACGAAAACATTACATATGTAGTTTCTCAAAATGGCTTACAAGCAATAAATATAATTCAATCGAATAAACTCATCAATCTTGTTTTACTTGATTTAAACATACCTTATATTGATGGTTTTGAGCTAATCAAAAAGATTAAGAAAATAAATAAGGAACTTCCAATTATTGTACAAACAGCCGATGCTTACCCTGAAACCAGAACAAAAGTTATTAAATTAGGCGGTGATGATTTTATTACAAAACCTATAAAAAGAGAAGAATTAAATAAACTTGTGTCCAAATATTTAGTAAAGTAAAAAACTATCAAGCCTGTGGTTTATATTAATCGTTGAAAATGTATGTATTTTCCGGGCTTATAAATTCTCTTTATTAATAACTAAAATATCGCTGTCATTAGCACTATATTCAATTGTAATTAATAGCAATAGTTTATTTTCATTGCTCAGGCTTAATTTACAATCGGTTTCTTTTTTATCGGTTCCAAAAAATTCTGCTTTTATACGCTCTCCATTATTGTTAAACCAGTTTAGCTGAATATCATACTCTTTAATACCTGACATAAGTATATTTTCATTCGGCAGTAGTTTTAAATCTGTAATCTTATCAAAACTACTATCTGCAATAACTTTACTCCATATTTCATTGCCTTGTAAATCAAATTTATGTAAAATAAATGTGCTATCCATTCTTCTCTCAGTAAAACAAACATTATTATGCAATATTTCCAGATTATTGATTAACGAACTATCTTCAAAATTTTTCTCCCACTTTATATATCCGTTTAAATCAACATTAATCAAAAAATTAGACCCGGTAAACATTATTGTATTACTATCAGTTTTACAAACATCATGTATTTCACCGGCCATTGAATAAAACCTTTGCCAAATTATTTTACCACTATTTTTTATTTTTGCAAGATAAAATTTCTTCGTAGAATCTGCAGCTTCATAAAAACCACCAAAAACTATATTCTTGTCGGTTGATTTTATTACACAATTCAATTTTTCTGAATCAAAATTTTTACTCCATGCTTTACTCCCATCTGAATGTGCACTTATTATCCACGATTTTCCTTTTAAAGTATCATTAAAATTATTTTGTCCTACTGCAATAAACTGATTGTCATTTATCAAATCAATAGCTGTCAGGCTTTCGTTTAAAGTATCCCCTATTTCCTTATTCCAAACCATTTTCCCCTCCTTATTTAATTTAAGGAACCAAATGTCGAGGTTTTTTTGCTTTTGCTTAAAACTCGATGCTATTATAAAAATATCACTATTCGGAAGAGTAATAAAACCTTTTGCAACATCATCATATCCTTTATTATCAAAGCTTTTAGCCCAGTTTATTGCAGGTGTCTTATATTTATTGTTTTCAAGAATTTTATTTCCCAATGCATTTGCTTTTAAATTAAATATATCAATGTAATGTTCTCCCTCAGGGTACATCTCAACAAATTCATTGTATGCTTCAATAGTATTAATACTTTTAGCCTTTTGAAATACAAGGTTCATTTTTATTTTCTTTGCTTCAGTAAATTCAATAGCATCCGGATAGTTTATCATAAAGCTATCAAAAGCATCAATACTGTTTTTATCTAAGGCATCTTTAAAAGCCATTTCATTACGTATCTTAATAGCTTCATATTTTAAGTCTGATTGTGGAAAATCTGTAATAAAACTATTTAAAACAATAAATATAAGACACC
>JAADFW010000019.1 GCA_013152655.1 Chlorobiota bacterium
TAAAGTATATGTAGGAAAACACAACGATAAAGAGATTGATTTTGTAGTACAAAAATCAAATAATGAAAGAGAATATTATCAAGTTGCCTTTTCTGTTAATGACGAAAAAACATTAAAGAGAGAAATTTCGGCATTTAAAAGAATTAAAGACAATTATCCAAAATATCTTTTAACACTTGATTATGATAATGCAAATATAGATGGTATTCAAAAGTTAAATGTTATTGACTGGTTATTACAGTAAGCTTAAATAAAACAATGAAAAATGCAAGTGCGTAACACTGTATATAATGCATTGGTCAATAGATAGTTAAGTTTAAAATTAGGTGTTTCAGAACGCCCAATGACTCATATATTCACTGTTATACTGAAAAAACTATAAATGAGCAGGGAAAACAAAAGAAAGCATATTTTTAGCCGTGCAAGTGGTATGCAGAAAATGAATTCTGTATTATTGGAACAATATTTTGAAACCTTCAAAGATATTTTTGATCTATGTATATTAACTGATAAAAATGGTATTTTGATAAATGCAACTTCATATGCAAATATTGATTTTGCTGAAAATAAGCCATTACTACATTTTGTTGATATTCCGTATAAAAATGAACTTAAGAAAGCTATTGCAACTTTAAAAAAAGGAGTCAATGCAAAGTTTAACATACGTTTTATCAGGTCTTCAAAAATTTTTAAAGTAAAATGTACAATAGTAAAAGATGAAGATGCTAATAAATATTTACTTTTCACTTTTCTCGATAATACAAAATTGAACGAGTTAAGTACTAATTTGATGGATTCTGAAAACCGTTTTAGAACCATTGTGAACTATACAGCTTCGTGGGAAAACTGGATAAGCCCGGCTGGTGATTTATTATTTATTAATCCTGCTGTAAAAAAAATTACAGGATATTCTTTTGAAGAAAGTATTTGGTTATTTCAGCATCCGAAAAAATATATTTTTAAGGAAGACAGTAAAAGGATAGTGGAAAAAATTATTAATTCGTTGCGAGAGGAAACTTCAGGGAATGATATTTTCAGGTTGATTAAAAAAGACAAAACAATTATTTGGTTGTCGAGCCAATGGAATCCGGTTTATGGAAAAGATGGCGATTATCAGGGTTTACGATTAAGCTTACACGATATAACTAAAATAAAAAGTACTCAGCAACTTTTAGAAGAAAACCTGAAATTATTTAAAAAAGTAAATAAAGAGTTAAAAGAGGCAAATATAAAAATTGAAGAAACTTCTAAAGCCGGGAAAATATTTTTAGCAAATATGAGCCATCTGGCAAGAACTCCATTAAACGCCATTTTGGGAATGACTGAACTTTTATATGGTTCATCACTGACCTCTGAACAGCAGGAAATGGTTGAAATTATTGAATATTCGGCTGAAAATCTTTCAACAGTAATTAACGATGTTGTTGATATTAAGAAATTGGAATTAAATAAAATCATTTTAGAAAAAAAAGGTTTTAAATTTTATGAAAAAATTATTTCTGTCTTTAACGTTTTAAAAGAAGAAGCCAAAAGAAAAAACCTGAGTTATATTTTTACTTATCCTGAGCAATTTAAGGGCCTTGTCATAAAATCAGATCCTGTTAGATTATCACAAATAATATTCAATTTGTTGAATAATGCTGTAAAATATACTAATAAAGGTAGTGTTAAATTAGAAATAATGATAAAGAAAGCATCTGCCACCTCAGTTAGTATTAGTTTTACAATTTCTGATACCGGAATTGGAATTTCTGAAGATAATCAATTACTTATTTTTGATGGTTTTTTAAAACCGGAAACACAAGTTGCTAAAAAGATTGAAGGCAGTGGATTGGGTTTGTTTATTAGTAAGAAACTGGTTAATATGATGCACGGCACTATTAATGTTTCAAGTGTTGAAGGAAGGGGCTCGGTTTTTAGTGTATGTTTTGAATTTGAAAAGGCTGAGAAAATAGAAGTTCCTGACAGAAAAAATTTCAAAATAAATATTAAAGAAAAACAAAAGGAATTACAAAATGTATCAATTTTATTAGTTGAAGATCAGGAGTTTAATCAACTTTTAATTAAAAAAATTACAGATAGCTGGATGTGTAAGCTTGATATTGCTATAAACGGACAAAATGCAATTGAAATGCTTAGTGTAAAAAAATATGATATTGTGCTAATGGATATTCAACTTCCGGTAATGAGTGGCTTACAAGCAACAAAAATAATAAGGAATGAAATGCCGGAACCTATAAAGTCAATCCCTATTATTGCATTAACTGCTAATGCTTTAGAGGGCGATAATGAAAAATATAAAGCTGCCGGAATGAATGATTATCTGGCAAAGCCATTTCAGTCGCAGGTGCTTTATAAAATGATTTTACAAAACTTAAAAAAAGGAAGACAAGTAAGACTGTCTAATAGTGAAGCTGAAATAAATGATGCTGAACATTCTTCATATTCATTAGAAAAAATATTGGAAATAGCAAAAGGCGATGAAAGTTATATAAGGGAAATGATTCGGGTTTTTATTGATCAATGTGTTGAAGTTAAGAAAGATATGAATGATGCTTTAATGAATGAAAATCTATCCGAATTAGGTGAGTTGGCACATAAGCTAAAAAGTTCGGTAAATATTATGTGCCTGACTAATATTGAAAAACCGGTATTTAAAGTAGTTGAACTGGCCAGGACAAATGGTGAAAAAAAACAAATAATTTCTCTGTCAGAAACAATTATAGACGAATTAGAAACAATTATTCCGGAGCTTACTACAGAATTAGAAAAACGATTATAATAATTTCTTATGCGATAAAACTATAGATATGTTTATCTACAGAAAAAATAATTATGATAGCACTTTAGTTATTTTTATTTTCTAAAATTGTAACTAAATCAAAGATAAAATAAAGTAATATGTCAAAAGAATTCATTTTATCACTCGACCAGGGAACCAGTAGTTCACGGGCAATTTTGTTTGATAGTAAAAGAAATATTGTTGGCGTTGAACAACAGGAATTTAATCAATATTACCCCAAAGCCGGATGGGTAGAACAAGGCCCTTTAGAGATTTGGGAAAGCCAGTTTTTTGTTGCCAGGCAGTTAATTGAAAAATCAGGAATTCAACCTGACAAAATTGCATCAATTGGAATTACCAATCAGCGTGAAACTACTATTTTGTGGGAGAAAAGCAGTGGCAAACCGGTGTTCAATGCAATTGTTTGGCAGGACAAAAGAACTTCAGACTTTTGTACCAAATTAAAAGAAGAGGGTTGGCAAGATTATAT
Organism: Chlorobiota bacterium; assembly: GCA_013152655.1. GTDB lineage: Bacteria > Bacteroidota > Bacteroidia > Bacteroidales > B39-G9 > JAADFW01. The sequence continues at coordinate 3,273 of JAADFW010000019.1, forward strand.
TCGTGAAAATACAGGTTTGGTAATTGATTCTTATTTTTCAGCAACAAAAATTCACTGGATATTAAAAAATAATCCTGAGCTTCTAAAAAAGGCAAAGAATGGTGAAATTTTATTTGGAACAGTAGATACATGGTTAGTCTGGAATTTAACAAAAGGGGAAAAGCATATTACAGATTACTCCAATGCATCAAGAACCATGTTGTATAATATCAACAAATTAGACTGGGACGAAAAGCTTCTCGAACTATTTGATATTCCCAAAATTATGTTGCCACAGGTTTATCCTTCGAGTTTTGAAAATGTTGAAACTAATGAATCAATTTTTGGTATTTCAATTCCAATTGGCGGTATTGCAGGAGACCAGCAAGCTGCCTTGTTCGGACAAATGTGCTTTGAACCCGGAAATGCTAAAAATACTTATGGAACCGGTTGCTTTATGTTAATGAATACAGGTGAAAAACCGGTTATTTCAAAACACGGATTATTAACTACCATTGCCTGGGGAGTAAACAACAAAGTGGAATATGCTTTGGAAGGTAGTGTTTTTATTGCCGGTGCTGCCATTAAGTGGTTACGCGATGCTTTAAAAATGATTAAATCAGCAAGCGAAACAGAAAAAATAGCTGAAAATTTAGCCAACAACGGTGGTGTTTATGTTGTTCCTGCTTTTTCCGGACTTGGGGCACCACACTGGGATATGTATGCGCGTGGAGCAATCTTTGGCTTAACACAAGGCTCAACCAATGAGCATATAATAAGAGCCACGCTTGAATCGCTTGCTTATCAGACAAAAGATGTTCTAAATGCTATGGAGAAAGATTCAAATATTCGACTGAAGAATTTAAATGTTGATGGTGGTGCTTCGGCTAATAATTTCTTAATGCAATTTCAGTCCGATATTTTAAATGTTGAAGTTACACGTCCTAAAATAATTGAAACTACGGCATTGGGGGCCGCGCTTTTAGCAGGTTTATCAGCAGGTTTCTGGACAAAAGAAGAATTACTGTCAACTCGTAAAATTGAAAAGGTTTTTAAACCCGAAATGAATAATGAAACTCGTGAAAAACTTTTTAAAGGATGGCAAAAGGCCGTTGAAAGAGTGGGGAATTGGATAGAATAATTAGGCAGAAGCAAATACTTGTACTAAATGAGGTTTACTAAAAAAACTAAAAATGGAAAAATATTTGAACATCATAAGCAACTCATATAAAGGTTATTATAATTATATAATAAATGAAATATTGCATCCGGGCTGGCACAATTATTTTTATTGGCTAATAGCTATATCATTGTTTTTTTGGCTTTTAGAAATTGCTTTTCCATGGCGTAAAAAACAGTCATTTATAAGACAGGATTTTTGGTTAGATGCATTTTACATGTTTTTCAATTTTTTCCTGTTTTCGCTTATTATTTACAATGCATTGTCAAATGTTGTAGTCGATTTTTTTAACAACGAAATATTAAAATTAACAGGATTTAATTTACAGTCGTCAAATCCGTTACACAAATTACCGCATTGGGCTATATTAATTATGGTATTTTTTGTGCGAGATTTTATTCAGTTTAACGTACATCGGTTATTGCATTATTATCCGTGGTTGTGGCAGTTTCATAAAGTACACCACTCGGTTAAAGAGATGGGGTTTGCAGCTCATTTACGTTATCATTGGATGGAAAACATTGTTTACCGGACTATAGAATATATTCCTTTAGCATTGCTTGGTGTTGGGTTATACGATTTTTTTGTGGTTCATATTATTGCTTTAAGTATTGGACATTTTAACCATTCTAATTTTAATTTTCCGTTAGGCCCGCTTAAATATTTTTTAAATAACCCACAAATGCATATCTGGCATCATGCTAAAACATTGCCAAATAAATATGGTGTAAATTTTGGAATTTCGCTTAGCTTATGGGATTATTTATTTAAAACAAATTATATACCAGCCAACGGTAGAGATATAGAATTGGGCTTTGAAAAAGATGAATATTTTCCAAAAGGTTTTTTAAAACAAGCAATTTATCATTAGCAAACCCGCTTTCATACTCATACTCATTTTGTACCCTTTTGCTCTTTCATTTATTAAAACTGAATTCTATACAATACCATAGGAAAAATTTTAGACTGATATTCTGTGTTAATGGTTTTGCTGACCGGGTCAAATGTCCTGTTAAATATATTCTGATTGTTTGTAATGTTTTGAACATCAACTGCCCATTCCTGATTTATTTTTTTACCGTTAAGCTTAAAACTTATTCTGCCGTCTATTTTAAAATAATCGTCATACCTGTTTTCATAAGCTTTATCCCAGTAGTACATTTCAATTCCATTTTTTATAGATTTTTCCAAATCAATTGGAATATATCTTTTGCCTCCTGCCCAAACAGTTCTAAAATTAAACGATAATATCATAAAATCTGTAATGGCCTTTTCATAGCCAAATAAAGCATTTACAACAAAATTACCATCAAAAGCAGTGTTCCTCCATATTTTGTCATACCCTGTATATTTTGATTCGAACAGCGAAGTAGTAAAAAGGAAATAATAATTGTTGCTTAAGAATTTTTCCAAGGTCAATTCAACACCATAATTCATTCCCAATCCACCGTTTTCAAGGCTGTCAACAACCGGAATATAAAAATAATCGCCGGCATTAAGCATCGAAAATTCAGGCGTATTTTTTACAATGGCAGCATTCGTTATATACTGAAAATATGTTTCAGTTTTTAAACGCAAATTAGTATTAATAAGATTGTCGTAACCTATTACAAAATGATTGCTCCTGATAAAATCCAAATTATGGTTTGTTTCGTTGTAAACATTTGTTAAACTGTCGTAAGAAAGTGTAAAATATGAAATACGGGTTTGCATCTGGCTGTGCATCCCAAAACCTGCATTTAATGATTGTCCTTCGCTAAAATTCCAGTTAAGCCCAATTCTGGGTTCAACCGAATAGCTGTTATTTAAAGTAAGTTGCTGGTAATAAACACCGGCATTTAATTTTAAAATATCGCTGAATTTATGTTGCCATTGCGCAAATCCTTTTAAAAGAATTAATTGCCCGTCTGTATTAACACGGGTTATAAACCTTCCGTAATCTAAAATATCAACACTGTCAACGTAATTTACATCATAATGTTCAAATGTAATTCCGGCATGAAAGAAATTCCGGGTATTTATTTTTTGTTTATATTCTTCTTCAAAACTATATTTTACTTCGCTAAAAGTTGACCTGAAAAATGGTTTAAGATCGTTGACATTTCCATTTCTTAAAGAATCAATATTAGTATATCCCCTGGTGCCTTGCAACGAAATTTTTGTAATTATTCTTGAAGTTTCATTAAAAAAATAAGTGTTTTTCAACCCTATCACACCCATGTCCGAACCAAAGTCAGTATCAGTACCGGCTAAACCATATGACCATTCCGTACTGTCTTTTTCACTATCGTGCAAAGCTATAAAACTTAACCCGCCAATGCCAAAAAGAGAAAAATGCCCTAATTTGGTTCCCGGTATGTTTATTTTAAAAGAAAGATCCTGGTATTGAGGAATAGAACTTCCAACACCAACATTAATACCAAGCATATTAAAAACAGATAAAGTGGAATACCGGTAATTAACAAGGTATGATGCTTTAGATTTTTTTGAAAAAGGCCCTTCAGCACCCAGTTCAAAACCATTAAAGCCAATCTGTCCAACATATTCGTTTTTTTTATTATTTCCGTTACGCATTCTCAGGTCAAAAACACCGGATATGGCATTTCCATATTCAGCAGGAAAAGCACCGGTAAAAAAATCAGAATTAGTTAACAAATTATTATTTAGCATACTTACAGGGCCGCCTGTTGTGCCAAGTGCCCCAAAATGATTTGGGTTGGGTATGTCTATTCCATCTAAACGCCAAAGTAATCCTATGGGTGAATTTCCACGAATAATAATATCATTTCTTTGGTCGCCGGCAGCCATAACACCTGCGTAATTAGCAACCATCCGCGACGGGTCGCCTAAACTTCCGGCAAAACGCTCTGTTTCTTCAACCGTAAACGAACGTGCACTAACAGTTGCCATTTTATTTATGGCTTTGTCTTTTCGCGCATTTGCTTTTACAACTACTTCGTTGGTTTTATATACTTTTTCAATTAATTCAACATTTAAAATTAGTTCTTTACCCGAATTAAGCATCAGGTTATTCATGGTTACTGTATTATAGCCTACATAAGAAACCTGAATATTGTGTCGCCCAATGGGAATATTTTGTAAAGTAAATTCTCCCTCTTCATTAGTAATTGTACCAATTTGTGGCACAGTTTCAGGTAAAACTACCGTGGCTCCAACCAAAGGCATTTCGGTATCTTTATCAATAACTTTTCCGCGTATTGTAGAGGTAAAAGTGCCGGTTTCTAATTTATTGGCAGTTGTAAACATTGACATACTTACAGCTAATATAATTAAAACTGTTTTTTTCATTTTTATTTAAATTTATGGTTTAATATTCTTTTAAATTATGGTGAAAAAGTGATTAATAAAATTATGGAATATTTAAACTAAATGATAAACTTGCAAAAGTAGTAATTGAAATATAAAAATATTGTATTGAAATGACAAAAAAATTTCAAATTTCAAAAATTTAATTTTAGTTTATTCAATATGCAGATTACATCTAAAAAAATTATATTTGAATGAAAAAACGTTAAAACTTATACTAATGGAATATCAAACTCAGCTTTTGGTTGTAATGGCAACGTACATTACATTACTTGTTTTATGGGGAATATATCAGGGAAGAAAAGTGAAGTCGGCAAACGATTATGCTATTGCCGGAAGAAATCTTCCGGGTTGGGCAGCAGCTTTATCCGAAAGGGCTACCGGCGAATCGTCATGGGCTTTGTTAGGCTTGCCGGGTGCTGCTTATGCAACAGGGTTAACAGAAGTATGGACAGCCATTGGCTGTGTGTTGGGAATAATTACCGCCTGGGCTTTAATTTCCATGAAGTTGCGTAGCGAAGCTGAAAAATACGACATAAATACTTTTACCGAATATATTGCTAAAAAACACGGGAGTATGAGCAAGGGAATTCGAATTTTCGGAAGTTCTACTATCATTTTTTTCTTTTTCTTTTATGTAGGTGCTCAATTTCTTGGAGGAGGAAAAACATTACACACTATGTTCGGGCTTAATCCTTATGTGGGAATGTTAATTACTGCTGCTGTAATTGTGCCTTACACAATTTACGGCGGATTTCAAAGTGTGGTTTATACCGATGTAATTCAGGCAATTATAATGATTATAACTTTAATAGTTGGGCCCATTGTTGGAATAATTTACATTGCTAATCATCCCGATTTATTTGCTTCTTCTATTCCGCAAGCATTGAGCAAAGCCGGAAGCCACTATACTACTTTTATTGATTTTTCAGGCGGATTTTCCGGAGGAATAGTTATTGCAGGTGGATTTTCATGGTTTTTTGGCTATCTCGGCGGACAACCGCAATTAAGTATGCGCTTTATGGCTATAAAAGATGCTAAGCAAGCAAAAAAAGCAAGAAATATTGGTATTGCATGGACAGTAATAGCATACATTGGAGCTTTAAGTTTAGGCTGGATAGGAATTGCCATTTTTGGCCCCGGTGGGTTAGAAGACCGCGAATTTGTTATGCCTTCGGTAATTTTAAAAATATTTCCTCCGGCCATTGCTGCTATTTTAATTACAGGTGCCATTGCTGCTATGATTTCTACAGCCGATTCACTTCTTATTCTTTCGGCTACCGAATTAACCGAGAATTTAATAAAGCCATTACGCAAAAAAAATAAAGACACAAATAATCTTGCATTATCGCGTGTAATTACTGCTATACTTGCTATTGTTGCCCTTACGCTTGCATATATAATTCCCTCTAAATTAATCTATACTTTGGTTGGTTATGTTTGGGCCGGTATTGGCAGTACATTTTCGGTTGTAATTTTGTTATCGTTATTCTGGAAAAAATATAGCGGTAAAGCAGTCATTGTAACTATTATTACAGGCCTTTTATTTACTATTCTTTGGATAAGTTTTGGAATGGATAAAGTAATTACAGCACGTGTTATGACTTTTATTGTAGCCGCTTTTGTAGCAGTTGTTTTTAGTTATATTTTTCCTGACAAATTAAAAAACAGTGTTTAGCTTTATTTCTTTAGCTAAAGAATATTTTTAATTGAGCAATTGTTTATGCATCTTGCCCGTTGTGTATATTGCTTATATTTAAAGATTTAAAGCATTCATTAGTTTAAAGTTGATTGCTAATTTTGCTATTTCAATGCCCTCAAGCTCTGTTTCGAGTCCTCGGGCCCGGATTGGCTTTTACTTTTTTCCTTTGATGAAAAAATAAGCTCTCTATCATTTCATAGCTACATTATCTCATGTTGAACACATTTTTTTCTACTCCCGCTCAAATTGACTTGTCCTAAAATAGGTTTACACAAAAAAGTGTAAAAATGAACAACGCCGTGTGCACCGGAAATTCGAAATTTGTGCGGGATTTTGATGATTTAATATTGTAACAGGATTTTTTTTGAAAAGAAAAATCCTGTACATCCTTGAGAAAATACTATTGAAAAAGGCTAAAAAGCAATTATTAAAATGCGTTAAATTTCGACAGATTTTTGGTACTTTTCATCATGGAAAAGTACA
>JAADFW010000020.1 GCA_013152655.1 Chlorobiota bacterium
TAGATATTATATGCTATCATTTCTTAAAATCCACTATATAAAAATTATCTTATTTCTTTTTTTTCTCACTTTTTTATCTTGTAAAAAGTGTATGCAATGCTCATATTACTATAAAGAAAAAGACAAATTAGTTCTATATAAACATAATGAATGTGGCAAAACAAGCGACTTGGAATTGTACGCAAAATCGATGGAGGAAGCAGCTGCAACTTTTGACACTACAGCTAATTGCGACTATTATTAAATCTTATACTTTCTTAAACAATAAGCATAAAAATTTTTGAATACCTTTGTGTGTTCATAAAATATACAACCATGGCAAGTTTTTTCAGATTAACAAAAAACAAACAGTTCAATTACATTCCAAGGTATTATAATGAGCAAGAAGAAGAAATGAAAAAGCGCAAAGAACGGATTGCCCGGGAAATTAATTCAGAAAATTCTGCTGATAAAACAGAAAGAATTCCGTTAATGAAAGGGCAGATTAGAAATTACTATTACCAAAACACTAAAGGAATAAAAAGAAAATCTAACCTGAGAGTGTTAATTGTGCTTATCATTCTGCTTTTTATGGCTTACTATTTGCTAATGAGATAAGCTCATAAAAATCCATTAAATTAAACGACATTTTGTCAAGTATAAATTGTAAGCAGTTGTAAATATTACCATGCCAGATATTATTCGTTTACTTCCTGACTCTGTAGCTAATCAAATTGCCGCAGGCGAGGTTATTCAAAGGCCTGCCTCAGTAGTAAAAGAATTAATAGAAAATGCCATTGATTCAGGAAGTACAAATGTTACAATAAATATAAAAGATGCAGGCAAAACGTTAATTCAGGTTGTTGACAACGGTTGCGGGATGTCTGAAACAGATGCACGACTTGCTTTTGAAAGGCATGCTACCTCTAAAATAAAAAAAGCCAACGATTTATTTGCAATTCGTAGTTTGGGTTTTCGGGGCGAAGCTCTTGCCTCAATAGCTGCTATTGCCTATGTTGAATTAAAAACAAAATTATCGGATAAAGAAATTGGAACCTATCTTAACATTGTTGGCTCCGAAGTTAAAGAACAAAAAGACATTAATTGCCCAAGTGGAAGTAACTTTATAGTTAAAAATTTATTTTTTAATGTTCCGGCAAGAAGAAAATTCCTGAAAACAAACTCCACAGAATTACGTCATATTATTGATGAGTTTCAACGCATAGCTCTTGCTTATCCCTCAAAAAATTTAAAATTAATTCACAATGATGTTGAAATTTACAATTTGCCGGAAAGTAATTTAAAGATTAGGATTATTAACCTGATTGGTAAAAACTCAGTTCAAAACTTACTTCCTTTAAACAGCAAAACCCATATTTTAGAATTAACCGGGTTTATTGGCAAACCGGAAAATGTGAGAAAAACAGCCGGCGAACAGTTTTTCTTTGTAAATGGAAGATATATGCGTAATCCATACATGTACAAAGCTGTTATGAAAGCTTACGAAAAAATTCTGGCCCCGGGAACCTATCCCTCTTTTTTTATTTATTTCAACCTTGATCCAAGTTTAATTGATATAAATATTCATCCAACCAAAACTGAAATAAAATTTGCTGACGAGAAAACAATTTGGCAAATACTATTTGCTACTGTTAGAGAATCGCTGGGTAAATTTAATGTTGTTCCTTCTATTGAATTTAACCAGGAAAATCCAATTGAGATTTCAATGCCTTCTAAGAACTCAGCTATTCATCCGCCAAAAGTAAAAATTGACCATCAGTATAATCCATTTGATGAAAAGACATATGGCTTTAACAAAACTAAAGATTCCGGTTTTCATGATAAAAATAAAATGAATAACGGGGAAAGCTTATATGGTGAATTTAATGACACTAAAATAAAGAGTGTTATTTCCAACATTGAAGAAGAAAAAAAAGAAAGTGATCAGAAATTATTTTCTTCTCAAACTATTGAAGGAAAGTTCTTTCAGTTTAAAAACAAATATATTCTTACACCGGTAAAATCGGGGTTAATGATTATTGACCAAAAAAGAGCTCATGAAAGGATTTTATATGAACGGTTTTTATTTTCATTGAAAACAAAAAAGAAAGTATCTCAAATAACCATGTTCCCAAAGACTTTAAAACTAAATCCGGCTGATTTTGAACTTTTAGTGCATATGATTCCTGATTTAAATTTAATGGGGTTTGAAATAGCAGTTAAAGAAAAATACCTGCTACAAATAAAAGGAGTTCCTAACGATTTAAATATAACAAACATTGAAGACTTAATTGATTCAATATTAGATGAGTTTAAAAATACTGACATAGATACCGAAAAAAAAATTGCTGAATTATTGGCTGAAAAAATTGCTGTATCAACAGCAATCAATTATGGCCAAATTTTAAATAATACTGAAATTAACAATTTGTTTGATATGCTTTTTGCTTGTAAAACACCTTATTTTTCACCAACAGGCAAACAAGTTATCACAATTATAGAAAACCAGGAATTAGAAAACAGATTTTAAAAAAGAAAATTACAATTATGCAAAACAGATCATTTAATTTAAACGCCATACCTCCGGTTGTAAAAAACTTACTTATAATTAATATTTTACTTTTTTTTGCTACGTATGTATTACAAACCATAGGTATTGATTTAGATAAATATTTAGCATTATATTATTTTAAATCAGAATATTTCAGGCCATATCAGTTTATTACTCATATGTTTATGCATGGCGGATTTTTTCATATTTTTATGAATATGTTCATGCTTTGGATGTTTGGCCGTGTACTGGAATCAGTTTGGGGAGCCAAGCGTTTTTTAATATTTTATTTTGTTACAGGCCTTGGTGCCGCAGCTTTTTACACTTTCGTGAACTGGATATCTATTTCTTCAATGGTAGATGCTGCAAATGCTTTTATGAATACCCCCACGCCTGATGATTTTATAAAGTTTGTAAACCATTATTTACCCGAGTATAAAACCCATGTTATTGACTTTACAAACTCGTGGGCAGCACACAATGGAAACGACAGCTCTTTTGTTCAGGAAGCTTCTAATTTTATAAATGCCAAAATTAGAGAAACCATGAATATTCCAACCATAGGAGCATCGGGGGCTATTTATGGCGTATTATTAGCATTTGGAATGCTTTTCCCCAATACAGTTCTAATGCTTATTTTCCCGCCAATTCCTATCAAAGCAAAATATATGGTTATGATTTTAGGCGGCATTGAATTATATTTATCGTTTACCCAGCCCGGCGACCATATTGCACACGCAGCCCATTTGGGAGGGATGATATTTGCTTTTCTGTTGATTAAGTATTGGAAAAAAAATTCGATTAACTTTTATTAACTATACTATTTTGTCAGCAATATATTCATGGTTTAAAATTTGATAGTTCTTTAATCCGTTTAATAATCAAAACACTGTTATGAATAGTATAATTGACGAAATAAAAAGCTCGTTTAAGTCGGGCTCTATGCTAACAAAGCTTATATATATTAACCTTGGTGTTTTTGTTGTAATTAAAATTGCAGCAGTATTTACTTTTTTAATACCATCAGACAACCCCGGTTTTTCACTCGTTTACTGGTTAGCAGTTCCTGCCGATTTGTCACAATTATTACACAGGCCATGGACCTTGTTTACTTATATGTTTTTGCATGAAGGATTTTTACATATCCTTTTTAATATGCTATGGCTTTATTGGTTTGGGAAAATTTTCCTGCAATATTTAAGCGAAAAACAATTATTAAATGTTTACCTGATGGGCGGGCTTGCAGGTGCTGCTTTATATATTGCTGCTTTTAATATTTTTCCGGTTTTTCAAAATGTTTTACCCAATTCGTTTGCCTTGGGAGCTTCCGCATCTGTTTTAGCCATTGTAATTGCCATTTCAGTTTATGTACCCGACTATACAATTTATTTAATGTTTCTTGGGCCGGTTAAATTAAAATATATTGCTTTAGTATCCATTTTATTAGATATTGTAAGTATTGCCGGCACTAATTCAGGAGGCCATATTGCACATCTTGGTGGGGCTTTAATAGGTTATTTATTTATTAGCAGGCTACGAAAAGGAAGAGATATTTCATCCCAATTTGGTATTTTTACCGGCAAATTCCTGTCTCTTTTTAAACGCAAGCCAAAAATGAAGGTTACCTACAAAAAACCAATGTCTGATATGGAATACAATGCACAAAAAGTAACCAAACAGGAAGAAATTGATAAAATTCTGGATAAAATTGCAAAATCAGGCTATGATAGTTTGACCAAAAAAGAAAAAGAAATATTATTTAAAATGAGTAGTAAATAGTTTATATTTACCTTCTGTTATAGCTATTAAAACCTGTTATTGTTTGAAGCATTTTATTAGAAATATATTTTTCTATTTAAATATAGTTATTGCATTAGCCTTGTTAATATCATACCTGGCTCCATTTGTCGACCCTTCTACTAATTATTTACCTGCTTTTTTCGGATTAGCTTTCCCAATACTTTTAATATTTAACGTGTTATTTATAATTTATTGGATAGCCATAAAACAAGTTAAATTTTTATTGTCACTTATAATAGTTCTAATAGGATGGAATCACATTTCCGGTTTTTTTCAATTTAACTTACCTGAAAAAAGCACTAATACATCAAAACTAATTAAAGTTCTTTCATACAATGTTCGGTTATTTGACTTATATAATTGGTCGAACAATAAAAAGACACGCAATAAAATATTTAATCTTATTAAAGAAAAACAGGCTGATGTTATCTGCTTTCAGGAATTTTATCAGGATAAAACCAACTCTTTTTCTACCCTTGACACTTTAGTAAAATTTCAAAATGCAAAAAATGTACATGCTGCCTACACTTTTTCAGTTTACAATAAATATTTTTTCGGAATTGCAACATTTAGTAAATATCCTATTGTAAATAAGGGGAAAATAACTTTTAAGAATACTAACAATATTTGTATTTATACAGATGTTAAAATTAACCAAGACACCATAAGGTTTTATAATAATCACCTGGAATCAATACGCTTTCAACTAAAAAACTATAATTTTTTAGATAGCTTAAGTTATAAAAATGAAGATGAGCGGCTAAAAGGATTAAAAGATATTCTTAAACGGCTAAAACGTGCTAACAGTATAAGAGCCAGGCAAGTTGATAAAATTTCGGCACATATAAAAAGTTCACCCTATCCTGTTATTGTATGTGGTGACTTTAACGACACGCCAGTTTCATATACTTATCATAATATGAACAATGGGCTAATTGATACTTTTGAAGAACAAGGTTTGGGTTTTGGCATTACATACAGCAGAAATTTTATCTTCCTGCGAATTGATTATTTATTACACAGTCCAATCATAAAAGCAATTAAATATCAAACAATTAGAAAAAAATACTCAGATCATTATCCAATTCTCGGTATATACGACCTTTCAAATATTTCAAAAAAATGACAACCTGAGTTCTGTATAAAAAAATCAGATTAATAAATTAAGCTATCAGTCAATTTCTATTTGATATATTATTAAAATATCTTACATTTGATATTACGAGTATTACAGTATGAAACGGCCTGATGGCAGGTAAGTTACATTAGACCATTGTATTATATGAACTGCCAATTAAATGCAATTAATAAAAATTGTTTATAATGAATTACAATTCTAAAATAATATTTAACAAAAAATTATTTAAACTGGAAATAAAAATTCTGTTTTCCTTTTTCATGCTATTTTCAATATCAGCTTATTCTGCAAACACTAAAATTGATTCAATTAGTTTTGAACAACAGATAAAAGAACTGAATATAAAATATAAAAAGATAAATTCAAACAATCATTTTTTGAAAAATGAATATTTTATTCTCCTAAAAAATCTAAATGCTGAAATTCACAATCAGCAATATAAAAATGATAGCCTTTTTGGAGAAATTCAATCTTTAAAAGATGAAATAAACCTCAATGTTAAAAAAATTAATAAAACTGAAAAGTATACTGAATACATTAGAAAAAATGATGTTATCCAACAGCAAAAAGTACAAACCAATTTTATTCTCCTATTAATTTTTTTAATCCTTATTTATTTACTTACAGCTCTATTTTTATTTTTATTACACAGGAAATTCAATGGTTGTTTAACAGACCTTGAAAATAAATTAGATAAATTGAAATCAACTACACAAAAAGAAGTTGATACTGTTAAAGATGAATATACTAATAAATTAAAGGAAGAAGTTCAATTATTGAAAGAATTAAATAATAGCATTAAAGAAGAAATATTGAATAAGTTTAATGACCACAGAGCCTCTACAGATGGTAAATTAAGAGATATTCACAACCAGATTGACAACAAAATAAAATAATCTTTTTAATAACCCGGATTTTATAACTGCCCATTATCAATCATAATTAGTATTTGGTCAATAAGCTTATCTTCTCCTTCCTCTTCGAAATCGTCCTTCAGGTTTTCGCCAAATAAACGTGCCAGAGATTGCCACAAAAAAGCAGAAAAATTTCCTTTTAATTCTTTAACCAAATGATATGTTGTATTGCCGGTTTCGCGATCAATTAATTTAATTAATAACCGTCCCTGGGTTATCGTTAGCTTAACAAGCTCGTCTTCAAATTCATCTCTTAACTGCTTGTCTGCACTTTTAATATACTTTTTCCTCGCTATTTCAGTATCTAATGTACCAAGATGTGTTTCTATTTCTTTAAGTTTAAGGTTAGCCAATTTAGCATACGGGTAAACTTTTTTCAGATTTCTGACTAAACGATAATATTTTCTTTTTTGCCTTTTATTTTTAAATTTCTGAGGAGCAAAAACAATTACTTCTTTTAAATTAACATGAAGGGTTGTGTCATTGTCATTTATTTTTCCTTCAACAATATAACCATAAGCTTCTACCCTTATTTGCGAATTTGCAAATAAGACTAAAAATAAAAACGTAGAAAGTAAAATTATTTTTTTCATTATTAAACAAAAAGGATTTGTTTACAAAAAATGGCATTTCAATTTTTCAATAACTATGCCAAAAAATCTTTTTTGCACGATAGTATTCGGCTATCACCAATAATAAACAACTGTTATAATGTTAGTTACAATACCTGTTTGCCCGCCAGTTAGATTGCTTAACCTTTAACTCTCCATTTCCTTCCAGCATATTTTTACCCGATTTTTCATGAATTATTCTGGCAGCAATTAAAGCTGCAAGTTCTGAATAATCTTTTTTATCTTTTAATGCTTCCGGATTAAAATATTTCTCAACAAAGTGGGTATCAAATTTCCCTGTAACAAAAGCTTTATGTTGCATTACATATTTTGCAAAAGGCAGTGTTGTTTCAATACCTGATATTTTATAGTCTTCAATTGCCCTAAGCATTCTTTTAATAGCCTCTTCTCTGTCTTTCCCATAAGTAATTAATTTTGAAATCATTGGGTCATAATAAATAGGAATTTCCATTCCTTCCTCATAACCATCATCTACCCGTATGCCAATTCCTGCCGGTAATTTATATGTTTTTAAAGTGCCAATATCAGGAAGAAAATTATTGGCCGGGTCTTCAGCATAAACCCTGACTTCTACAGCATGTCCCTGTATTTTTAAATCCTCTTGCTTAAAACTTATTTTCTCACCGCGGGCAATTTTAATTTGTTCCTGAACCAAATCAATATCAGTTATCATTTCTGTTACCGGATGCTCCACTTGCAGCCTGGTATTCATTTCCAGAAAATAAAAGTTCATATTTGCATCCATCAGGAATTCTACCGTGCCTGCACCAACATAATTACAAGCTTTAGCCACTTCAATAGCACATTTCCCCATTTCAGCTCTTTTTTCAGGTGTTAAAATAGCAGAAGGAGCCTCTTCAATTACTTTTTGATGCCGCCGTTGTATCGAGCATTCTCTTTCAAAAAGGTGTAAATAGTTGCCATGTGTATCGCATAACACCTGAAACTCAATATGCCTTGGCGAATTTACATACCTCTCAATGAATACTGAGCCATCGCCAAAAGCAGATTTTGCTTCACTAATAGCCATATTCATTTCTTCTTCCAGATCTTCCTCTTTCTGAACGGTTCTCATACCTTTTCCTCCTCCTCCGGCAGCTGCTTTTATTAGTATAGGAAAACCAATTTCTTTTGCAATTGTTTTTGCTTCTTCCACATCGTCAATAGCATTTTCAGTACCCGGAACCATTGGTATATCGTAGTTCTTAACAGCTGCTTTAGCTGCCAGTTTATTCCCCATAATCTCAATAGCTTCAGGTGAAGGGCCTATAAATTTTATACCTGCCTTTTCAACTTTTTTTGCAAATTCGGCATTTTCCGATAAAAACCCATACCCCGGATGAATTCCGTCCACTTTCAACCGCTTGCACACTTTAATAATATCATCACCCAGAAGATAAGACAAAATAGATGGTGGCGGCCCTATGCAAACTGCTTCATCGGCATATTTTACAAAAGGTGCATTTCTGTCAGCTTCTGAAAAAACAGCTACTGTTTTTATACCCATTTCTCTAGCTGAACGCATAACGCGCATTGCTATTTCACCACGATTTGCAACTAATATCTTATTCATTTAATCTTGTTTTTTATTTCTTTAAATTTGAGCTTCGCAAGATATATATTCTGTGGAAACATTCAAAATAGGCATAAGCATGTAATATATTCAATAATACTAATTGACGAAGCATTTAAAGTATTTATAGTATCCTCATCATCCTCACTAAGATAATCAGAATAAACTTCATAAACAGAATTATTTAGTGATACATAGATACTATCGGTTTGAATATGGTGCGTGCCGCAGTTTAAATCTATTCACTTTCATTTACTATCAATGTTGATTAAAGTTGTTCTAAACTTCATATATACAACTAATTGCGGAATGCACTATATTTTTTGTTGTGTGGCGTATATCTCATTTCATAATTTATATATCACTTTATTTTCGAATAGTTTATTAATAATGAACCAAATAAAAAGACTAACAACTCCACCTATAAAAGTTCCGTAAATATCTTTCCAATCGAAAACGCCTTTTGGTAAATATGGTTGTAATATTTCGTAAATTATGTAGCCTATTGTAACAAATCCTATGACATTAAATACTTTTTTTCTCTGTGAATTCAAAATTGCTAACATAAAAAATATTTGAACTACAATTCCTCCTAAATTTCCAATGCTGTCTGCAATTCCAAAATCATTTATTCCATTATTATAAATATATGGTCGATAAATATATCTGCCGGCTTCTGTTAACAAAAATGCAAGTATTGCAACAATTATATAAATTACCCTAAATAAATCGATGGTTTTAATTGCATTTTTGTCAGTAAAAAAATTATTTGAATTTGCCATATTATTTATCTTTTTTCTGGTTCAGTTTTCTGTCAATCAAAAATAATGGGATAAGTAATGAAACATAAGCGAGAAAATCCCATTTGTCATATGTAGAGTTATAAATATTATAAAATTGCAAGGTCTCTATCACAGCACAGACTAAAAGGAAAATAATCAAGGTTCTATTAGGTGTAAAAAAATGTGTCCAGATATTGTTTGCTTTGACTGTAAAAAGTCCTCTAAATAATATGTAATTCCAAGCAGGACCAGTCATATCTAGGACATATCCTTTCCAAAAACCACCTAAATCAATCCATATTGTTGAAATACCTACTACCCATAATATTAAGAGTGCTATTGCCCAATATGGTGCATATTTATCGTGTATAATTTTAATACTATTTAATTCCATAAAGATACTCTCCTTGTTATCTTATCGTTGTTTTATATGCCACACAACTTTTTAATACACGCCATATAGATTTATCTGGCCAATTGAAGATAGTTTAATAAGAATTAATATAACAAAAATGAAAATTTGTTTCATAAGATAGTAGAATTATTACAAATGATTTTTTGAAG
>JAADFW010000021.1:0-9850 GCA_013152655.1 Chlorobiota bacterium
TACATTATTCTTCAAAAAGCCGGAGCATCGGCCCCAACAAGCAATCCTGCTGATGGCACAGGCTATGCGGTAAGTGATGTTATAGGCGACGGAACGGTTGCAGCAATCATAACAAATACAGCAGCTACTACTTCTACAATTAGCAGTTTAACACAAGGAACCCAATATTCATTTAAAATAATTCCTTTTAATTGGGATTTGACAAATCCTGAAACCTACAATTATGATACTGTAGCAACTATTCCTACTGCAACTCAAACTACTTATTATCAAAGTAACACATTTACAGGTAATGGAAACTGGAATTCATCAAGCAATTGGTCGAATGGCGAAGTACCTTATTCGGGTGCTGATGCTACCATTTCTGATACTGTAACTGTAACTGCCAATGCTACTATTAATAATATAACGTTAAGTGTTGGTTCAGATGTTACTGTAAACGACGGAATTACTTTAACAGTTAGCGGAAACATGACTATTTCAGCCGATGCAACAGGTACTGCTTCCTATGTTGAAAACGGAACAGGAACTGTTTCTGTATCAGGAACTATGACGGCTCAAGTTTATGTTGATGGATTCAATTATCATTATATTTCATCTCCGGTTACCAGCGAAACAGTTGGAAATGTATTAACCGGTTATTATGTTAAAATGTATAATGAATCGAATGCAGTATGGGACTATGGAAGTACTTCTACAGTAATGACACCGGGGAAAGGATTTAACGTGCGGTATTCATCAGGAAATCACACACTTAGCTTTACAGGAACACTAAATACAGGAAGTGTATCATATAGTACTACTGCTGATAATACTGATGGGTGGAATTTAGTGGGAAACCCGTATCCCAGTGCTATAGACTGGGATGCATCAAGCGGCTGGACAAAAACAAACGTATTGAATGGAATTTATTTTTACGACGGAACTCAATACGCAACATATATTAACGGTTCAGGAACCAACGGAGGAACCAGATATATTCCTCCTTCTCAAGGTTTTTTCATAAGTACATCTTCTGCAGGCACTATTGGAATGACAAATGCAGTTCGGGTACATAATACACAAGCATTTTGGAAAAACGGAGCAAATAGTAAATTAAACAATGTTTTAAAGCTCCAGGTTTCAGGTAATTCATATACAGACGATATTGTGATAAGATTTATGGATAGTGCAACCACTGCTTTTGATAATGATTACGATGCTTATAAATGGTCAAGTGGCATTGATTCAATTCCAGAATTGTTCACAAAAGATAATGCTAATAATGATCTTTCAATAAATACACAACCCGTGTTAACCGGCAGTTGGTCAACACCAATAGGTTTTAATATTGGGAAAGTTGGCTCTTACACTATTTCGGCTACAGAATATGAAAATTTCAGTGCTACAACTGCTATATATTTAGAAGATTTATATACTGGCACTCTTATTAACTTAAAAGAAAAATCATATACTTTTACTTCTGATATTGTAAATGATACTAATAGGTTTATAGTACATTTTTACCCATCGTCAAATATATGGTCTGGTAATTCAACAGATTGGAATAGTTCAACAAACTGGGAAAATGGCACAATTCCTGCCTCAGGAAATATAGCCATTATTCCCGGAACTCCCACCGGAGGAAAACATCCCATAGTAAGTAGCAACAGCGATTGTAATGACTTAGTCTTATTGCCCAATGCTACACTAACCATTGAATCAGGTAAAACGCTTACTGTAAATGGTGATTTAATAATTAATGCTAATGCATCTTTTATTGATAACGGAACATTAGTTGTAAATGGAAATTCGATAATTGAAAAACAAATTGAAAAAGACCGTTGGTGGTATTTAACCTCTCCAATTAATGATGCAACCAGTAAAATATTTGATGCCACAAATACCGACCATTTACTATATTACTGGAATGAAAGCAATACTGGCACGCATGGATGGAATCAAATTATTGACAATAATACTGATCTTTTTGGCAGTGCCTTGCCCATTATGAACGGCTATGCTACTAAATTTAAAAATACCAGTGCTACATTAAAATATAATGGTTCAATTAATACCGGAAACCAAACCATTAATGTAACAAGAACGATTGGTGTTGATAAAGAAGGGTTTAATTTAATTGGCAATCCATATCCTTCTGCAATAAACTGGGATACAGCAAGTGTGACGAAAACAAATATTGATAATATTTTATGGTATAGAACAAATGGAACTTTTGCTGATTATAATGGAAATTCAGGTATTGGCACTAACGGAGGCCAAAAATACATACCGGCTATGCAAGCTTTCTGGGTTAAAGTTTCTGATGGACAAACAAGTGGTTCAATAAGTTTAACAAATGATGCCAGATTACATATTACACAGGCTTTTTATAAAAATAATAATACCGATAAAAAACTAATCCGGTTAAGTGTTGGCATCGATTTACAACCAGACGAAACTGTTATTGCTTTTATTGACGGGGCAAAAACCGGTTTTGATAAGTTTGATACTGAAAAAATGTTGGTTGATAATTCAGATGTTCCATTAATATTTTCTCATGCTCTTACCGGAACAAAAAATCTAAGTTTAAATTCATTTCCTCTCACATTCGACAACATAACAGTTCCATTATCAATAAATTCACCTGAGAATACTACTTCTATATATGTTACTGAACTTAGTAATTTTAATACTAATGAAGGAGTGTTTTTAGAAGATTTATTAACCGGTGATATGATTAATTTAAAAACAGAAAACAGTTACGAATTTTCAGGAGGTGCGAATATCAACAATAATAGATTCTTGATTCATTTTACAACTCTGGATACCTATACAACAAATGATGAACTAAACTTATTGAATATTTTTTCTTCAAGCCAATATATTTTTATACAAAATAATAGTAATGTGGCAACCAATATAAATATAAAAGTCTTTGATTTACTAGGAAAAATTATAATTAATAAAACTATAAACTTAACAAACACTGAAAAAATAAGAGTTAATAAAACCGGTGTTTATATTGTGAAAATTATTGATGGAAATAATATTTACAGAAAAGAAGTTTTCATTAACTAAAAACTATATACTGTCTGGATAAAAGTTTTATTAATTTTACCGGATTTAATTTTTAACTACTAAATGCTAAAAAACAAATTTAAATATATTCCTTTCTTAATTGGTTTTACTTTTTTACTAATATTACTTATCCAAAAGCCTTTATTAGCTGAAGATAAAAACAAAAAAACAACCAGAATAAGCAAGCGAGATAATTTTACCCACGATTCTAGAATAAGAAACTACAAACTTGGCGATGACCATATTAAAGGTGCTCCTCCTGACCCTGGTGGTGGTGGAGACGGATGGCCCATTCCTATTGGCAATGGTTTTGGTTTTATATTAGTTGGGGGAATTGCTTATTTATTATATAAAAGAAAAAAAACAGAACACCAAAACAAGTAAATTATTTTTCCAACCATGCTTTAAAAATACCTGTAAGTTTGAGTGAATATTTCAAATTAATAAAAAAATTTATATTTGATGTTTTTCATCCTAAAGGAAATTATTTTAGACTGACCTTTGCTTTTGCAGCAGGTATGTTTTTTAGAATACTTTTAATGGATTTTAACTTACTGCCTCACCAAGTTTTAAACAATGCAATAACACAAAATTTAGCCGAAATACTCGCTGTTATAAGCGCAAAATTATTTAGTATAATAAGTATTCCTGTACATTTTGACGGAAGAAATTTAGCAATTTATGATACCGTTGGAGTATTAATAACTAATACATGCTTAGGATTACGCGGAATTATTCTATTCGCTTTTTTTATTCTCACCTATTATGGGCAATTTATTAAAAAAATAATATACATATTATTTGGTTTTTTTGTTATTGAACTTGGCAATATATTAAGAATTTGTGTTTTAGCCTATGTACAATATTGCTGTCCTGACAAATTTGACTTTATACATTATTATTTTTCTAAATTTATTATTTATTCAATCATACTAATATTATGGATTCTTTGGGTTGAACATTTTTCACAAACCAAATTAAAATCATTTAAATTTATTTCATAACTTAGTGTTAATAAATTCAATAAAGCATCCTTTTGTTTGTTTAATTGTCTTATATTATATAATTTAATTCTTTAAAATAGAAAAAGAATAATTTAATGTTCAAATTCTTTTCATACTAATATATGGTAAACCTTGATTTAGACATATTTAAAATAGACAGCAGCCAGTTTGTTATTGAAAAGGGTAAAGTATTAATTTCAGAACCTTTTACCCGCGATTTTTATTTCAAAAGATCTGTTGTTTTATTAGCTGAACATAATGAAGAGGGAACCGTAGGTTTTATATTAAATAAAAGCGTTGAGATACCGGTAAATGAAGTTTTAAAAAATTTTCCTGAATTCAACTCAAGACTTTCAATTGGAGGCCCCGTAAAACCTGATACAATTTATTATATCCACACTATAGGCAATATTTTGCCTAACAGCTTACATGTTTTTGACAATCTTTACTGGGGTGGTGATTTTACAGAATTGAAAGAAATTATTAAAGCCGGAATAGTAAAGCCGGAACAAATTAAATTCTTTGTTGGTTATTCGGGCTGGAATCCTAAACAATTAGACAATGAGATATCTGAAAGTTTTTGGTTAGTTTCAAAACTATCAGTCGAGTCAATAATGACAAATTTTAATTATAACCAAAATGATTTTTGGCGACAAAGCATTAAATCATTTGGAAATAAATACCAACTTTGGACTACTTTCCCTGAAAATCCTGATTTAAATTAAGAATCTGGGTAAGATGCAAGAATTAATACGGTTTTAAAAAGCATATTGATTTAATTCTTGGCTTAATTTAAGACTTAAACGATTAAAGTATCTTTTATGTCCGAAAGCTCCAATCCACTGAATTCCTTGTATGGCATTTGTTGAAAACACTTCTTCAGCTTCGTTCAAATTATCAACAACCAATTTCTTCTCTACCAATTTATAATTAAGCTTTGCGGCAATTTCAATCACTATTTTTCGCATTATTCCATTAACACACCCTGCTGTTATGGGTGGCGTATAAATTGTACTATTTTTAATTATAAAAATATTAGAGCTTATAAATTCACAAATTTCAGTTTTCTCATTTAAAATAATACAATCGTCTAAATTATTCTCTTTTAAATATATACCTGCCATCACAAATAATAAAGCATTGCCTGATTTTAACAAAGACAATTTATTCACCGGCTTTCGTATTTCATTGTAAATATTTATCTGCTTTCCTTTCTCATTCAACTTATAAACAGCATTTTGCAATGCTTCACACTCAACAATAAATGATACCTGGTTTGTATTGGGAACATAATAACCTTTACCACTCCTATATACTGTTAACCTGACACGCGCTCCCTTATAAAATTTATTTCTATCTAAAAGCTTATGAATAATTTTAGCTAAAAACCCTACATTAAACCCTTCAGGAAGCTCCATTTTCAAGGTTTGCATACTCTCTGTCAATCGAGAAAAATGATGCTCAAAAAACTGCACTTTAGCATCATTAGCATGCATTGTTTCAAAAATAGCATCACCATATCTAAACGCTCTGTTAAAAGTACTTATTTCAACTTTTGATACTTGAACGATTTCACTATTATAAATAATATACTTAGCTTCTTTACTCAATTTACAAATTGTAATTTAAATTTCTTTATTAATAATTTTATTACAATAAGGTAAAATATTTTCATTCGATTTAATTAAGATTCCCTTCACTCCCACTTTTTTTGCAGCAGTTGTATCACTTTCTTTATCACCAAATAAATATGAAGTTTTCGGATTTATATTGTACCGGGCAAGAGCTTTCTCTAACATTAAACTATCCGGTTTTCTACAAATACAATTCTCAACAATTGAGTGGTGCGGACAATAATAAATTTGTGCAATATTAATATTTTGTTCTTGCAATAAAACAGTTAAATATTCATGTACTTTATCTACATCATTTTTAGAATAAAGGCCTTTGGCAATTCCTCCCTGATTACTTACTATAATTAATAAAAAACCATTTTCCTGAAATTTTAGTAAACTTTCAACAATTCCTTCATTAATAGCTACATCTTCTATCTTCCAAGTATAATCACCATTCTCAACATTTATAACTCCATCACGATCAAAAAAAACAGCCTTTTTTTTATCTGTTTCCATAATATTAATTTTGTTTCAATACAGATTTATAGTACAAATTAAAAATGAAATATTTGACTTGTAAATATTTTATACAAATTATGGTCAAGCAACATAGGAAAGATAAAGCCAAAAATGGCTCCAATAAAATGTGCATCATGATTTATATTATCCTTACTTTTTTTACCCATATAATACGAGTACAGCAAATAAAGAACACCTAAAATTATTCCGGGCAAACCAATTATTCCATAAAAATATACTTTTTGCCACGGGTTAAAGAATATGCTGGCAAAAACAATGGCTGATACCGCTCCCGATGCTCCTACTGCATTGTAATAGTAATTATTCTTATGCTTAAATACACTTACTAAACTGGATATGATAATTGCTAACAAGTAAAAAATAATAAAATAAAAAAGAGGGTAACTAAAATAGTACTGAAAATAATTTTCGACTGCCGTACCAAACGAATATAATACTATCATATTAATAATAAGGTGTAACCAGTCGGCATGCAAAAATCCATGACTTATTACTCTAAAATATTGTTTCTTATGATAAATTTGATACGGATTAAGTTGAAATTTATTAAATATTTCTTTTCTGCTAAAAGCAGTTATAGAAACAAAACTTGTTAGAATAATAATAAATAAAGTCATTTTAAAAAGAAATTTATGAATCTAAAATTTGTAAATGTAATTTATCACAAATATACATGAATTTTAATCCTCTAATATTAATGAAGCATAATTTAAAATCTTAACCCGGAACATGCATACATTTTCTACGATTAAGACTATGCCAACAAACATGTAATTTAATAAAAAGTACTACTCTGTTTTAACTGCTTTAATACACACAAACAATTTTAAACGGAAGGTTAAGTAAATCAGAAAAATCTTCAGCTAACTCACGCATATCATCATCAGCATCTTCGAATTTCCAGTTTATTTTAATGTCTTTCCCATTTTCCCAAAACTCTTCTAATCGTTTTAAAATGGCAAAAATCATTTTATGAGAAGCACTGCTTAGATAAATAAAGAAAAACTCACAATTTAATGTAGTTTGAATATTGGGCACTACTTTGCTTATCCATTCTAACACATTTTGATAAATTTCAATAGCATCTTCAGGTGTTGAAATTCCGGAAATACTGAATTTTAATGTTGATTCGTCTAATATTATTTCCGGTTCGTCTTCTGTTCCTTTTTGAATAAACTTTTCCAAAATTGTAAATTTTATTTTATTTCAAACTCCTAAATTTACTAAAAACAATTTCACAAATGAAATTATTTTTTACCACTTTTCTAACAATTAGCAAATAACACTAATTAATTTAATATTTTAAAACTTAATTCTTTTAACAATTCCCCGGCAGAAGCCAGACTTTCAACTCCTTTTGAACGAACATCATATTCTCTTAATAATGAAATAATATTAAACAGCTTGGAAACATTAAAATTTTGTGCTGCTTGCTGATAGTCTTTAACAAAATATGGATTTGTTTTTAATATTGATGCAACATTGATATTTGAATTACTCTTTACCTGATGATACAATAAAACCTTACTGAAAAATGAATTCAAAATTGCAATGGTTACGCTAATATGATTAGTATTTTGATTTTTGCCCAAGTAGTCAATTATCTGATAAGTCTTTACTATATTTCTTGTGCCTAATGCTTTTTGCAATTCAAAAGCATTAAATTCTTTACTAATTCCAATATTTTTTTCAATAATATCAGGTGTTATAGTTGAAAATTCAGGAACAATAATAAATAGTTTATTTAATTCATTGGCAATTTTTTCAAGGTCGGTTCCAATAAATTCTATTAATAAAGCAGCAGCTTTGGGTTCAATAGAATAATTCTTAGCTTTTAAATAAGATATTATCCATTGTGGTATTTGATTTTCATATAATTTCTTTGATTCAAGAATAACTCCGTTATCAAGCAGTGCTTTATAAAATTTCTTTCTCCTGTCAATCTTAGAGTATTTATAGTTAATTACCAGTATAGTTGATTTTACAGGATGCTCAGCATAATATACCAAATCCTCAAATTTCTTTAAATATTGGCCCTCTTTTAAAACTACTATCTGGTAGTTCGACATCATAGGGAACCGCTTAGCCGTATTAATTACAGTTACAACATCAGTATCTCTTCCATATAATATTGTTTGATTAAATGCCTTTTCTTCTTCTGTTAAAACATTTTCAATAATATAATCTGTAATCTTATCAATATAAAATGCTTCTTCTCCTATTAAAAAATATATAGGCCTGTATATTTTTTTCTCAAGTTCAGCTAATATTTGTTCATATTTTAATACCATAATAAATTTGTGAATCGGTAACTATTTTACTGTGTCTGTTTTTTTCTATGAGTCGTAGCTTACTTTGAAATTTAATATTTCAATTACACTAATATTAACTTTATATTTGCTTATTAAAAATAAAGTGCGAAAATTACAAAAAAAACAAACAAAAATTAGCGTAAATAAAAAACTTACAATCAACAATTTGTTAATATTTTTTAACCATTTTCATTGGAAAAATTAAATCTACCAGACTATAGTTTCAGTATAAAAGAAACAAAAGGAAAGCTTCAAATTTTTGACAAGATTAGAAAAAAATATGTTGCTTTAACACCCGAAGAGTGGGTTCGTCAAAATTTTGTAACTTATTTAATACAAGAAAAACAATATCCTGAAACACTTATAAGTATAGAAATGCTTGTAACATTAAATAAGCTACAAAAAAGATGCGATATTGCAGTGTTTAATAGTCAGGGGAGAGCAAGGGCTATTGTTGAATGTAAGGCAACTAATGTTATAATTAACCAGGAAACATTTAATCAGATTGTGATGTATAATATGAAGCTGCAAGTTAATTATTTAATTGTTACAAACGGGCTCAAACATTATTGTTGTAAAATAAACTATAACACTAAAGATTATACTTTTTTATCTGAAATACCTGTATATGAGCAATTAAACTAATAACTTTCTCCATACTAAAGTTATTACTTTTCTGAAAATTCACCTTTATTTATTAACTGTAGAAATAGTTCATCTTTCCAATCGGTATTACTTTTAAGCCAACTTTTTTTTGTTCCTGTTACCTCAAAGCCATTATTTTGAAAAAGATACAAGCTATCAACATTATCAGGTTCAATATTACAATAAAGTTGTTTTAGGTTTAATAGCGAAAAAGAATATTTTATGACAATTTGTAAAGCTTCATTAGCAAATCCCTTTTTCCTGGCATTTTGTTCAGCTATCAATATTCCAATTCCTGCTCTTAAATGATATGGGGAAAAATCAAAAATGTCAATCGCTCCTACAGGTTTGTTGTCAGGTTTTTGTTCAATGATTAAGCGCAATTGTTTTGTAGTGTAAATATCATGAACAGAACTTTCAATATATTGTTTTATAATATGTCTTGAAAACGGAACTAATGTATTACTAAGGTGCCATATTTCAGAATTATTCTCCCATTTATAAAGCAAATCAATATCAACCGGTTCTAAAGGCCTTAAATAAACTATTTTCCCATCAAAAATATTCATAATGGCTTCATTGTTTTTTCTAAAAATTAGAAATGGGTCTTAAATATAAATTTGATTACTTATATTTCTCTTTATTAACAACAAAAGCATCTGTAGGAGCGATT
>JAADFW010000021.1:9857-13567 GCA_013152655.1 Chlorobiota bacterium
AAAGGCTATTGCATTTTTTGCTGCTTTATAACCTATATATTCTCCGTATGTATAACGTGTATATCCATCTTTACCTAAATGTTTTTTTACATTTTCCAGATTACTAAAATAACTTAATTCCACCGGATTCTTAAGAGCCATAAGCTGAATAGTAAAAGTACCATTTTTCAAAGCATTATTTTTCTTTTGTTTACTTGCAATTGCTTCAGCGCTACCACTTTCATGTATCTTTTTCAATTCAAGATTATTAATTATTCGTGCATCAGGGAAACCACTGTCAATCACTTTATTTAATAATGAAATAGCATCTGATTTTTTCATATATTCACCAACACTATAAGCGTAACCATTGCTTGTTGGCGATATCCATACATTTGTAAATATATCTTTATATTTTTCAAAATAATCAGGTGCGTATTTATTTGTTGATTCAGAGAGTAAAATAGTATATGTCAGACTCTTCTTTAATCTTAAATGTTCCGGCACATAAATATTTTGTGTAATTATATTATCATTATTTGAACGTAATATTTTAATGTCAACCCTTCGGTTATATTTTCTTCCTTCAGGATTATCTGTGCCATCCGGGTTTTGATTTATTGCTACTTCGCCCTGCTCACCAACTCCTTTTGCAACAAACCGTTCAATATCAATATTTTTATCAGTTAAATAATCAATTACTGCCCTGGCACGTTTTTTTGATAATGCAATATTATATTCAGAGCTTCCTCGTGAATCAGTATGCCCGATAACCTCTAAATAAAGTGATGGATTTTTAGCCATAAGTGCATTCAGTTTTTCAAGTTCTATTTGAGCATCACGCATTAATTTGGCACTGTTATAATCAAAGAAAACACTCTTAATTACAAAATATTCTCCCTCGCTAACTTCAACAGGAATCATTTCAACATTTATTTCGGCATTCTCCCTGTTATAATCAGTACTAATATTTATAGTTTTTGAATTTTCCTGGTAACCTTGTCCTGTAAAAATTAATTTATAATTTCCCGGATTTACAGTATATGTAAAATTTCCACTTTCATCGGGAGCAATACTGGCTACTTTCTTATTTGAAGAAGTATTTACAATATCAATATTAAAATTCTCAAAATCTTCTTTATTATCCTGCAAAGATATCTTACCATCAAGTAAAACTTCTTTAATGCCATACACAATAGTTCCAGCTTTAGAATCAGAAATTTCAACGGATGTAGTTGTGTCCTCTGTAATTATATTTCCTGTTAGTACACTATCTTCTTTTTGTTCAATATTTACATTTGCAATAATTTCACTAATAGTATCATTTTCTGAAGCTAATGGCTCTTTATTCTCAATATTAGGTAAAATTCGAATTTTATAAATGTCTTTATCACTATAAACATCATCGGTATAAGTTGAATAATAAGCATATTCTGAATTGATTGGATAATAACCCAAATCATCTGCCAGGGTATTTACCGGATAACCAATATTAAATGGTTCAGACCATGTGCCATTATCTTGCTTTTGTGAATAAAAAACATCAAGCCCGCCCATACTATGATGTCCCTCTGAGCTAAAATAAAGTGTTTTATTGCTTTCTAAGAAATATGGTGTTTCTTCATCATATTCAGTATTTATTGTTGCTCCCAGATTAATAGGCTCATCCCAGTTTCCTTTATCATTTAATGTAGATTTATAAATATCTTTACCTCCAAATCCGCCTACACGGTCGCTAACAAAATATAATGTTGAACCATTATCTGTTAACATGGCGCTTTTATCATTCGAATGTGAGTTGGCATATTTATGTAATCTTTTTATTTCCGACCATTTTGATCCTATCTTGAACGTTTCATAAATATTATATGTATCATCCAATTCTTCCCTGTTCACTAATAAATGCTTTCCATCTTCTGAAATAAAAGAAGTTTCACAATAATCTTCTGAACCAATTCGTCGTGTAATATTAATAGGAGATGACCAGCCATTTTCTTTTTTATTAGACTGAAAAATGGCAGTAATAAAATATATTTCATTTACTTCCCTATCTAACATTTGTAAATACCGGCTAAAAAATAACATTTCTTCATTTCCAGAAACTATTGGATTGAATTCTTTATTTTTTGTATTTATTTTAATCTGCAATTTTTCTTTTTCTACTAATACAGGTTCTTGCATCAGCTCTTTTGCAATTTTACAATGGTTAATTTGCAAATCAACATAATTTATAAAATAAACTTCGCTAACATCCAATAATTTTCTATATTTCTGAAAAGTTTCAACAGCTTTGTCAAGTTTTCCGGCCAATAAATAAGCTTTGCCAAGATAAAAAATTGATTCTTCCGGTGCTTGTTTTTCTTTATAAGAACCTTCTTTATAATCTTTTGTTACATCTGTTGAAGCTCTTTCAAGATACGTAATAGCATCGTCAACTTTTCCGGGAATATTCAGATAGCTTAAGCCTATTGCAAAATTCAAATTTGAATTTAAAGGTTCCATTTTAATGAGTTTCAAATATTTAGGCAAAGCATTGTAATAATCGCCATATAAAAAATATGATTCTGCTTCAACATATAGTTTTTTAAATTCTTTTGTATTTTGTGAATATATGAGGTTTCCTCCCAGAAATAAGAAAACAAAAAATGATAGCAAAAGACGTTTCATAATTCAAATAATTTTATTTACTAATAACTGGTTCAATTAAAACAGTAACAGCCATAAAGAACCAATAAATATAAGAATTAATTGAATTTTTCGTCTAAGTTGTTGATAAATATAGATGTAATGTTAGTAGGTTTCTTATCTTATAACCTGTTTACATAATTTAGTTGTTAAAATTAGCCTAACCATTAACCGTTAAAAATGTAATTTCTATTTGTGATAAACCTAAGTCCTATTTAATTAATATTGAATAATTATTTAATTCATATTCCTATATAACAGTTATAATAAATATTGTTTTTTTGCAGTAATATCAATTAAATATTGCTAAAATCCAAACATGTAGCCTACAGAAAATTTAATAAAAAAGTTTTTCTGGTTAGGTGTTCCGTTTACAATATCATTTGGATTATCTTTATTCGCATAATCTCTAACGTTGTAATAATCACTACTCCTATTGATGAAATTATTCCCGCCTATGCCAGCATTTACTTCAATAAAAAAATTTGAAATGTTTTTACCTAAACCGGCTATTAAACCATAGTCTGTTTTAATGTATAAATCGCCATTTCCACCTGGATTATTTTCATCTGAAAAAGGTTGATTCATATCCCACGACAAATCAGGATTACTGAAAATATCAGTTTTCCACTCTTGAACATTACCTGTTACAGGTGTAATTGTACTTCTTTCATATCCTGAAAAAGCATAGCTAAAATAAGGCCCTACAAATACATATAAAGGCCCGGTTTTAAATTTAAGTGATACCAGAGTTTGTAAATAATTAACATTTGTTGTATAATTTAATTCAAACAATGGCCTGTTTCCCCAACTCTCGTCCGATTCTCTTCTTGAATCATAATCTGAACCCAATTGATTAAAAGTAACGTCAAATCTAAATTTAAACAAATCATCTTTCCCAAACTCTCCCACGAAGCCAGCATTAATGCCTGTTCCTATTTTAGAACCATCAGGCACATAAAAATTAACCTTATACCCCGATAAGCCATATCCCGTTTTAAAGCCAATTTTTTGAGCATTTGTAGTAAGTGCAATAATAATAAAAC
>JAADFW010000022.1 GCA_013152655.1 Chlorobiota bacterium
ATTTTAAAATGCCTATAACTTCTTCAATTACAGATACTTTAAAGAATTTATCAGAGTTAATTTTTGTATCTGTATTTTCGAACTGCCAGTTTGTATGATAAGGAACATGAATAGCATAACCACCTATATCGAGTACCGGTAAAATGTCAGATTTAATAGAATTCCCAATCATTAAGAATTCGTTTGGCTTAATATCTAAATGTTTTAAAAGAGCATAGTATTGTTCCGGTTTTTTATCGCTCATAATTTCAATATGATGAAAGTATTTTACTAAGTTTGAGTTATTTAGTTTTCTCTCCTGGTCAAGCAAGTCTCCTTTGGTAACCACAATTAATTTATATTTCGGGTATAAATATTCCAAAACTTTAGTTACACCGTCTAAAAGTATGATGGGTTTATTTATTTGATTTTTACCGAGTTTTATAATTTCATTAATTATGGAAGAATCAAGTTTAGAGTTACTTATTTTCAGTGCTGTTTCAATTACCGAAAGAATAAAAGCCTTAGCACCATATCCGTATAATTCCATGTTTTCAACTTCCACTTCATAAAGTACTTTTGATACCTCCTCTTCCGGCAAAAAACCAGATAAAAGTTTGCAAAATTCAGCTTCGGTTGCTTTATAATTTAGTTCGTTCACCCATAGTGTGTCGTCTGCATCAAAACCAATAATTTTTATTTTATTTTTCATTTAAGTTCAATGGCTAAGTAATATTTTTCCCAAATATAACATGATTATACTTTTCTCCGTTAAAATCTGCAACTTGAAGTAAAACACCCCATTTTTCAAATCCATGTTTTTCTAATAATTTTATACTACGAAGGAACAACTATTATAAGTTTTGTCATTTTTAAGAAACTCTTTATCCAGGCAAAAATGTTACTCATTTTTTCCATATCACAAATTAACTCTTTTCGTGAATAATTTTCAATACAAAACTTTCCTGCTGTTTTATCTGCCAATTTCTGAAGTTGATTTAAACAAACCTCACCCCTGCTTATGATAAGTAAATTATTAATTAAAAATTTTTGAATATTTTGACTTTTATAAGGTAGTTTTTTGAATGCAGAAATAGTCACTTGTAGTTGACTGTTATATATTTTTTTAATTATTGATATATGCAAAGCTTCTGTAATTAAGGTTTTAACACCATTCATATTATCTGTATAAACATCAAAAATGTCATTTTCCAATTGATATAATGCACCCATATTAAATATTGCATTTTGCTCTGTTTCGTTTAATTCATTAAAAAATGGCAGGGCATAAAATATAAAAGAATAACCTCCTTTATTGAATGTAATATTTTTTAAGTCGTTTTCATTTAATTCATTTGATTTCTGTTTTTGACTGCCAACCTGTGCAAAATAAATTTTTTGTGTTATTTCATTTAATAATTCATAATTCTTTATATTTTTCAGAATTCTATTTCTAAAATATTCAAATAAAGATACTTCCGCTATTTTTTGTTGTGCATTTTCCCTATTCATTAATTCTTTTATTTCTTGTCTGTCCAATCCTTTTAAATCAAAAAAATCATCGAATAAGCATGAAATTATACCCATATATGTGCTTGTAAATCTTTCGGTTTTTAGCATTTTTTTCCTCTTAATTTGCAGAATGATGTCCCAAGAATAGCCGGAACATAAAGTCCGTAATAATTGGTAATTTTTTGTAATGTCTTTTGTGCTATTTGCTGATTTTGCAAATTATTCATGGCTGGAATCCAAACCTTTTTTTGAAAAAACCGTTTTTGGGAAGCAATATTAAACCATTGCCTAAAAAGTAAAACGGGTAAGGATATAAGCAGTTTGAAATAAAATATTATCATTTAATTTTTTCTTAAAAATAAGAAGAAATACGAATTTTGTATAAACCCTAAATTATATGTAAACCATATTTAATAGTATATTTTTTATAATTTTTCGCTAATTCATCTTTGGAAATTTCAAATCCATGACCGGGTAAAAACATTGTACAATCTGTATTTAACAGGACTTTCCAGCTTTTAATTAATTCAGGCACATCATCTGCATAAGGTGGGAAAGTTGAATTTTGAATTATCCTTAATAAGGCATCTCCTACTATGGCAATTTTTTTATTTACAATTACACTTATTGAACCTTTAGTATGTCCGGGCGTTGGAAATATTTCCAGTTCAGGGAAACCCAATTTATTAAGATTTTGCTTTCCTGAAATTAGTATATCTGCTTTAACAGGTTGGTAAGAAAAATAATTTTTCAAAATACGATGGCCAAATCCTGATAAAAAATCGCTTATTTTATTGGTTCCTTTTGGTAACGGGCAATACCCACTACTTAAATAATTTGCTTCAAAAGTACTTACAATCACTTTTACACCAAAGTCTTTTTTCAACCGAAAAGCATTTTCGCAATGGTCAAAATGAGTATGCGTCAAAATTAAAGCTTTAAGCTGTGAGCTTGTATTTATTTTTTTTATAATGTTTTGGTACAATCTCTTATAACCGGCTTCCCTCCCTGTATCAATTAACACGCAATTATTATTTACGCAAACCAGAAATGAATTATAAAAACCGCTATAAACCTGGTGTATTTGAATGTTCTTGTCAATTAACCATGATTTTATTTTCATGACTTTAAAGGTTTCAGGTTGCAACTTTCATATTTAGGCAGGCAAATTATAAAGTTTTGTATATCTGCAATCCAACTTTTTTGCTATAAAATACCGTCCAAAAACTATGTTATTGCTTTTATAGGCCTGTACGACCAAAATGTTGAAATACCAAGGCCGGCAACAATATGCCATATTCCCCACAAAGCCGCAATAAAAGCCATGCCTCCTAATCCGTTAAATAAATGCGGATTAAAAATTAGTACCAGCGCAAGTCCTGAATTTTGTATTCCGGTTTCAATAGTAATTGTACGAATATTATTCTTTTTAAGCTTAAATATTTTGCCAACTGAAAACCCGGTAAGCAAAGCTAATGTATTATGTACCAGAACTATTAAGAATATTAAATGGACATATTTTATAAAATATTCAAAATTGTTAGCAAGTGCAGCTACTATATATCCAAAAAAGATAAATAATGAAAGAATTTTAATTGGCTTCAGTATTTTATTTGTAATCTTAGGAAAATATTTTGCAAATAACATTCCCAGAACCAAAGGAATACCTAATAATAATAAAATTGTCTTAAACATTTCGAAAGCATCTATTTGTACCGGGATTATCAAATTTGAGGCAGAAGAATAAAATTTAGAATAAATTCCACCCCAAATAGCAAAGTTTAAAGGTGTCATAAGAAGTGCAGAAAAATCAGCTATTGCAGTTAAACTAACAGAAA
This sequence comes from Chlorobiota bacterium, assembly GCA_013152655.1. GTDB lineage: Bacteria > Bacteroidota > Bacteroidia > Bacteroidales > B39-G9 > JAADFW01. The sequence goes on from JAADFW010000022.1 coordinate 3,330, forward strand.
GCTCTGTATTTCCTTTTGCCCAGGCTGTCATAAAATTAGAAATATTACCACCCGGACAAGCAGCAACCAATATCATTCCTAATGCAACACTCGGCGGAGGATTTATTAAAAATACCAATCCCAATGTTAAAATTGGAAGTAAAATAAACTGAGACAATACGCCAAGTATAGTGGGTTTTGGCTTTACAATTACATTTTTAAATCGTTCAAGTTTTAACTCAAGGGCAACACCAAACATAATAAAAGCCAAAGTAATGTTTAATAGCATTAAGCTTTCAGGGCTAAAATTTAACCTGATTTCATCTAAAATTTTCAGTGAATCATTCATATATTATAGAATTAATTAGTTAAATATATTAAAAAAAACCAGACAACATATTTTAGTTGCCGGGAACTAATTGAATTCAAAACTATACTTAAAGTAAAAAGTAGTCAAATTGAATTGTAAACCGGCAATATTTAATGAAGCATATTCATCATTTTTTTGCATTTTAATCATTGTTAATTATTAAAATTTGCAATAAAAAACTTTATTCTCTAAAAATTTGGCATAAATTGCAAAAAATAAGATTTGAAATAAAGAAAATAAATACAGAAATATGACAATAATTTCATCATCTTCAACCGGAAGTGCATTACAAACTAAATTTTTTGAACGTATTAAAGATAGTTTACCCCTTGAAATTTCGTTGGTTGATGAATTGGCCGATTTGCTAAATTTGAGTAACGATAGTGTTTATCGTCGCATAAGAGGTGAAACTTCGTTAACCTTAGATGAAATTGCACTTATTAGCAACAAGTTTAAAATTTCATTTGATATATTTAGTGAAATGGATTCTGAAAGCGTTACGTTCAACTATGGATTTTTAAGAAATGAAGAAGGATTTAAGCAATATTTAGAAAACATTTTGTATGATTTGCAGCGTTTTAAACAAAGCAATGCCGATATAAAAAAAATTATATACTCAGCAAACGACATCCCTTTGTTTCGCCATTTTAATTTCACAGAACTTGCAGCTTTCAAAATTTTTTATTGGCTGAAATCAATTTTAGACGATCCTAAATTTAAAGAACTAAAATACAATTTCAATCTTATTCAAAAAGACCTGTTAGACTTAAGCAGAAAAATTTACAACTTTTATTCTGATATTCCATCTGTCGAAATATGGACAGAAGATACCATTACAAGCCATATAAAGCAAATAGAATTTTACTGGGATGCGGGTTATTTTGAAACCAAGGAAGACGCATTACTAATTTGTAAGCAAGCTAAAAATGAGATTGAAAATTTAAACCTGCAGGCCGAAAAATCGAGTAAAAAAATATTGACAAATTCGCCAGAATCGGGTGAAAGTAACTTTACTTTTTATTTAAGCGAAATTGATATAGGAAACAATTGCATTTTAGTACAAGTGGGCGATAGTAAATCTGTTTACCTCAGTTTTCATACATTTAATGTTATTGTAACACATAATCCCCGGTTTTGTAATGAAACGGAACTCTGGTTGGAGAATATCATTAAAAAATCTATTTTAATAAGTGGTGCTTCTTCAAAATACAGGTTTAAGTTTTTCAATAAAATGCTAAATCGGTTCGATATGCTTTATGACAAAATTGAAAAGTCCTGACACTAAATAAAGATATAAGTTTTTTGAAAGATAGTATCCTTTGGCATTATTCAGTTTCAATTTTTGTTATTAAGGCTTTCATACTATCTAAAGCCTTACTAAAAAATTGATTTCTTATTTTCTCTGAAACACCACTAATTAAAGTTGCTTTACTAATTAAGTTAAGCAACCAATTATTGGTAGTTTCGCAAAATTGTTGATTTCCTGAAACCAGTGCATTAAAAGTATTAAAGCTTAAATAAATGTTTTTTCTATTTCCTACTGAAATCTGAATACAATTATTTCCAATTTCAATATCGCTGTAATACAATTCAAAACTTGTAGCAGTTTCGCCTGTATCTTCAGGAACTTTCTTTTTTGCCTCTGCCTGTTTCTGAATGTTAACAAATTGTGTATAAGCCTCATCACAAACTTTTAATGCATTTGTTTTATTTTCAAACATGCCTGAATCCCAATAGAACTCAATTTGTTTTATTAAGCTTAAAATAGTTGCATCAGACCAAATTTCAATAGAGGGAATTTCTTTATAGAGTTCATAAATTTGCGAGCCAATTTTAGTTAATTCCTTATCAACTATATTAATATCAAACTTTTGACTTAAAAGGGTTGGTTCGTTTATTACAGCTGTTAACCAATAAAACATTTTAAATGCCGATAAATTCGGATACCTGAAATGATGAAATATTGGAATATCAATAGCTGCCCATATAATTTTAGGATCGTCGGCCTTTTTTATCATTTGCATATCATTTCTAATGGAAGTAAGAAACTCCTTAAAATGCGATTTATCTGTTAAAGGGTTATACCTGAACGATGCAGAAGGAATTGCAGTATTTATATTATCATCAAATGAAATATTATATTTCCCGCAAATTGCAGCAGCTTCATCAATACTTAAAGCTGTTTCTCCGCGTATTCGCCTATAAGCACTATCGTTGCTTATTTGAAGCAAATCCGAAATTACATCAACCAATGAAAAATTTTCAGGTATTTTTTCTTGTAATATAGAAAAGAGTTTTAACTGAGCTTTGTTGTTTTGTAAAATTTCCATCTTTAATGATTTTCCGTAATGTAATAAATTCTTTTATGCAAATATTGCAAAATTAGAATTCAATTTGCAAAAACAGCAAAAATTAGATGTGTGTTTCATTAAGTAGTGAAAAAATTATGATAATTATCTATTAAGCAAAAGGCGTCCTTAAAATATCGTTTAGATTAAAGTAGTTGCTGCCTTACTTTTGAATTGTCAAAAAAATTAGTTTAACTATTTAAATTTTAAAATCATGAAAACACATTTATTAAAGCAGGTTTTAATAACCTTAATTATTAGCCAGTTATTTTTAACTGGATTTTCACAATCTAATGAAACAAAAAAAGAAACCCTTACAGTATTAAATATTGATGCACAGGGTTTGACTCTAAATGCACAACAATTAGGAAATTTAGTGCGTATTGAAATTGATAAATTAGGCCTTTTTGAAGTTATGGACAGGTACGATGTGGCTTATCTCGTTGATAAGAATAATCTTGATATTTCAAATTGCTTTGGAAAAATTTGTCTCGTAGAAACAGGAGAAGTCTTGAAATCGGATAAAATGTTAAGTGGCAGTATAGAAAAATATGGTGAAATTATAATAATGACACTACGCTTAGTTGATGTAAAAACCGCAACTACTGAAAAAACAAAAGTTATTGAATTTTTGAATTTGCCCGACGAGTTACAAACTATGATAAGCGTAACTTTAAAAAAGATGTTTGATTTACCTGTTGATGATGACTTACTTGCAAAACTCACCAATAAATTTGAATTAGAAAGTACTATTAATAACCCCGATAAAAACCGATTAAATCTTTCAGGCCCAAGGATGGGATTTACTATATATACTGCTGAAACAGCTAAAATATTATCACAAAGCGAAAAAATTGGCGGTTATGATGCTTTTCCAATGATGTTCCAGTTTGGTTATCAGTTTGAACAACAATATTTAAATGCAGGTAATTTTCAGGCATTATTTGAATTTTTACCAATGATTACCGGATTAGACCAGGGAATGATAAATCCAAGCTTTACTATAATGAACGGTTTAAGAAATAATAAAAACGGTTGGGAATTTGGATTTGGCCCTACGTTTTACTTTTTCAAACAAGCCTATGGGTTTTATGACAGTAATAATAATTGGGTAAGAGATACAGAATGGGATGGCGCACATCCTGCCAATCCGGACTTTGAAAAAAGGCTTGATAGCCGGGGAGATACCAGGTTTGGTTCAGGATTTGTTTTTGCTATTGGAAAATCATTTAAGTCAGGAAGTTTAAACATACCGGTTAATATGTATATTATTCCAAATAAAAAAGGGATACGTTTTGGTGCATCATTTGGTTTTAATGCAAAAAAATAAACATTTAGTTTACTTCAAAAAATCTATTTAGGTTAATTGAAAGTCCTATTTTGTAAATTAAGTTTTACAGAATAGGATTTTCCTTTTTATATGCCTGCTTATAGGTTTAATTCATTTTGAATAACTTCTGCCCAGTTATCCTCATCAGATTTTACGGTTATGGTTTTAAAATTGAAAATTTCACCATCAATTTTAACATTGTCAGAATAATCAATGTGCACATCAATATTAAAAGCAGGAGGGTATTTTGAAAGTACTTTTTCTTCAGTATTTAAAGTGGTAACATGTTTTTTTCGGTTTATAATACCACTAACCGGTACGCCATGCCTTAAAAACAATTCGTATATGTAATGCTTTGGCCTGCTTGAAGCAGTATAAATCCAGATTTCATGCTGGCTTCCAATTATGTCTTGCATCAACTCAACGGCACCAAGACGGAGTTTTTCAAAACGCAATACTTCCTGAATGTGATTTTGCTTTTCAACCGGAAATTCATTAGAATCGGTTAGCAATAGTTGGTCTAGCTCAAAAGATATTTTCACGTCAATAAAACTTAATTAACTATTTGTAATTTTTTTTACTTCTCAATACGTAACAGTTTTTAAAATGTTTGATTATTGCACCAAATATTTCAGTTAAAAGACAGATTTATTATAAAAAGGTTGTTCATAATCTTTACTTTTTTACTCATTTTTCTTTTTTACAATAAACATATTAAACTGCATATCAACTGAATGGTTAGATACTTTGTCTTTAAAAGTATAATTGAGGTATGAATCATTTATTATTTCCCAATGATGGCCTGAACTTAAAAAAATATTCTTCAGTATTTTTTCATTTTCTTTAGATTTCCAGATGCAAATACAAATTATTCCTCCGGGTTTTAGTTCTTGTGAAATTCTGTTGAGCAAAGCTAACTCTCTCTCTTTATCATCTTTAGCAAAATGAATCAGAAAGTCTATAAGAACAATATCTATCTTATTCGAAACAGGATAATCAAATAAATTACCGGTAATTCCTGTTACTGTTAAATGTAATTGTTTGGCTTTTTGTATTATTTGATTTATGCCTAATTTTGATTCGTCAATGCCAATAACCTGATAACCTAATTTAGATAAAGCAAGTGCATCTCTGCCCTGTCCGCAACCTAAATCAAGAATGACTCCTTTTGTTGGTAAATTCTTAAAAAACTCAATTAACTCAGGATAAGGCTCTCCGAAAAAATCTTCCACATCATAAATGTTATCATATAATGCCATGTGTTATTTTCTACTCATATTGTGATAAATTAATAAAAACAGTCAACAATATTTATGAAAGCTTATCAATTACACTAAGATAATATTGCCGTTTTCCTGTACTAATTTCTCCTGTATTAGAATTAGATGCTTACAGTTAAGCATCTAATTTTTCAGGTTATATTTTATTATTTGATAATTAATAGTCTTTGTGCATATATATTTAATGTTGTTTGTAAATAAATAATATAAAGGCCATTCTCAACAATATTCCCATTATAACTTAAGCCATTCCATTTTATTTCATATTCTCCTGATGACTTATTCTCATTTACTAAAGTATTAACTAATCTTCCTTGTAAATTATATATACTAATTCTTATTTTGGATGGTTTTTGAATTTTATATCTGATAGTGGTTATTTCATTGGTAGGATTTGGAAAAACAGAAAAAGCAGTCTTTTGCATAGTTAGTTTTTGAACCGTAGTTATCGTATCTAAAACAATTACCTTGTATCCCTTTTCATCGCCATTTTGAGCTGTTACGCTATAAATAACTGTATCGGTAAAATTATTGGCAACTCCTGATAGCGGATAAACAGTTGCCTTTTCTGATATAGTTATGATTGGCACTAATTCTGTTAAATCAGTTCCTTGAGTGACATTTAGCTTAATTGAATTTGTTTCTTCCAATATTTCACCAATTACAGGTGGCTCAAAATCATTAAAATTGAATGAAAGAATATCATTATGGTAATTGCCTTCGGGGAAATATTCGTCCAGTTCATGAAAATAAGTAGTAAATGTTTCCCCGTAATCTTCGCTATAATCAATGTATAAATCAATGTGTTCATGATACCAGATTTGATCTAATGTTTTTCGGGTTACATAAAACGAACCCGATTTCCTACCAGCAGTAAAATCTACTCCCCAATAATAAATATTTATAAAATCAGATTCGTATTTTTCTTCCCATGTGTAACCTGTATCAACACTATAAAATATTTTATAATGTAACTCAGGTGTCCAGGAAGTAAGGTATAACTCACCTGATTCTGCTCCACGATAAATCTGTGGAGAGTGCCCACTAATTGAATGAAGTGCTACAGTAGTATCAATTGGAATAGTTATAAAATTTATACCATAATTATCTGTGAAGTATAAATTATATCCAACACTAAATTCACCACTAAAAGCAAAAAACTCTCCATCGGATATTCCTATTTCTGATATTCCAACAGTT
>JAADFW010000023.1 GCA_013152655.1 Chlorobiota bacterium
CCACATATAAAATAATATAAAAAATATTTACACCTGTTTCAAATTTGTTTTGTTTGAATAATTTGGTTATAATTCCTATAAATGCAAGCCCCCATTCAATTCCAAAAATAATCCATCCCATTGTTCCATGAAGTGCTATTAATGACAATGGCGTATAAGTACCGGCAATAAGTAAAAAAATAGCAATTTGGTCGAATGTAAAAAAGAATTCTTTTGCTTTACCGGCTGGCAACCAATGATTTAAAGTTGATGACAAATAAAGCATTAACATTGTTGTACCAAAAACTGCACTAGAAACAACATGCCACGCATTGCCATGAATAGCAGAAAATACTACCATTATTATTAAGGCGGCTAAAGATAAAACTGCACCAATTAAATGAGATATGGCATTTGCCAATTCTTCGCCTGAACTAAATCTTGTTAACTTTTCTTGCATTAAATATTTTTTAAATTTTCTCGAAAATAAATAAAATAAGGTGGTCAAAAACGCATATTAATAACAAGTATTTAACCATTTACTTTTAAAATTAAACAAAAATTACTCAACCGGATAAATAACTTTTGTAAGCCATTTGCTTGTATCAGGCTCACTTACCGGGTCGGTTACATACATTTCAATTACGGGAACCAATTGTTTTAATTTATTATCTTTTATATAGGCATCCAATGCATTATGAGCATTGCCAATTTTACTATAATTGCCGTAAAATTTAATTTTTAAAGCTTTTGGTGCTTTCACGGTTATTAGCTCATAATCTTCAGAAGGCGATTCAGTAATTCCTTTTACAGGAACTGCTGCAGCCATTTCAGTTGCCATATTTTCCATATCCCAGAAATAATACAAGCCACTGGGTGCACCGTCTGTTTCTATATTATTTTCTTTAATTAGTTTATCAATTGCTGGTAAATTTTCTTCAAAAAAATGGCCTATTTCAGGAAACTTTAATTTTGCTTTTTTCCCTAAAAATTGCTTTGTCCCATATTCATAATTATAAATTATAAATCCGTATTTTTCTTTATCGGCAGCCATCTTTTCTGTCAATGTTTTTAGCTTTCCAAGCCCTTTTTCCAAATCAGTTCCTAACGCTTTATCCATTCCTATAAATGGCATCATTACATTCATCGGGTAGTCCATTTCGCCATCAAAGCCCCAGGTAACTTTAATACCCTCTTCTTCGGGTGTTAATTCAACATAAGCTTTATCTTCAGATTGCCAGGGCTCAATAAATGTCAATTTTGAATCAACTCTTTTACCTTCATCTATTGCAGTAATTTCTTGTACTCCTTTACCAACTTTATCATTTCCTTCCCAAAAATATTTGGCTCCAATTGTACCGTCTTCGCCTTCATAGGTAACTTTCATTTCCAAATCGTATTCCTTCCAGGGTGACCATTTTTGGCTCAGCTTAAAGAATTTCGCATATTTAAATATTAATTCCTGCGGTGCTTTTATTGTTTCTGACCGCTCAATATGGTACTTTTTTGGCATTACTAAGCCAAGAAGTAATACAACCACAATGAGTACCAAAATAACAATACCAATAATTTTTAATGTTTTCATAGTTGTTAAATTTAAAGTTTATAAAACTATATTTATTCCACTAATTTACGAAAAAAATAAAAGTAAAGTCATTTTATAAATGAAATTAGTCTTTTCTAAATTAGGACTATTTCCATTTTACAACAGTTTTAAAATCAGGCTCTAACAATTCTTCAGGAATTGAATGATGAATTGCATCACTTAAGGCTTTAACTATTTTTTTTCGTGGATAAGAACTGTGTGTAACAATACTTATTTGACGGGCAGGAACAGGTTTTGCGAACTCACGAATATTTATTTTCTGATTTTCTGATAAATCTAATGTAGCTAATTTAGGCAATAATGTATATCCGTATTGCTTGTCTATTATTTTTATAAGCGACTCTAATGAACCTGTTTTATATTGAAAATTCAACTCAGCGAGATATTCTTCTTTTGCTCCGCACAAATTTAATGTATGGCTTCTAAAACAATGGCCCTCATTTAAAAGCCACATCTCATCAATAGTTATATCTTTTGATTTTACCTTTGCTTTTTTTCTGAGTTTGTGTTTTTTTGACAAATACAACTGGAATGTTTCATAATATAAATGATGTTCAATAATGCCCGGTTCATTTAATGGAGTAGCAATAATGCCTATATCCAATATTCCCTCTTTTAATTTAGTAACAATTTCATCAGTTATAATTTCTTCAAGCAGTATTTGAATATTCCTATTTTCCCTAATAAATTTAGGGAGGAAAAGTGGTAATAAATAGGGCGAGATAGTAGGAATAATTCCAATTCTCAGCTTTCCTTCAATTTTTCCGGTAACTTCATTCACATACTCTTTTAAATGTTTAGCATTTAGGAGTATTTCCCCGGCTCTTTGAATAATTTCTTTTCCAACTAAAGTGGGTTCAACCGGTTGCTTTGATCTGTCAAATATCATTACTTCTAATTCTTCTTCTAACTTATGAATTTGCATTGTTAAGGTGGGTTGTGTAACAAAACAACTTTCCGATGCCCTAACAAAGTGCCTGTGCTTATTTAGTGCTAATAAGTATTCCAATTGTGTTATTGTCATAATATAGATTTTATTTATAACTATATAAACATTATTGATTTGACAAATATAAGTTATTCCGGTAAGTTTGTTCAATAATTTATAGAATAAACTAAAAACCTTATAAAATGAATGAAATAGGATTAAACATGGAAAAATCACAAAAATTAGCAGAATCGTTAAACGACTTGTTAGCAAATTATCAAATATTTTACAGTAATGTAAGAGGTTTTCACTGGAATATTAAGGGTGATAAATTCTTTGAACTTCATGTAAAATTTGAAGAATTGTACAATGACCTTATAATTAAAATTGATGAAGTGGCAGAACGAATATTAACACTTGGGTTTACGCCTGAACATAATTATTCTACCTATATACCTACATCAGAAATAAAAGAAGCGCAACAAACATCAGATGGTATATTAAATGCAAAAAGCATATTAGACAGTTTAAAAAAATTAATTGCTAAACAACGTGTATTACTTACCATGTCAGGAGAAATTGATGATGAAGGAACTAATAGCCTGATGAGTGATTACATACGTGAGCAGGAAAAATTAAGTTGGATGTATTCGGCATTTTTAAATAAGTAAAATAAAACATTACAATTTATAAACAATAGATCGTAAATAAATTAAATAAGATAAACTTAAAAAACTTTAGAAAAATGGAAAACAATGAAACAATGAACATCATGCCAAGAATTGGCGATTTAGCACCTGATTTTGATGCAGTTACAACTTATGGGAAGCTTAAACTTAGTGAATATGGAAAAGACAGTTGGGTAATTATATTTTCACATCCTGCTGATTTTACTCCTGTATGTACTACAGAAATGTCAGGTTTTGCAAATGAAAAAGATTGGTTTGCCAAACATAATACCAAATTAATCGGATTAAGTATTGATAGTATCCATTCTCATGTAGCCTGGGTTAATAATGTAAAGAAGAATACAGGTGTTCTTTTCGAATTTCCAATAATTGCAGATATTGACATGAAAGTATCAAAGCATTATGGCATGATTCAGCCAAATGAAAGTGAAACAGCTACTGTACGTGCGGTTTTTATAATTGACCCTAAACAAAAAATACGCTTGATTATGTATTATCCGCTTAATGTTGGTAGAAATATGGAAGAGATTAAACGAACGTTAGTTGCTTTACAAACTTCTGATAAAGAAAGTGTTGCGCTTCCGTTAAATTGGGTTGAAGGCGAAAAAGTAATTGTACCGCCACCTAAAACTGTTAATGATATGCTTGAACGTGAAAAAAGTGATTACGAAATGGTAGATTTTTATCTGGCAAAAAAATCTATTTAAGTATTTATTAAGAAATAATTCAAAAGTTCCACTTTTTTTAAGGTGGAACTTTTTTTAAATCAATTTAGACAAGTAATTACTCCTTTAAAAGAGAAGTTGGTGCAATCTCACATTTATTTATGCTACTTTCCTATAACGCCATGTTGCCAGGCCTAATGAAATAAAAGCAAAAATTAGAAGCGAATAGAAATCTGCTTTAATATCATTAAACATTGATCCTTTTAATAGAATCATTCGCATAATTCTCATAAAATAAACCAAAGGATTTATTCTGTCAAATTCAATAGCCCAATCAGGCATACTTTCAATTGGAGTAAATAAACCACTCATCATTATAAAAACAATCATAAAGAAGAATGAAATAAACATGGCTTGTTGTTGTGTATTTGTTAAGGTAGAAATAAATAACCCTACTCCTAACACCACAAGTAAGTAAACTATAGTCATACCAAATACTAACCATAAGCTACCTACAATTGGTATATCAAATAACAATTTACCTATTGATAATCCAAACGCCAAATCAAATAAAGCAATAGCGAGAAACGGCAAAAGCTTTCCAATAATAAACTGGTATTTTTTAATAGGCGTTACATTAATTTGTTCAATTGTTCCTATTTCCTTCTCGCGTACAACATTCATCGAGCTTAAAAACAGGCCAATTATAGTTACTAAAAGGACTAAAATTCCGGGAACCATAAAGTTTTTATAATTCAAATCAGGATTATACCAGTAAGAATTAGTAATATTAATATTTTTTATTGCTAATAATGATTTATCCGGAATTGTTACTATATCCGGAATTATTTCCTTATTAAAATCAGTGATAATAGAACTAGCATAGGCATTAGACAATCCGGCAACCATTCCATTAATTGCATTAATAGAAATTTGAATATTAGACTTCCCTTCACTTATTAATCTGTTCTCAAAATCCTCAGGAATTACCAAGAGTACTGTTGCTTCATCATTTGTTATTTTATTGTATGCTTCTTCCATTGAAAATGTTGCAGCTTTAACTTTAAAGAATGGAGAACCTTCAAATTTGCTAATTAGTTTTCTCGATGTTTGCGACAAATTTTTATCAATAACAATCATTTCAATATTTTTAACCTCAAGGGTTGCAGCATGTACAAGCACAATTAATTGAATAACAGGTACAACAAAAATGATAGGTATCATGGTTTTATTTCTGAATATTTGCAGAAATTCTTTTTGCAATATGAACAAAATTGTGCGCATTTGTTAAGTATTAGTATTCAGTAATTAATTATCAGTAAATAGTGTGTTATGAATTTGTATTGTTGTATAAAATATTCTTTGCATTTACTTATGTCCTGTCTTATGTCTATATTATCTTAGTTCATAGCTATTCAAGCCTTACTTGAAACTTCTTCACACTTAATATTATGAACAGAAATATCATAAATATAATAACCAATGTTTCTTTCCAAACATATAATAGCCCCACTCCTTTTAGCATTATATCTTTAATAATAATTATAAACCAACGGGGTGGCATTAAATAAGCAATCCATTGCAAAATGGCGGGCATGTTTTCAATAGGATAAATAAATCCGCTTAAAAGAATGGTTGGAAGCAATAACGCAAACATAGAAATCATCATAGCAGATTGTTGGCTGTCAGATACTGTAGAAATTAAAATGCCCAGCGATAATGCCAATAAAATGAAAAGCATACTTTCAATCATTAATAGAACAAAACTTCCGGTTACAGGCATTCCAAATACAAATTTTCCTAACAATACTATTGAAAGTGCATTTACAAACGATAAAAAGAAGTATGGGGTAACTTTTCCTAAAACAATTTGTAACGGACGTAAAGGAGACACAAGCAGCACTTCCATTGTTCCTAACTCTTTTTCGCGAACTAAAGAAATGGAAGTCATTAAAGCGGAAATAAGCATTAAAATCATGGCCATTATACCCGGAATGAACATATAAACACCTAATAAATAGGGATTGTAAAGCATTCTTACTTCGGGAGTTATTTGAACGTTATTAATAAATTCTCCATTTAATTCTCTTAAATATTGATAAATTAAAGCAGAAGTATAATTTGTAAGCATACTTGCAGTATTTGGGTCAGAGGCATCAGCTAATATTTGAATTGAAGCCTTTTTTTCTCTTTCAAGCTTTTGTTCAAAATTCGATTCAAATACGATAACTTCTTTAATATTTCCCTTTTTGAAACTATCTTCTATGTAATTGTTTGATTTTAACTTTTGTTCGAGAATGAAATACCCCGAAGAAATTAATTTATTCGTTATCTCTTTTGTAATTTCATCGTGAGATTGGTCGAGAATGGCAATTTTAGCGTCTTTTATTTCATTAGTAATTACAAAACCAAAAAGCAATATCTGTACAATTGGGATACCAAACAGAATAACCATTGTTCTTGGGTCTCTGAAAATGTGATAAAATTCTTTTCTTACAAATCCTATAAAGCGTTTCATCTATTTCACAATTTTACTGATGGATTACGGGCTAATTTAACAAACACATCATCCATATTTTTTGAATTATATTTATTTATCAGGTTTTCAGGCGAATCTAATGCAACAATTTTACCGTCAACCATTATTGATATCCTATCGCAATATTCTGCTTCGTCCATATAATGTGTGGTAACAAAAACTGTTATTCCATTATGCGAAGCTTCATAAATTAAATCCCAGAATTGTCTTCGTGTAATAGGATCGACACCACCGGTTGGCTCGTCTAAAAAAACTATTTGAGGTTCATGGATTATTGCAATTAAAAATGCTAATTTTTGTTTCCAACCCAGAGGCAGTGAAGCTATTAAATTATTTCTGTATTTCTTAATTTCCATTTTTGTTAGCAGGTTTTCTGCTTTTTGTCGGATATTTTTACGACTCATTCCATAAATACCACCATAAAACCTTATATTTTCATAAACTGTTAAATCTTCATACAACGAAAATTTCTGGCTCATATAGCCAATGTTCTTCTTAATTTTTTCAGTTTCTGTATAAATATCGTATCCAGCAACATTAACATGCCCGGATGTTGGTTTTGAAAGTCCGCACATTATTTTCATTGCCGTTGTTTTGCCGGCTCCATTAGCTCCTAAGAAACCAAAAATTTCACCTTTTTTAACACTAAATGTTAATTTGTCATTTGCCACAAAACTTCCAAATTTCTTTGTTAAATCAACTGTATTTATTATATATTCATGCTTATCCATGCTTATTGTTTTCTAATAATATTAAAGCCCAATGTCTATATCTATTTTGTCATAAAGTCCATAAAACAATCCTCGATGTTAGGCTTAATCATATTTATTTTAATATTTGAGTGTTCTTTTGAGCTTAAAAACTTTTCAATTTCCGTTTTTTCAACATTCTTTCTTTTATCGGTATAATGAAGCATTTGTCCAAATGCAAATGATGTTTCTGTATATTCATAGTTTTTCAAATCATTTCTTAATTCATACATATTATCCGTTTTTATACTCCAAAGTTTTTTATTGAATTGTTGAATAATATTATCGGGCGTATCAATATTAAGAAACTCTCCATTTTGAATGAGTGCCACCCTATCGCACAGACTTGCTTCATCCATATAAGGTGTTGAAACCAGTATAGTTATGTTCTTCTCTTTCAGTTTGCGAAGCATTTCCCAAAATTCTTTTCTTGATACCGCATCAACACCGGTTGTTGGCTCGTCAAGAACTAATATTTCAGGTTTATGAATTAAAGCACATGATAAAGCCAGTTTCTGTTTCATTCCCCCGGAAAGTTTACCGGCTAACCTGTTTTTAAAAGGTTCAATTTGAAGATAAATATCTTTTATTAAATCGTAATTTTCATCAACCGTAGTACCAAAAACAGTAGCAAAAAAGTTCAAATTTTCTATAACCGATAAATCCTGATAAAGTGAAAACCTACCAGGCATATATCCAATCATGTTTCTTATTTTTTTGTAATCTTTAATAACATCAAAACCTAATAAATTTACATTTCCTTTATCTGCCAGCAGCAAAGTTGTAATTATTCTGAATATAGTTGATTTTCCACTTCCATCGGGGCCTATTAATCCGAAAATTTCGCTGTTATTTACCGTAAACGAAATATCCTTAATGGCTTCAACATCTCCATACGACTTGTAAATATTTTCAACTTTAACAGTTATATTATTCATTTTGAGCTATTAATATGATTATTTCAATAAAACAGATACTAATTTACAGTCTTAAAAAACACTTCACCGGGCATTCCAATTTTAATTTTTCCATCATTTTTTACCAGTATTTTCATTGCATATACTAAATCAACCCGTTCTTCTTTAGTTTGAATTATTTTTGGTGTAAATTCAGCATTTTCAGATATCCAGCTTACTGTACCTTCATATTTTAAATCATCTGTTTTGTTTTTATCAATGGCAACAGTTACTTTATCACCTAATTTAATTTTATTTAACTGGCTTCCGCTAATATAGGCACGCAAAATAATTGATTTTAAATTGGCCAATTTATAAAGTGGCTTGCCCATAGTTATTAGTTCGTATGGTTCAACATATTTATTCAGAACAGTTCCGTTTGTTGGAATAGTTAAATAACATTTAGAAATCATTTGGTTAACTTGGTTAATTTGCTTTTGCAAAACATCAGATTCGCTATAAACAGAAAGTTTTTGAGTTTTAGTAGCTTCTAACTGAGCTTTCATAATTTTAACCTGAGCACTCATATCATCTGATTGTTTCTTGGTTGCTGCTCCTCCTTCAATTAATTTATTTACCCTTTCTTGGTCTGTTTTTAAAGCTTCAAATTGTTCTTCCTGAACTTTCAATTGTGCATTAATAGTTGTCAATTTTGCTTTTAATGAATTTTTTCGTGCTAAAATCTGGTTTTTGTTTAATATTAAATCAGTAGTATCAATAAACCCAATCTTTTCTCCCTTTAAAACAGATTTTCCTTCCGTAACACTAAATTCCAACAATTTTCCGGTAGCTTCAGCAGAAATAATTGTTTCAACCGCTTCAAAATTTCCGTATGCATCTGCTGAATTATCACTGTTTTTGCATGAAACCAACAAAGTAAGTCCAATGCTAATTAGTTTTAAGTAGTTCATAATTTAAATTTGTTTTATTATTAAATGTAAATTGTTTTATAATGTATCATTTGTAATAGAAAATATTTTAATATTCATATTTTATAGAATGTAAGAATTTGCTATCTGACATTTAAAACCCTAAAAATATTTTTTACTCATTATTAGTTCTGTTTTATTCAATATTTCAATTACTAATGTTCATACTAATTTGTCCGGTTACTGTTCTTAAGTTTATTTCAGTTTTACTCAATTCTATTTCATGAATAGCTTTATTTAACCTGGCTTTTTTTTCTGCATTCAGGTCAGACAGATAATCGGTTGTTGTTTTTGTTCCGTTTTCTAAAGCATTTGAAGATTCTTTGGCAATTTGTTCCTTCAGTTGAATTATTTCGTTATCTTTTTGTATCAGCTCTTTAATTTGTTTCAATTTATTTTTTTCAATACCGGCTACTGTGGTAATGTTTTTTCTAAAGTTTTCTTCCCGGTTATTAATCATTTCTTTTGTTAAACTAAGTTGCTGTTTATTTTTTTTCATCTCTCCCCAATCCCATATATTCCATTTCAGGCTTAAACCCACTAAATAATAATCGGTTAAATCAGGGTTTAGTATATTTAGTCCGGGCCTGGCATAGCCAAACTGTCCAAAACCGGCAATTAAAGGAAACTTCTTTTTAACCATTAAATTTTCACTTACGTTTAGTTTTTCTTTTTCAGCTGAAAATAAGT
>JAADFW010000024.1 GCA_013152655.1 Chlorobiota bacterium
TATAATACCGGGTTTTGTAGCAAAAGTTTGAATATGCCTTATACCGGCTATATTTTTTAACTGTGGTAAAAAATCCTGGTTTTTATTTATTGGAACTGTTTCGTATGAATAGTTTGCATCAAAATTTACAATTTGAATATGTGAGCCAAAACCGATTACTTTTGAGCGAATTTCATTTTTAAACCCGGTAATAATAGCAACCGACAATATCATAACTGCCAAACTAATAGCAACTGCTACTATAGCAATATTAATAATGGGCTTAGTATAATTGTTCGAATGATTTTTATCCGATACTATTCGCTTTGCAATAAATAATTCAGTATTCAATTTTTTACAGTATTTTTATTGAAATATAAAAATAGCAATATAATAGTTTTAAATTATATCTAAATGTTTAAACACAAATTCTTAAATATAATATCCATTATTGTTTTATTAACATTATTTGGTTTTACTGGTTGTGAAAAACATCAAATAAAACATCATATTATAACAGGGGCTAACCAAACCGGATTATATGCTTCATTATTAAGCTCTAAAAATGTTGCTGTAGTAGCAAATCAAACATCTTTGGTTAATCAAACTCATTTAGTTGATACACTTTTACGATTGCATATTGCAGTAAAAAAAATATTTTGTCCCGAACATGGGTTCAGAGGGACAGGTGATGCAGGTGAAAAAATTCAAAATTCTACAGATACAAAAACAGGACTTCCTATTATTTCTTTACATGGAAAAAATAAGAAACCGTTACCTTCCGATTTAGAAGGTTTAGATTATGTAATTTTTGACATACAAGATGTTGGGGTACGCTTTTACACTTACATTGCAACCCTGCAATATGTAATGGAAGCTTGTGCCGAGAATAATGTTGAACTATTGGTTTTAGACAGGCCAAATCCAAACGGCTTTTATATTGACGGGCCTGTTTTAGATACGGCAAACCGCTCTTTTCTGGGCTTAAACCCTGTTCCGTTAGTTTATGCAATGACTATAGGTGAAATGGCACAAATGATAAATGGAGAAAGCTGGCTGACTAATGGCATAAAATGCAGGTTGCATGTAATACCATGTAAAAACTATAACCACGACTCACTTTATATTTTGCCTGTAAAACCTTCGCCAAACCTGCAAACAATGGCAGCTATATATTTATATCCTTCATTAGGATTATTTGAAGGCACTGTAATAAGTTGTGGGCGCGGAACCACTCACCCTTTCGAAATATACGGCCATCCGAAATTAAAAAATACAAGTTATAGTTACACACCGGTTAGTATTCCGGGAGCTAGTAAATATCCCAAATTTAAAAACCAAAAATGCTATGGCTATTTTCCCGGGAATAAAGCTGCAATTAATATTGTTGAAAAAAAACAAATTAATTTACAATGGCTAATTACAGCTTATAAAAATTTGCATGAACAGGGAATTGCTTTTTTTACTCCTTATTTTACACATCATGCCGGAACAAAATTATTGCAAAAACAAATTGAACAAAACCTTTCTGAAAAAGAAATAAGAAAAAGCTGGCAAAAGGATATCGAAAAATTTAAGATTATCAGAAAAAAGTATTTATTATATCCTGATTTTGAATAAAAAAATGTTTTTTCGGGTTATATAGTTTACATACAATGCAAATAAATTTTTACCAATTCACTTATCTCTTCATTTTTTCCATATAATTCTTCACTCAAATTTTTATCGCTATAGGATTTTAAGTGATTTATAAAACGATTAATTGTCCCTTTGGGAAATATTCCGTTTTTCTCAAAATAAGCTCTTTTATTTTCTAATATTTCTGCAGATTCCCAACAAGAAGTTGGCAATTGCTTCAACTTTTTAAGTTTATCTTTATTATCCTCATCAAAAATATTAACATCAACATATAAGTTGTCTGCTCTTTTTAATGAATCTTTCATCTCCAGTCCATGCTGTGCGGCAACAATTATCCCTGCAATAAAATGGTAAATATCGGCTGATCCGTCGCCAGAACGTAATTCTACGGTTTGTTTTCCGGGAATATACGGAACTTCATTTATTTCCTGTGGATTAGCATTTTTAATCATACTTGTTTTAGCAATCCACCCTAAAGGAACCCGAACTAAAACCGAACGATTTCTGTCGCCCCAACAAATATTAGTAGGAGCTTCCTGATGAGGCACTAACCTTAAATAAGAAGTTGGAATTGTATTTCCGAAAGCTGTTAACGGTGCTGCTAAATCTAAAATTCCTGCAATCATTCTTTTAGCCGTATCGCTTAGCCCATCATTTTCAACCATAATATTTTCCCCATCCTTTTCAAGCAGCATGTGTATATGAAGTCCGCTTCCGGCTTTACCCACAGTTATTTTAGGAGCAAAGCTAATTGTTACATCATGTTTTGCTCCCAACATGCGTAAAACCCATTTTGCTAAAATAAGTTGATCAACAGCATCTTCAGCATCAACAGGTAAAAACTCAATTTCATGCTGTTCAAAAGCTGTTTCTTCAATAGTAAAATTACCAACTTCCGAATGCCCGTATTTTATTTGGCCTCCACATTGCGATATCAGATTCATTGCTTCTCTTCTTATATAATCAAAATTTGTAAATGGAGGCGAAGCATGATAACCTTTTTGGTCGGGAATAGCATATAATGGGTCAGCCTGGCTTATAACATAATATTCCAGTTCGCCCATTGCTTTAAAATTATATCCTGTGCTTTTTCTAAATTCAGTAACTGCTTTTTTTAAAATATATTCCGGGGCACTTTCCAGCGGCTGTCCGTCACTGGTATAAAAAGAGCATAAAATATCAAGCGCTGAATGCTCTGTAAAAGGATTTACAAAAGCTGTTTTAAACCTTGGTATTACATAAAGATCGCTCGATCCGGCTTCAATATATGAAAATAAACTCGATCCATCTACCCGCTCTCCTGTTGAGAGTAATGTTTCAAGATGCTCCTTACTATTAGTTACAAAATTGAGCGTTTTTAATTTACCATCTTCACCAACATAACGGAAATTAAGCATTTCAATATCATTCCCTTCAATAAATTTAATAATATCACTTCGTGTAAATTCAAACGATGGTTTGCGTAAATACCTGACTAATTTATTTGGATTCAGTAATATTTGATTCTCTTTCAGCATCTTAAATATATATTTTAATGAAGTTCAATATTAGTAAAATCTATAATATAATTATGAATTTATTTTCCCTTTTAGCATTGGAACAAAAACAAAATCGCCAAAATCTTCAACATCAAAGTTATTCTCTGATATTTTAATTATTCGTTTCATTTTCTGTACATTAGAACCAATTGGAACAACCATTATTCCTCCAATTTTTAGCTGTTTTATTAAATTTTCAGGTATCTCGGGGGCTCCTGCTGTTATTATTATTTTATCGAAAGGACTTAAGGCAGGCTTCCCTTTATATCCGTCACCATAATATGAATTAACTTCAAAACCTAAATCGTGCAATAATTTTAGCGATTTTAAATACAAACTATGATGGCGTTCAATAGAATATACTTTGGCACCCATTTCTAATAAAACAGCCGCCTGATATCCTGAACCAGTTCCGACTTCCAGTACTTTATCACCCTTTTTCAATTGAAGTAATTCTGTTTGAAAAGCTACTGTATAAGGTTGTGAGATAGTTTGGCCTGAGCCAATTGGAAAAGGTTTATCCTGATAGGCCATTTTATCAAAAGTACTATCCATAAACAGATGCCTTGGAATTTTTCCAATTGCATCAATTACTTTTTGGTCTTTAATTCCTTTTGAAATTATTTCCTGAACCAACTTTTTTCTTAACCCTTTATGCCTGTATGTATCAATCATTTATATTGAATTTCCCCTTACTTCGAAAATAGATTTTTTTTTAGATTTAAAGCTACAAAATTATCCTATAATAATTGCCTTGCAAAAATTATCAAATAAATGAAAATATCCTTATAAAAGACAGAACTTTTATTTAAAAGTTATTTGTTAACAATAATTAGTTAATAATTTGATACATGAATTAATAAACCCCAATAATTAAAACGATACTTTTGTATAAAAACTATTTATGATTCGTATAGGAATTCATTCCGGGAATAGTGATATAAAAATTTACCTGAAAATTTTATCAAAAATTAATGGATTTGTATTTAATGGATTGTTTATACCCGGAGTACAATCAACACTACCCAATAAATTCAGGTCAAACAATAATTTTGAAGAATTTCTTAAACAAAACGATGCCATACTTTTCGTTAATTATCAAAAACCCTATTATGAAAACTTATTAAAAGCCATCAAGTTTTCAAAACACATTCTTTTTTATGATATTTCAAAAATTGATTTTGAACAAGCACAAGAATTAAAAAAGATTACAGAAGAAGCAAATATTGTCTTTAAAATTGGTATAAATAATTCATTTTTAACTAGTATTAAAAATGAACAATCGAGTTTTGAAAATCCTGCGTTACTCGAAACAATTATTGAAAAAAAAATAATTAAGAATCAAATTATTGATACAATTATATCAAACAATTTAGTTGAATATATTTATCAAATTCTTTTACTTATTAAAGGAAATGTAAAAAGAGTTGTTGCAAAAAGTGTTTCAATTTATAATGAACATAACGATGTTGCCAATATAAACCTTGAATTTGATAATGGAACTATTGCAACAATATGTATAAATACTATTTCAAAAAAAGAAGCTTATAACATTACTTTTTATAGTCATCAATTCAAATCATCTATTGATTTAATAAATAATAAAATACTGACTGATAGCTCAAAATCACATATTAAATCAAGAAAAAAATTAGTAAAAAATGTATCTTCCAGAATAATTGAATTAACCGAATTTTTAGAGATTATTAATAAAAAACCGGCTATATCGCCAAGCCTTGCTTATGGAATAAAAGCATTGGAAGTTATTGCCCGGATACAAGACAAACTTAGAATAACGTCAAACGGAATTGAATAAAATTTATACCCGCCTGTAAAAAAAGGCTTTGGTTAATTAGTATTAACAAAAAACTCCCTATTGTCTTACACTATCTGTTATTATTTTTGACTCCTGAAAATCTTGTTTCAATCAATTTTAGCATGACACAAATATTATATCTATTTTTGCATTTTCTTTTTTAAATAGTAAATGAAAAAATTATACTTCTTAATATTTACAGTAAGTTTATTTTATTTTAATTCATGCGATTATATTAATCCACCTGAAAAAATTCCAACCTATATACAAATTGATACGGTTTTAATTACAAATGATATTATATCGCATAATATTTCAGATGTTTGGGTAAATATTGATGGAATAGCTTTGGGTACATTTGAATTACCGGCGCTTTTTCCTGTTCTTGCAGAAAACGGGCAAGTACTGCAAATTAGAGCAGGCATAAAAAATAATGGATATACCGAAAACAGGATTTATTATCCTTTCTATTCAACATTTTCGGTTAATCTGACTTATAATGAAGCTGAAACCATTAAAATAACACCTGAATTTTCTTATATTGAATCAACAAAAATTATCTGGAATGAAGATTTTGAAGAAACACTTCATCCAGGCCATTCAATAGCAAAAACTGCCAAAAGTGATGTTGATATTACAGTAACAAATTCTCAGTTTTTCAGTGGTGAAAAATGTGGCCAAATTATTATTCAGGGTGAAAATAATATTTTTGAAGGCAAATCAATTGACTCATGGAACTTGCCACGCGATGGCACACCGGTTTACCTTGAACTTAATTATAAGAACAACAATGAATTTGTTGTAGGTGTTTTTGCAAATAGCTTATATATTACAAACCAACAACCTGTTTTAACTGTTTATGCAAGCGATACATGGAACAAAATATATATTGAATTAACACCTGTTTTACAAAATTTTCAAACCGCTTTCAATTTTGAAATTTATTTTGGAATTCTAAAAAGAGATGACGTGACTCGTGCAGAAATATATTTTGATAATATTAAATTAATTTATTTGGATGAAAACTAAACAACAAACAATACTTTATCTCGTTTTCGACTTTTTATCTTCGGCTATTGCCTGGACTCTGTTTTTCATTTTTAGAAAATACTATTTTGAAATAAATAAACTCGGATTACAACTTTCTGTAATTATTGACGATAAATATTTTTTTGGCTTAGCTATTATTCCTGTTTGTTGGTTGTTGCTGTATTATATTACCGGACAGTACAAAGATGTTTTTAGAAAATCAAGGTTAAAAGAGTTTGGGCAAACTTTATTAATAACTATAATAGGTGTTCTATTTATATTTTTCGTATTAATTCTTGATGACACAATTTTAAATTATAAGAATTATTACACTTCATTTATTGTTTTATTGGGTTTACATTTCACACTAACTTATATTCCCCGGTTTATAATTACATCCAGGACTATTCATAAATTAAGAAACCGGATTATTGGTTTTAACACACTAATTATAGGAGGAAACGACAAAGCGATTCATATTTACAATGCTTTTAATAATAAACCAAAATCGGCAGGCAATATTTTTTGTGGATTTATTAATGTAAATGGCGACAGTGATTTCCCGTTAGCAAAACATATACCACATCTTGGTAATGTAGCCAGTTTAAAATCTGTAATTCAAGAAAAGAAAATTAGTGAAGTAATTATTGCTATTGAATCTTCTGAAAAAAATGAATTAGAAAAAATCATCGGGCTTTTAGAAGAAACAAATGTAGTAATTAAAGCAATACCTGACCTATATGATATTCTTACCGGAACTGTAAAAATGTCTTCTATTTATGGTGCCCCGCTTATTCAAATTTCTCATCAACTTATGCTAGCCTGGCAAGAAAATTTAAAAAGATTAATTGATGTCATAACTTCTGTTATTATTTTGACACTTTTTTCGCCTGTTTATTTAATACTTGCTATTGGTGTAAAATTAAGTTCTAAAGGCCCTGTTTTTTATAAGCATGAGCGAATTGGCCGCTACGGAAAACCATTTATTATATATAAATTTCGTTCAATGATTGATGGAGCTGAACAAAACGGGCCTGAACTCTCAAGTAAAACCGATTCCAGAATTACAAAATTTGGCAAATTTTTACGAAAAATGCGCTTAGATGAATTACCTCAATTTTACAATGTTCTTATAGGCGATATGTCGTTAGTTGGGCCACGCCCCGAACGCAAATATTATATTGATCAAATTGTGAAAAAAGCACCTCACTATATTCATTTATTAAAAGTAAGGCCTGGAATAACCTCTTGGGGCCAGGTAAAATTTGGCTATGCTGAAAATGTTGATGAAATGATTGAACGTTTAAATTTTGATATTATTTATATTGAAAATATGTCATTATATGTTGATTTCAAAATTCTGATTTATACCGTTAAAACTGTTTTAGAAGCCAGCGGAAAATAGATATTTCCTTTCTTATATATAATTTTATGCTTAGTTAGTTAAAAATTGTTTATAAACTTTTTTTTGACTCACCTATATTACTAATTATCTGCTACTTAACATTACCGCTAATCCTGTTGCGATTGTTCATAACAAATCGTATTTATCCATAACCCTTCGCACTATTGTTTCGTATCCATACATAGAAAATGAATGAACCGAGTTTGTGAGTTCAATGAAAATAATTTTCCAGGTTAATATATAATTTAAAAAACAATGAAAAAATTAAATTTAGTACTCCTTATTGCTATACTTTTTCCGGTTATTCTAAATGCACAGTGTAATAAAGAATTAATTAAACTTGGCATGAAAGATATTAATGGCGCACAGTTTTTAAAAGAATTTCCCGTAAAATTGAATAAAGGGAAACGCGGGAAGATGCCTCCTCAGGCTATTTATACAGTAATGCTTAAAAAAGGAAATCAATACCGCTTAAACATTAAGAACGACAGCTTAAATAAAACTTTTGCAATCCTGCAATTAGCCGATGATTATTCAGTTTATGGAAGCACCTACAACCCAAATGAAAATATTCGTAAAGACACTTTTGATTTCTTTTGCAATAAATCAGGAACTTATTATTTAACCATTAAATTTAAAGATAAAAAAGAAGGATGTGCAGTTGGCATTATTTCAAAGGTAAAAGAGTTTAATGCTTACAAAATGTAAAAATTTTCACGTTTTATTCTATTACACTACGCTTAAAACAATTTCAATAAACTTTCAAATAACTTATAACGGTTTAGGTTTGCACAAATTCTTCATTATAAAAGATTGTTTGTTTTAAGAATTCTACATTTCCAATTTGCTCCTCTCCCCATTGGTTATATTTTTTATGTTCTGTATGTTTTCAGATTGGCTTTGCCTTTCAGGTATAGCTTGCGCACACATAGCCCATGCTTTATTGTGCGGATTGCACTTGCACACGGGCTATATGTACGACAATAATTCATGGCTATTCAAGAATTATTTTTTCGGTACTCGAAGACTTATCGCTTTTTACCTGAATAAAATATATTCCTTTTTGCAAGTCCGATATATTCAAAGTAGCGTTGGCTTGAGTTATTTGTTTAGTATAAATTATACTTCCAATCAAATTGTATATAAAAACAGTGGATTGATTATTACTTAATTGGTCAATGTAAATATTTCCTTTAGTTGGATTTGGATATATTCTGATTGGATTATTCTTTTCAATTTGATTTATTGATGTTCCTGTGTTGTTTTTCAAACATCTAACAGATAAAGAGTTATTACTATTATCTGTATCTTCATCTACTTCAGCACTATCATAATATAACCGTCTATTGTAAGTTCTGGTACTATCGTCTGATTCTGTTGTTGTACTATGAAACTTACCCTGTTCACCCATAGCAAAAAAATACTCACTATTATTAGGCCCCCTAACTCCACCAGGAAGTGCATTAAATCCACTTTCATTTGTAGCTCCTTCATTCGGTACGCTCCAATGTGAAGTTCCTGTCTCTTTCATTTTACCACCGGCAATTTCAATACCTCCTAAGTAATCAGTTAATTCAGTCCATTCAGCATCACTTGGCAAATGCCAACCATCAGGACAAACACCTTGTACATTACTTGGATTTGTTTCACTACTTGCAGCTCCATTCATTGCTGCAGCCCAAGTATATAATGCTCCATAAATATCACTATTTGCAGAATCATCATTATACCAAAAATAGTATTTGGTAGTGTAATCACCGGAAAAATCTCCAACAATTCCTGTCCCGTCAACCAAAGGTGTTCCACCGGCATAATGTGTGGTTTTTAGGTTTTCCGCCATCCATTCCTGATCTCCAATAACAACTGTTTGATAAACATTTCCATCATAGTCAGTTACTGTTCCTTTTTGCTGAGCATAAATTTTATAATTAACGCTAAACATTAACAATAAAAATAAAATAGTAGATAATTGTTTCATAACTTTTTAAATTTAGTTAGCAATAAAATTAATTTCAAATTTGTTTAGATTTATAATATAATTTATTAAATGTAATAATTCATTGACCCATATTTAGTACTTTTTCCTGCATTGCGTATAGCAAGGTATTATGTTCTTTGTATTTAATATTGACATTGTCCTTCCGTATTTGAATTGGCGTACTTATAGCCCAAGGGTGGTAATGGTTATCACGTAGACTTGGGCTATTATTTACGACAATTAAACTATTTATTAACTCTCAATACTAATGGGTAATCATTATTGTAGTA
>JAADFW010000025.1 GCA_013152655.1 Chlorobiota bacterium
CTGCGGAGAAGGAATTAGCTTTAAAGAAATCAAACTGCAGTATTGCAAAAGTGGTATTAGTAGAAGCAATTTTAACAAATGCCTTTCTGTTTATTGAACACACAATAGAATTATCAAGACAAGCTGCACTATATTCTAATATATTAGAATAAAATAATGAATTAAGTCCAATAAGAAAATTATAATTTACTAAATCCAGTATTAATCTTTTTTCATTATTTTCTACGTAAATTTTACAGATTCCCTCTGGTATATGGAGAATATTATTTGCAAAACTTCCCTGTTTACATATAATCTCGCCTTTATTATATATTATTTCTAACCTGTTATCGTCAAGTATTTGTAATTCTTCTTCTGAGAGAACATTAAAGCAACTTGTTTTTAAAGGACAAGAAATACAATTATATTTCCTTTTTTTATTGAACATATCATATTTATTAATGCAAAAGTCGCATTTTTTAGCATATAATCATTTTATATTTAAAAAAAATTGATATAAATCATTTTTTTATTGTTTTATTAGGATGTTTAAATTAATCAATTTGCATGTTTTCCAAATTTATTTCTATTAAAATGATTTATATTTACAATACTAAAATAAAGGAGAGATTAAATCCTTTTCTCTATCGTTAGTTTTAGCTCTTTACTTTTTGATAGGTTAATAATGTAACAGTTTTAAATTTAATTTCTCCTTTTTTAATAAATGATTCAAGAAAAAAAAATATTAATTGTTGACGATTCAACCACTAACATATTTTTATTGGAAAATTTGTTATCTGCTGAAGGTTATATCGTTTATACTGCCCTTACCGGAAGAGATGCTCTTAATTTAGTAGTTAAAAAACAACCTGAAATTGTATTATTAGATATTATGATGCCCGAAATGTCGGGATACGAAATTCTTAAAAATATAATTCATAATATGCAAATTAAGAATACTAAAGTAATTATGGTAACTGCTAAAAACTCAAAAGAAGATAAGGACAAAGCCAAGCAACTTGGTGCTATTGACTATATTACAAAACCTATTGACAGCGATTTAATTCTTGAAAAAATAAGGCAACACATACAATAATTTTGATACTAAAATTCCTTTAGTATATTTCCCTGCTTTATATTTGTTTGTAACAATAACATATAATAATATTATCCTTTTAAGGTATATTGTGCAAGAAAAATATTTTAAAAGTGTCTAAATTAAATAAAACAATTTGTTTCTTTTAAATGAATGATATTGAACTAATTGATGCAATAAAAAATGGAGATAAAAATGCATTTCGTTTATTGATTGAAAAGTATCAGGATAATCTTTTTAAAGTAAGTATTGGTTTATTGCATAATACTCAAGATGCTGAAGAAATTGTGCAAGATGTATTTTTTCAGGTTTACAAATCAATATATTCTTTTAGGCAAGAAGCTAAATTAAGCACTTGGCTTTATCGAATAACTGTAAATAAATCACTTAATTTAATAAGAAAGCAGAAAAGGAATAAAATAGTCAAAAATCTCAGCTCATTTTTATTAATTAACGATAATAAGGAAATTGAATTTGAAGAGCAGGATTACGCACATCCTTTAAAAATATTGGAATTAAAAGAAACAGCAAAAGAGGTTTTTGCTGCAATTAATTCATTGCCAACAAATCAGAAAATAGCATTTACCTTAAATAAATATGATAATATATCTTATAAAGAAATTTCTGAAATAATGGAATTATCTTTATCATCGGTTGAATCGTTGATTCATAGAGCTAAAGTTAATTTACAAAAAAAGCTTATTCATTTTAAAAATATAGATGTTTAGAGCAAGTTTTTTATACAAATAGTTGTCAATAAATAAAACGATATAAAATGAATTGTAAAGAATGTACAGAAAAATTGGTATTTTATATTGATAAAGAGCTGAACAATAATGAACTAAATACAATGCAAGAGCATTTAAAATTATGTTCAAGTTGTAATATTGCATATAAACAACTTTGCAACAAGTTGTCTGTTATAGATAAAGAAAGGGATTTAATTCCTAATCCTTATTTAGCTACACGCATATTGAATAGAATTGAAAATATATCTTACAAATCTAATCGTCAGCAACAAAGAATATTGCAACCGGCCTTTTTAATATTTATTTTAATTATTGCATTGTTTACAGGTTTTTTAGTAGGAAATTCTTATCAAACTATTGCTAATGATAATAATTCTTCAGTTCAAACAGACGATTTATTCTTTAATGAGCTAAAACAGGAAAATATTGAATTAACCTTATTAACATACGAAAATGAATAATTTTATTAAAAATTCGAATTCAAAAATATATTTATGGATTATTATCATTTTACTTATATTTAATGTTTCAACTATAGGAACTATTTTCTACCATAATTACATGAGAAGAAAATGTGAGTTAATGAATAAGCCATTTCCTCCTCCTCCTCAATTTTTAAGGCATAACCCTCATTTTAAGGATTTTCATGCAAATAAGCACCATAAATTTTTAAACCAATATAAAACCGAGGCAAAGGAAATTACAATGCAATTACATGATAAGAGAATTGAGTTATTAAATGCATTATCGGCTGATACGGCTGATACTATTTACCTGCATCAATTGGCCGATGAATTTGGAATTCTTCATAAAGATTTAAAAATGCTCACCATTGATTTTTATTTAAAGAATAAGGCTATATCAACACCCGATGAACAAAAAGAATTATATCATTATTTGAAATTTATTTTAAATAAGGATGATTATAGAAAATCTATGAAATTAGACAGCAATTTTAGAAAAAGAAAATTATATCGTGAAAGGTGATACTAAGAGTCTGATAATTAATTATTCTTCAATTTTTTTGAATTCCAATTCAGTAAAGTCAAAATCCGGATTTGGCACATTCACTTTAAATTCAACTACTTTCCCTTCTTCATCAAGAAGAAACTGTACTTTCCCGTTTGGCAAAGATGGATAGTGCTTAAAAATTAGTTCAAAAGTATCAAAATGCCAGTGTTTTAGAGTAGCACTAAATATAGTAGTTGGAAGAAAATCTATTTCTAAATGATCGTCAATTAAAGAGATTTTTGCATTTCCGTACATAGGGCCTCCGTAAATTCCGGTATATTCAATTAGTTTTAAAGAAGGTTTTGTGTTTTTTACTCTGTTTTCTTCATCTAATTTCTTTTGTTTTTCTTTATAATTGTTGTAATTATTTTGAAATTGAAGAAAAACTGAGCTCCAGTCATGTTCTTCTACCCCAATAAATTTATCAATAATTTCATACATTAAAGCACTTGGCAAATAGTTAGTCGAATTAGTTAAAACTACTAATCCCAAATTTTCTTCGGGTACAAGTGCAACATGCGATATCATTCCGTCAAGTCCACCGCTATGATTTACAATTAACCGGCCATGATAATCAAATAAATCCCATCCCAAGCCATATGCATGAAAATGAATTGTAGAGTCAAGGTGGCTTGTTCTACTTATCATTTGGGGTGTCCACATAGTTTCTGATGACTTTTTCGAAAAAATAATTGTGTCATTATAGGTTCCTTTATTAAGCTGTGTAATTAGCCATTTTGACATATCGGAAACACTGGAATTAATTCCTCCTGCAGGAGCCATATTATCCCAATTAATGAATTCTAAAGGAATTACTGTATTGTTAGCTGTAAGATGTGGTGTTGCAATATTTTTTATTTTTTTTTCATCTTTAATTGAAGTGTTTGATGAATTCATGCCGAGAGGTTGGAATATTTTCGTTTTAACATATTCATCCCATGTTAACCCGCTAATATTTGAAACAATCTCACCTGCTGTAAGAAACATAAGATTTGAATAACCATATTTACTTCTGAAGCTTGTAGTGGGTTTAAGGTATTTTATTCGCTCTATAACTTCTTTACGAGTGTAATTACTTGCATACCATATTAAGTCGCCACTAAAAGTACCCAACCCGCTTCTATGACATAATAAATCTCTCACCGTAATTTCTTTGCTAACATAAGGATCGTACATTTCAAAATATGGTAAATAATCAGTTACCGGATTATCAAGAATTAATTTGTTATCTTCTACCAACTTCATTATACATGCAGCAGTAAATGCTTTTGAATTCGAAGCAATTCCAAATAAAGTATTTTTATCTACTTTGTCAGGATACCGTATATCTCTTACACCGTAACCCTTGGCAAGAATAACTTCATTATTTTTTACTATTGCTACAGCCATTCCGGGTATGTTCCACTCTTTTCTGGCATTTTCAAAATAATTATCCAGCGATTTTAAATCGATTTTATTATCATTACCTTGACTGAAAGCTAATGATAAGCTTAATAAGAAGACACTTAGAAGCAAGAAAAACGATTTCTGTTTTGTTGATGTTATTAACATTATATTTTGTTTAATATTCTTATTTTAATTAAGGCTGTCTTGTAATATCCAATTCTCTTTTTCCCGAAAACTATCAAATAATTTTTCTAATTGTTTCAACTTAGCAGGTGCGCTGTAATAATCTTTAATAGTTTTAGTTTGTCCATTATAATTAAATGTAATATAAGTAGTTGGCATATCAGTAATATTGCCGGTATATTCATTTTTAAAGTTGAAAAAATCAGCTGCAAGAAATGCTTGAATTAATAAATTATATTCATTTTCTGTTAAAGAATTATAATATTTACCTATTTTTTCTGTGTAGCTTTCTCCAATAAAGTATATTTCTTTATTAGAAAATAATTTTAACGTGTAAACCGGGCATGAACCATAACAGGCTGTTTTACGCATAGATATAACCAATTCTTTTTGGGTTTTAGAATTTTCAGTTTTCCTTTTTATTTTACAAGAATAAACTCCAAAAAAAAGGCACATAGCTACAATAATTAAGTTTTTAACTACTTTCACATTAAGGATTTATGAGTTTTTATAAATTTAAATAATAACTTTAGATTAAAAATACAAATTATTTCAAATAAACCAATTATTTATCAACTATCTTAAATTCTGTTCTTCTGTTATTTGCCCTGCCTTCAATAGTTGAATTAGTATCAATTCTTTGTTTTGAACCATAACCTTTGAATGTAATTTTGGAAGAATCAATACTATTTGCTTTTAAATAATCGTAAACAGTTTTTGCCCTTTGTGTTGACAGTTCCATATTGTGTAATTCTGTTCCGGTATTATCAGTATGTCCGCCTATTTCAATTTTTACATCAGGGTTTTGTTGAAGAAAGGCTATAAGTATTTGAAGTTCATTTGTTGATTCTTCTTTTAACTCATATGAATCAATTTCAAAAAAAATATTTTTCAGAATTACTTTTGAACCTATTTGAATGGGTTGCAATTTAACATTTAAAACAATGGGTTCTTGTGCAGTAGTTATATTTAGTAATGAAAAATTTTCTGAATGGAATAAATATCCCCTTTTTGATATATTTAATGCATAATTATAGCCTAATGGAAGACAAACTAAATAAGTCCCATTATTATTGTCAGATATAACTTTTGCTATTGATTTATTTGTTTTAAGATTGATTAATTCAACTTTTGCTATTAGTTTTTTACCTGTTAAAGCATCAGAAATTTCACCTTTTACATACATAACAGGATTTGGTTGAATTTTGTTAAACAGTTTAAACACATAAATATCTCGTCCTTTGCCATTTTCGCGATTAGAAGAAAAATAGGCTTTCTTTCCATTTGGTACAATATATAAGCCTTGTTCGTCATTAAAGGTATTAATTGGATAACCTAAGTTTTTAACAGAGTGCCACTTATTATTATTTGCTTTTTTTGCCATATAAAGGTCAGCTTTCCCTAATCCCATATGGCCTTCAGATGAGAAATAAAGTGTTTCGCCATCAGCATGAATAAATGGAGAACCGTCATTTTTGCTTGTGTTTATTGAGTCGCCCAAATTAACAGGTTTTTGCCAATATCCATTATTTCCCATTGTGCATTGCCATATATCTAATTTGCCTTTTCCTCCCGGCCTGTTGCTCACAAAATATAATGTTTGCCCATCGGCAGAAATAGAAGGTTGCGTTTCTTTAAATTTAGAATTAATTGGCGAACCTACATTAACAGGGGTGGACCATGAATTATTTTTTCTTTCAGTATAATAAATATCACAACCTCCAAATGAGTCAGGCCTGTCGCAAGCGGTAAAAAAATAATACTGGCCATCAACTGAAATGGATTGTGTCCCTTCGTTGCCGCGTGTATTTATAATTGGCCCCATGTTGTGAGCTTTTTGCCAAATACTGTCTTTTTTATAACTTATATACAAGTCTTCGTGATGTGTCTTGAGAGAAACTTTTTGCATATTACTATTGTTGCTTCTAGGTAGTAAACGAGTAAATATCATGACACTTTCATCGGCAGATAACGATGGCCAATATTCATCTAATGAACTGTTAATGCTATCACCGAGATTTTTAGGATTAAAAGGAACAGGATTTTTTATCGCACTAATGGCAAAATTGCATTGTTTTATGTATTTATTTACTGCT
Source organism: Chlorobiota bacterium (assembly GCA_013152655.1). Taxonomy (GTDB): domain Bacteria; phylum Bacteroidota; class Bacteroidia; order Bacteroidales; family B39-G9; genus JAADFW01. The sequence goes on from JAADFW010000025.1 coordinate 6,501, forward strand.
TTTGTGAATTTGGAATCTTGTAATTTTAAATTTAAATATTTATTAAAATTATTCTTTGCATCTTTATACAAACCACTATTTAATTGGGCAACAGCTAAATAGTAATACCCATAAGGATAACATGCAGAATCAATGTTGAAAGCTTTATTGTAGTTTAATATTTCATTTTTATAATTTTTAAGCGATTCATAAATTTGTGCTTTCAGTAAAAACGATTCAGTAAAATTTGAATCTTTTTTAGTGGCTGCATCTAATTTTTTCAAAGCATCTTCATAATTAAATTTGTTGTATTCGTAAATAGCTTGATTGTAATATTGGATAGCTTTTTTAGAAGAAGTATTAAAAATTTGATTTTGTGCAAAACCTGAAAAAGTTAATATTAATAAGTGTAAAAGAAGAATTATTTTATACATAAATGCTTGATTTTGTTTGATACTCACCAATTAGTGGCTATAATAAAACGTGTTAATTTAATATAAAATTATTATTTACGCACATATCAAATGAATAAAACAAAAAAGCCTGTTAAATTAATAACAGGCTTTAATATATTATTTGCTTATTTTTATTTTATCAAATCAACACTTCTTTTTACAAACTTGGTAAGTTCTTCGCCACTTAACATGTTATTGGCAATTAATGCAAGGTCAATTAATTGTTTAACAATTTTATTCTTCTTGCCAAATTCAGTTAGTATTTGTGTTTTTTTGTTTTTAAATTCAGTAATTTGTTTTTCCACATCACTTAATTTATCTTTTTCAGCCTGATCAATTTCTTCTTCCTTTTTTCCTTCTTTTAGTTTTTCTAAAGCTATCTTTTCTTCTTCAAATGGTTTTAATTTTTCATTTATTTCGGATAATTTTTTTCCGCTTTTTTTGTTATTAGATTCAATAATTTTTGAAATTAACGTATGGTTTGTATTTATAACTAAGTTGAAGCTATCCGGCATTTGGCCGTAAAAATTCATTCCTGCATTTAATTCAGCCATTTCTTTCATTCTGCGCATATATTCTGATTGTGTAATAATAACAGGACTTTCGTTTTCATCCAAATTTTCAAAAACAATATCAAAAGTAGCATTTTGGGGTAATTGACTCTTAAAAATTGGTTTCAAAAGCTCTTGTTCTTCCGGGCTTAATGAACTTTCTTTGGCGTCTTCTTTTAGTATTAATTTATCAATAACATCAGAATCAACTCTGACAAATCTTGTATTTTCTAATTTTTGTTCAAGATGATTTATAAAATGTGCATCAAACTGGCCATCCATTATTAATACATCGTAGCCTTTTTCTTTTGCTGTATCAATAAAACTGAATTGTTTATCTTTATCAGTAGCATATAAAATTATCAGGCTCTTGTTTTTATCTGTCTGGTTTTCTGTAATTAGTTTTTTGTACTCCTCAATTGTGAAGTATTTATTTTCAGAGTTTTTAAAGAGGGCAAAACTTTTTGCTTTTTCATAAAACTTTTCTTCAGTAAGCATTCCATATTCAATAAATAGCTTTAAGTCATCCCATTTTTTCTCAAATTCTGTTCTGTCTTTTTTGAATATTTCAGCAAGCCGGTCAGCAACTTTTTTTGTAATATGACTTGATATTTTTTTAACATTCGCATCACTTTGTAAATAACTACGCGATACATTTAATGGAATATCAGGAGAATCAATAACACCATGCAGCAGAGTTAAGAATTCAGGAACAATGCCCTCAACTGAATCGGTAACAAAAACCTGATTACAGTAAAGCTGTATTTTGTTCTTTTGAATTTCGATATTGCTCTTAATTTTGGGAAAATATAATATTCCGGTTAAATTAAACGGATAATCAACATTTAGGTGAATATTAAATAAAGGGTCGTCAGAAACAGGGTAGAGGTCTTTATAGAATTTTTTATAATCTTCATCTTTTAAATCTACCGGTTTTCTTGTCCATGCCGGTTTAGTATCATTTATTATTTTTGGTTTACCTGTGTCAACTTCTTTACCATCCTTCCAATCTTTTTCAGTACCAAAAGCAATTTCAATAGGCAAGAATTTACAGTACTTTGTTAGCAATTCATTTATTTTATATTCTTCAAGAAAATCTTTTGATTCATCATCAATATATAGAATTATATCAGTTCCAATAGTTTCTTTTTTAGTTTCATTTATAGTATATTCAGGACTTCCATCGCATGACCATTTAACTGCTTTTGCTCCTTTTTTATAAGATTTGCTTATTATTTCAACTTTATCAGAAACCATAAAAGTTGAGTAAAAGCCTAACCCAAAATGGCCAATAATTGCATTGGTTTTGTCTTTGTATTTATCAACAAAATCTTCTGCACTCGAAAAGGCAATTTGTGTTATATATTTTTCAATTTCTTCTGCTGTCATTCCAATTCCTTTATCAGAAATTGTTAAAGTTTTTTTCTTTTTGTCAACTTTAATTTGAATCGTTACATCTTCCACATTTCCCTTATATTCACCAACTGAAGCTAATGTTTTTAATTTTTGAGTAGCATCAACTGCATTTGAAACAACTTCTCTGAGAAAAATTTCGTGATCTGAATAAAGAAATTTCTTAATAATAGGAAAAATGTTTTCTGTAGTTACATTAATAGTTCCTTTTTGCATGCTATAATATTTTAATGATTTGACATAGTTTTAAATTATAGCTGCTGCTTTTCAAAGTATATGCCAATTAAATAAAACTGTCAAATAGTCAGAAAAAAAGCCCGTTAAAACGAGCTTGTAAAAATATTGCTAAAAGAAGAAGAGGTTTGGAACTAGTTTGTACAGTACAAAGAAAAATGCACTTAGCCCGAATAGTACTACTAAAAATCCTACAAATGCACTTTTGCTGCTTTTTTTCTTTTTCGATAATTTTTTCTTACTAATAATTCCTTTAATAATATTTTTTACCCTTAAGTAAACATTATCATTTTTTTTAAAAAAAGAAATAGCATCGGCGTTGAGAGCTTCAATTTT
>JAADFW010000026.1:0-8556 GCA_013152655.1 Chlorobiota bacterium
GATTATTAACAAATAACCCCAAATTAAACCTATATTATTAACCAACGGAAATATAGTATTATGAAACCCCAACTATCAATTATCATTCTTTCAGTACTATTTGTACTATACAGCAACATTGGCAAAGCTCAGGAATATGAATATGTTCCAATGCCAACATCAAATGCTTTATGGAGTGAAATATATGTTGATTTTGCCGCTCCACCTGAATATGATACAATGAATTTGAAATATGCCATTTTTGATGAAGATACAATATTTGAAGGGATAGTATGGCAAAAACTATTTATGTTATTTGACTCAACACTTTTATTGGAGAATGCTGAATTTTATGGACTTCTTTTAGAAAAAGACAAAATTGTTTATTTTATTGGACCTTATTCTAGTGGTATTTTATATAATTTTAATGCACAAGTTGGTGATACAATTACTGTTGACATTCCCATATCGGTAGATTTTAACATAAAGAAAATAGATAGTATTGAGATTAATGGAAAACTAAGAAAAAGGTTCTATTTATGGGATTATACTGGCGAATGGGATACAGGAATAAGATGGATTGAAGGTATTGGCTCTACAAACGGACTTTTATGGCCTGGAGACTGGACAACAAATGAAAATAATAATCTATTATGTTTACATCATAATAATGAATTAATATACTACAATAATAAATATGGTACTTGCTATCCTAACTATCCTGACAGTTATCAAAGTGTAAAGCAAATAGAAAACCAATTATTAAAAAATATATACCCTAATCCGGCTAAAGATAAAACAAAAATAGAATTTCCTGCATTAGAAACCGGACAATTATCAATTCATTCAATTGATGGAAGAATTATAATGTACCAAAATATTAATTACACTAAAAGTCAGATTATAGATTTGAGTTCTATTAAAGCAGGAATTTATCTAATAAAATTTGTAAATAATAAAAATGAAATGTATCAGAGTAAGCTAATAATATCCAAATAGTCCCAAATTAAATAAAAATATAACAATGAAAAACCTAATAACAATTACCATTGTTTCAGTACTATTTATACTGTGTAGCTATACTTGTAAAGCCCAGGAATGGTGCCAACCCGTATTAATTTCCACAATGCAAGGTTATAACGACAATCCCGATATTATTGTATAAGCGAATTAGTAAAACAAGTATGATAAGCGTTAAATACGGCAACAAAAGTTTAGTGCAATCGGGATTAATTAGTGGAAAATATCAATTGTCAGTACCAATTTATTCTTCCTTTTTCTTAGCAATTTCCGGAGCTTTAATTCTTTTGTAATGAGCCATTATAAGCCTGATTTCACCCCAGGTCATATCGTCAAGCACAATTTCTTTAATAGGGCCCAGGTTTATTGTTTCCAGTTCATCGGCAATTTCAAAAACACGATCAATTTTTTCTTGTTCAACAAAATCAATAATTTCTAATTTGCCTTGTTCAATAAAATATGCCAGGTGGTTTTCAATGGTTTGGTTTTTTAAGCCTCTTTCTTTAGCAATTTCAGCAACTGTTAAGCCATCATTATATAGTTTAAAGGAAATGTCTTTTGTATTAACCTGAGGTTCTTTTTTCTCTTTTTTTGATTTTAATTTTGCAACTTTCTTTTTCTGTTTCAATTCAATGTTTTCTTTATAAAAAGTACTTTCCTTAATTTTCTTTATTGATAAGTCTGAATTAGTTAAATAGGAGTTAATTAAAGCTTCTGCCTTATTAATTTTAGAAAACTGCTTTAAAAAAGAAGCATTCAAGTCCTTTAATTCATTTACATATTTTTTTACTCCTTTTTCCTTTTTCAATTCGTTAATTTTTGTGGTTATACTTTTAGAAATATCCTGAAGTTTTGGTTCAAAATACTTTCTTGCTGCAATAACCCTTTCCCTGAGATGCAGTATAGATTTTTCTGTTTTGTTTGTCAGAATCTGTTTTGCCTCGCTAACAAATTTGTTGGCAATTTGTTTTTCATTTTCACAGCTTTTTAAAACTTCAACTGCCCAGCTACTATGTTTTTGTTTTACCGACCTAATCTCATTTTTGTTGTAGCCAAGTAAGCCATACTTTACCCTGTTAATGATTTGTAAAAAATTAAACGCCTGTGAAACAACTTCTTCAATATAGGAAATAGAAAATTTAGCCACAGAATCTTCCAATTTAAGTTTGTCGGTTTTTTGTTTGGTAAAATTGAAAACCAACGCATCTTGTTCTAAATCTGATTTTGGCAGCGCAGCGGTAAGAATTAGTCCGCTAAGCGAAGTAAGGCGCGATAAAGCCACATAAGCCTGCCCGGGAGCAAATGCACTTGAAATATCAATAATTGCCCTTTCAAAAGTTAATCCCTGGCTTTTATGCACAGTTATTGCCCATGCTAATTTAATTGGGAAATGGGTAAAAGTTCCAATCACTTTTTCTTCAATAATATTGGTTTCACGGTTCAGTGTAAAACGCTTATTCTCCCATACATAAGGCTCAACCCGGGTTGACGGAGAACCGTCGGTAAAACTTACTTCAATATTATCTTTATCAAGTTCTGAAACTATGCCAATTTTACCGTTAAAATACAGATGCTCGCCTGAATAGTCATTTTTTATGAACATTACCTGTGCCCCTTTTTTTAATTCAAGCGTATATTCAACCGGATAACTGTATTCTGAAAAGTCGCCAATTACAGAAGCATCGTAAGTGTATGATTTATCTTTTAATTCTTGCAGTTTTTCGCTATTAATTTTATCGGCTTTATAATTATGGGTCGTTAAATAAATATAATTCTCGTTTGATGAAGGCTTAAAATCAGGCTTATAATGTTTGTTTAAAATTTTAATATCAGACTCGTCTAAACAATTTTCCCTGAAATGATTCAAAATATTAATAAACTCGGGATCACTTTGCCTGAAAATTTCTTCAAATTCAAGATAAACTGGCTGGTTATTTTGTAAAGCAGAGGCATTAAAAAAGTACATTCCTTTGTAATAATTCCGCAAAACATTCCATTCATTATCTTTTACAATAGGAGGCAATTGAAATAAATCGCCAATAAAAAGAACTTGTACACCACCAAATGGCTTATTGTTTTTTCTGCGAATACTTTTTAGAATAGAGTCAATGGCATCTAATAAATCGGCACGCAACATGCTCACTTCGTCAATAATCAATAACTCCATTTCCTGTAAAAGAGCACGTTTATATTTGTTCATTTGAATGGAAGCCAACAATGATTTTGGGGTGTTAAGCTGAAAAGTAATATTTTCAGCATTAATATTATTTTCAGGAATAAAAGCACCAAAAGGTAACTGAAAAAGTGAATGCAGCGTTACACCTCCGGCATTTATAGCAGCAATTCCGGTAGGTGCAGCAATTACTACATTTTTATGAGTGACTTGAATAATTTCTCTTAAAAAAGTTGTTTTTCCCGTTCCTGCTTTGCCGGTCAGGAATATATGCTGGTTGGTATTGTTAACAAATCGCGATGCTAATTGTGAAATATTTTGAAAATTATTGGAGTTCATGGTTGAAGAAGTTTGCTGTAAATATACACGTTTTGTAGTTTTTTATTTTGTTTTTTAACTGAATATTGCAATGGGTACATTGAAGAAATTGAAAACACAGGAGGAATCTATTTGCAAATTTAATTATTGTCAATATAGTAGATATTGGTACTAATGGCCCGGATATTTATTTAAACGTCATGCTATTATTAAATGTCAGTCACAAAAAGATACTTCTTTGTTTATGGGTAAATTAGCGAAAATTCTGATAGCGGGCAGAAGACAGAAACAGATTAACAGCTAAAACAAATGATAAATCAGGAATGGCCAAATATGAAGCTGTTGAAGTATTTGAGAAATATATTCATAAAATTGATAAATTTGTTGATATATTGAATTTTAATAAATTGCTTTTTTACTCTTTTTCTATACAAATTAGGAATCATAATATGAAGAAATATTTTTTATTTGGAATAGTCCCGGGACTTATATTAAGTGCTTGTTCCTCAATTAATCCTGTTAGTGAATCGAGATTGAAAAATGAAGTTATTCCCTTGCCGGTTGAAATTCATGCATTTGATAATTACCTTAAAATTAACGATAGAGCTGAAATAGTAGGCAAAAATAAAGATGAAATACTCGCTGCCACAACCCTTAAAAGTATTTTATCTACTTATGGAATTAGTGCTAATATTGTTGCTAATCCTACTGACGAATCAAATATATTTTTTACAAGTAATGCTAAAATTGACAGTCTTGGCAACGAAGGATATAAGCTTACTGTTAATCAACAGGGTGTTTCTATAGTTGCCAACAAAGGAGCAGGCCTGTTTTATGCAGTTCAAACCATTCGTCAGCTTATTGAAAAAGATAATAAGATTGTAAAGATTCAATACTGTAATATTTATGACAAACCTTTGTATAAATGGAGAGGTTTGCATCTTGATGTAAGTCGTCATTTTTTCGATATAAAGTTCATAAAGAAGTATATAGACAATATGTCAAAATACAAGCTGAATACATTTCATTGGCATTTAACTGATGACCAGGGGTGGCGAATAGAAATTAAGAAATATCCTAAATTGGTCACAATTGGGTCAAAGCGAAGTGAAACAGTTATTGAAAAAAATTTTAATCCTTTTATAGGCGATGGAGTGCCTTATGAAGGATTTTACACACAAGAGCAAATTAAGGAAGTTGTGAAATTTGCCGAACAAAGATATGTTACTATTGTTCCTGAGATAGAAATGCCTGGTCATTCGCAAGCTGCTTTAGCTGCTTATCCTGAGTATTCTTGTACTGGAGAATCTTGTAAAGTGCTTACTAAATGGGGGATAACTGATAATATTTATTGTCCGTATGAAAAAACCTTTACTTTTTTACAAAATATTTTAGATGAAGTTATGGAGTTATTTCCGTCTGAATATATTCATATTGGGGGAGATGAAGTTCCTAAGACACAATGGAAAAAATCAGATTTTTGTCAGGAGTTAATAAAAAAGGAAAATTTGAAAGATGAGAATGGCTTGCAAAGTTATTTTATTGGCAGAATAGAACAATATCTGAACTCAAAAGGCAGATATATAGTAGGTTGGGACGAAATTCTCGAAGGCGGATTGGCTCCAAATGCAACGGTTATGTCATGGAGAGGTGAAAAAGGCGGTATTGCCGCAGCAAATGCAGGACACAACGTAGTGATGACTCCGGGTTTTGCAATGTATTTTGACCATTACCAGGCAAATCCAAAATATGAGCCTTTTGCTATTGGTGGGTTTACTCCGTTAAAAACAGTTTACGATTATAATCCAATGCCTAAAGAAATTTCAATTGATAAACAAAAGTATGTAATTGGTGTTCAGGCAAATGTATGGACAGAATATATGAAATCCTCTCAACAGGTTGAATACATGGTTTATCCGCGCCTGTTGGCATTATCAGAAATTGCATGGGTAAAGCCCGGGCAAAAAGATTGGAATGGTTTTCAAAAACGTTTGCCAAACAACTTTATGCTATTAGAGAAATATGGAATTAATTTTCGTTTACCGGAACCTGAAATTAAATACACAATAATTAATGAAAATGAGTTTAGTTTGAATATCTATTCTTCAGTACCAAATGCTAAAATTTATTATTCATCTGATGGTTCTAAACCCGGTAATAATTCAAAATTATTTAAATCAGAATTAAAAATGAGCTTACCCGACTCAATAATTGCTATAAAGGCTATTATCCAACTGCCTGATGGAAGACAAAGCAATTATACTGAACAGAAAGTTGAAAAACCATTGTAGTTTTTTCATATAAAACGGGTTGCTGATATTTTATCAAATTGGTTTTTAAAAATAAAAAAAGTAGTAATTTATTTAAAAACTATTATTTTTGATAGACTACTTAAAATACAGAAATGCTTATTTCTCCTTTTAAAAAAATAAAAACATTTGCTTTTCTCTTTTTTGCGTTAAGCAATTGTGTGGCTCAACTTACTGAGATTGACAGTGTAAAAATTCTTTTATTGAAGAAAATGCACGATACAGTACGAATTGACAATTACCTTGAGCTAGCACATTTATATTCAACTGTTAATACAGATAGTGCTATTTTTTACGGAAACAGAGCCATGAAACTATCAGAAAATATTAATTATGATGAGGGCATATTACGAGGTTACATATTAAATGGAATTTCATATTATAAGCAGAGTAAATATGAAATTAGCGATAGTTTACTAAGTATTGGCTATGAATTAGCAAAACTTGCCGATAATAAATTGGGAATAGCTAATGCTTGCATAAATAAAGGACTTGTTTACACAAATCAGAACAAATATCTTGATGCAATACAAAATTTTAAAATTGCACTGAAGAATTATGAAATTATTGGTTCAACTGAAAATATTAACGCTGTAAAAGTAAATATCGGTATTATTTATTACTATCAGGGAAATGTAAAAGAAGCATTGCATTATCATTTGAATGCACTTAAAAAAATGGACACTTTAAATGTTTATAAGCGGAGGCATATAGTTAATGTAATTCAAAATATTGGTGCTTTTTATTCAGAATTGGGTAAGCCTGATTCAGCAATGATGTTTACAAAAAGGGCATTACGGATGCATACCGAAAACGGAAATAAAAAAGGAATGGCTATTTGTTATAATAACCTTGGTGATTTTGAAAAATTAAAAGGAAATATCTTTAAAGCACTTTCTTATTATAAAAAATCGCTGGCTTTAAAAAAAGAAATAAAGGATTTACGTGGCTTAATTATTACCAATAATAGTATTGGGCAATTATTAATTCAGTTGGGCAGCCCGGGTAAAGCAAAAACTTTTTTGTATGATGCGCTAAAATATGCCAATATTGTTAATGACAAACAACTAATTAAAGACACATATGGAATTCTGGCTGTTTTAAACGACAGCATACAAAATTATAAAGAAGCTTATCTAAACTATAAACTTTTTCATATTTATTATGATAGTGTTCAGCAAAATGCAACTAACAAACAATTGCTTGATTTACAAACAAAATATGAAACAGAAAAGAAGGAACAAAAAATTAAAATTTTAGAAGCGGAAAAACGCTTTCAAAACCTTAAAATACAAAAGAGCAGGTTAATTACTACTTTACTAATTGCCGGAGTATTTCTCTTAGCCCTTTTTATTGCTTATTTATATGTGAGCTTGCGAAACAGGCGCAAAAGAAATCATTTATTACGGTTAAAAAATGAAACTTTAAATCAGCAAAAAAAGGAAATTGCTGCGCAAAAAGATGAGATTGAAAAACATCGTACTGCAATACTTGATAGTATTAATTATGCTAAACAAATACAACATGCTCTTTTACCGTTAGAAGAACAATTTAAAAAATATTTTAAGCAATATTTTATTTATTATCGCCCCAAAGACATCATAAGTGGCGATTTTTACTGGATAAGAGCAGTAGGACAATATGTTTATTTTACTGTATCGGATTGTACCGGACACGGAGTACCGGGTGCATTAATGAGTATGTTGGGAATATCTTTTTTAAACGAGATAGTAAATGAAAAATACTTTTTAAAGCCGGCAGAAGTTTTGGAAGAGCTTCGTATTATGGTGAAGAACAGCCTGAAACAAACAGGTAGCAGAAATCAAAATCGTGATGGGATGGATATTGCTTTATGCCGATTAGATACAGAAAATAACGAACTTATCTATGCAGGAGCCAATAACTCTATTATTCTAATTCGTGACAAAAAACTGGAAGAAATTTCACCGGTCAATAATCCCATTGGTGTTTATATTAAAGAAACTCCCTTTATAGATAATAAAATTGCTCTCCAAAAAGATGATGTAATTTACTTGTATTCTGATGGTTATATTGATCAAATGAATGGAGAAAACGGAAATCGGTTTCTTTTCGCAAATTTTAAAAAGTTACTAATAGAAATTTGTCAAAAGGATTTGCAAGAGCAAAAATACCTTCTTAATGAACGTTTTGAGTTGTGGAAAAAGAAATCGATTCAAATAGATGATGTAACAGTTTTAGGAATAAAAATTTGATTTCAGAGAAACAATCTCCCTTTTAGTAGATGTATTAATATTTTGTTTCAAATAAAAAAGCTTCACACTATCGTGCAAGGCTTTTTGTTTGTCGGGATTCGCACTTGCGGCCCTCCCGATGCTAATCGGGATGCGTCACCCAAAGTTTTTGCTCATAAAATAGTTTATAAAAAAAGTAAACAAAAAAAGGAATCAATTTACTGATTCCTTTCAGGTTTTCTGTCGTGGTAGCAGGATTCGCACCTGCGTCCCTCCCGATGCTAATCGGGATGCGCTACCCAAAGTTTTTACTCATAAAATAGTTTATAAAAAAAGTAAACAAAAAAAGGAATCAATTTACTGATTCCTTTCAGGCTTTCTGTCGGGGTAGCAGGATTCGCACCTGCGTCCCTCCCGATGCTAATCGGGATGCGCCACCCAAAGTTTTTGCTCATAAAATAGTTTATAAAAAAGTAAACAAAAAAAAAGGAATCAATTTACTGATTCCTTTCAGGTTTTCTGTCGGGGTAGCAGGATTCGCACC
>JAADFW010000026.1:8605-18086 GCA_013152655.1 Chlorobiota bacterium
GCTCATAAAATAGTTTATAAAAAAAGTAAACAAAAAAAAGGAATCAATTTACTGATTCCTTTCAGGTTTTCTGTCGGGGTAGCAGGATTCGCACCAGCGTCCCTCCCGATGCTAATCGGGATGCGCCACCCAAAATTTTTGCTCATAAAATAGTTTATAAAAAAAGTAAACAAAAAAAAGGAATCAATTTACTGATTCCTTTCAGGTTTTCTGTCGGGGTAGCAGGATTCGGGGTAGCAGGATTCGAACCTGCGGCCCCCTGCTCCCAAAGCAGGTGCGCTAACCGGACTGCGCCATACCCCGTATTTATTTCATTATTCCGGTTATTTTATATACAAAAGATTTGCACTTACTGCCCTCCCGATATAAATCGTGATGCGCCAATCGTTCCAATAACTATTGGCATGTGCTTTATCCTAAGATTATTTGTAAGAACTTGTACTTTTTGTTTTAAAGCGGTGCAAAGAAATAAAAATGTTTTATATTTAACAAGTAAAAAAATGCATTTTTTATTTTATACTTCTAAACATTCCCAAAAGCATTTTTGAAGATTTCTCATATTCATCATAAAATGAACCATAGTCTTGTTCTTCAATTAATTTTAAATCTTTTATTAGTTGCAAAATTGCAACACTCTTAAAAATATTTCCTCTTGAAAGCGAAATAAAATGTTTTTTTTCATCAGGAGTCACTCTTCCAACCCCTTCAGCCAGATTTTGAACTGACGAAAGACTGGCTTTTATCCATTGATCCTTATAATAATCTTCAATTATATTATTCTCATGCAAATATATATACACTTTTGTATTAAGGTTTTTAACTACATGGTAAATATCTAATTTTTCAAAATCAAACATTGAAGTAAAGTTTAGAGTAATTTGTAAATAAATTTAAATGTATTACTATTTTTTAATTCTTACAAATAGCTTCTATACTATTTATATCATCGGTTTGTAAAATGCAGGTATAAAATTAAAACGCCCGACTGCGCATAAAGCTTTGCCGGGCGAAGGCGGAGAGAGGGGGATTCGAACCCCCGGTACAGTTTGACCCGTACGCCAGTTTAGCAAACTGGTGGTTTCAGCCACTCACCCATCTCTCCTGTTGAGAGTTTCAATCACCCGATAGTTTCGATAATTAACGAAATATGGGCGTCTATCTCTCTATTCTTTCAAGAAGTGGCACAAAAGTATAAAAATATAATTTTCAGACAAAAATATTATGATTTAAAAAACAACAAAAAAGGCCATCATTTTCTGATAGCCTTTTTTTAGATTCATGTTTTTATATAAAACTATTTATTTTTTCGGGGAGATTTAGAAATTGACTTTCTCATTGATGTATCAGCATCAATATTTTTCATTCTGTAATAATCCATTATTCCAAGATTGCCTTCCCTGAAAGCATCTGCCATTGCCTTTGGAACTTCTGCTTCTGCTTCAATAACTTTGGCTCTCATTTCTTGTGCCAGTGCCTTATTTTCCTGTTCTAAAGCAATAGCCATAGCTCTCCTTTCTTCAGCTTTAGCCTGTGCTATATTTTTATCGGCTTCTGCCTGGTCCATTTGTAAAACAGCACCAATATTTTTTCCTATGTCAACATCAGCAATGTCAATAGATAAAATCTCAAAGGCAGTTCCGGCATCTAATCCTTTATCTAAAACTAATTTTGAAATAGAATCAGGATTCTCTAACACAGCTTTATGAGAACTTGCCGAACCAATTGATGATACAATTCCTTCTCCAACACGTGCCAGAACAGTATCTTCACCTGCACCACCTACAAGTTGTTTAATATTAGCCCTAACGGTTACTCTGGCTTTTGCCACTAACTGTATTCCGTCTTTAGCAACTGCTGTAACCGGTGGTGTGTCAATTACTTTAGGGTTTACTGACATTTGTACTGCTTCAAAAACTTTACGCCCTGCTAAATCAATAGCAGTTGCCATTTTAAAAGACAACTCAATATTAGCTTTTGATGCTGATACCAGGGCATGAACAACTTCAGCAACGCGTCCTCCCGCTAAATAATGAGCTTCTAACTCATTCCGGTTTAATGCAACTCCGGCTTTAGTTCCTTCAATTAATGACCGAACAATTATTGACGGAGGAACTTTTCGCCAACGCATAAAAACAAGTTGTAATAACGATATTTTGACTCCTGAAACTAAGGCTTGGAACCATAAGCCAATTGGAATAAAATACAATAGCAATAGAAGTAAAACTATTACTATGACACCATAAATTAAAATTGCAACACCTGTCATATTAATTAGATTTTAGTTTAACAATAATTTGATTTGATAATATTTTAATTATTTCAATTTCAGAATTTTGATCAACAAATTCACCATTAGTTTTGGCTTCGTATTCTATGTCTTTAAACAATGCTTTCCCAATAGGAGCTAAACGTGTAATAGATTTTCCAATTTCTCCAATACTCAGATCTTGTTCTTTAATCACATTCATTTTTCCATCTATTTTGGCTTTTAGCATTATTTTATTCCATGTTCCACTTCGCAATGAAAATGCTATAATAATTACTAAAACTACCAATGTGCATAGCATAATAATATGTCCGTAAGTAGTTCCGTAGGAATCATATCCAAAATAGATTCCAGTTCCTATCAATAAAATACCCCCTATACCTGCTATTGTAATTCCCGGAATAACCAGAAATTCTACCAAAAGAAGTAAAATTCCTAAAATGATTAAAACTATAATTGCTGTTAGTGTCATAAAAAATTAGTCAATAGTTACACTTAATCCTAATTGTGCTAACTTGTCCTTTATAGGAACCAAAACATCAAAAACACCTTTTTTAATATCACATTTTCCTTTATAATGTGTTATAAATGCACATTGTTCAGCTTGTTCCATTTTATGTTGACAAATATCAATTAACGATTCTATTACAAAATCAAAGCTGTTCACATCATCATTATGTAATATTAAAAAATGATTGCTGTTTTTTGTAAATTCTGAATTTGTTTTATCTTTTAAATTTTCTCTTGTTTTCATTCTTGCTTTTAAAAGAATATAATTTTATTATTTATGTTTCAAATTTATATATTTTTTTATGAATAACTGCTTATTCTCTGTCTTTTAAAATAAATAAGGAGTACAAAAGCATTTATTCGTATAATTAAATTCTTTAATTCACTTACTTTTAGATATTGATTGGTTTTTTTATTGGTTATTTATTAAAATATATTTGTTATAAGTATTTAGTACTTTTCTTTCGGTTACTTTGTTAATAACAAAAAAATAAATTATTTCAATAAAATTAAGAATAAGGTATATTTGTAAAAATCTTAAATAGAAAATAATATGGCTTTGTTAAAAGAGGGACAACAGGCTCCTGAAATAAAATTAGAAAATCAAAATGGGGATGAAGTTACTTTGTCACAATACAAAGGGAAAAAGGTAATTTTGTTTTTTTACCCTAAAGATAATACTCCGGGTTGTACAGCGGAATCCTGCAATTTAAATGATAATTATAACACGCTTCTTCAGAAAGGTTTTGAAATTATTGGCATAAGTCCTGATACTGTAAAATCACATCAAAAATTTAGCAATAAGTTTGATTTTCAATATAATATATTAGCTGATATTGAAAAAAAGACTCTAAATCAATATGGAGTTTGGGGTGAGAAAAAAATGTATGGAAGAACATATGAAGGAGTGCATCGGACTACTTTTATAATTAGCGAGGATGGGAAAATTGAAAAAATTATAACTAAAGTTAAAACTAAAGATCATACAAATCAAATATTGGAAGAACTAAAAACGAATTAATATTATATAAGATTATGGGTAAAGAAAATACAGAAAACAAAGAAAAATTAAAAGCTTTACAGCTTACCCTTGATAAAATAGAAAAAAATTTTGGAAAGGGTACTGTTATGCGTATGGGTGAAAAGGTTATTGTTGATGTCCCTGCTATTTCAAGCGGTTCAATTGCCTTAAATTCGGCGTTGGGTGTCGGAGGTTATGCAAAAGGAAGAGTTGTGGAAATATATGGCCCTGAATCTTCGGGTAAGACAACATTAGCTTTGCATGCAATGGCAGAAGCTCAAAAAGCAGGAGGTATTGCTGCTTTTATTGATGCCGAACATGCATTTGACCGTTTTTATGCTGAAAAATTAGGCGTTGATATAGAAAATTTATTGATTTCTCAACCGGATAACGGAGAACAAGCACTTGAAATTGTTGATCATTTAATTCGTTCCGGTGCAGTTGAAATTATTGTTATTGACTCTGTTGCTGCTTTAACACCAAAAGCTGAAATAGAAGGAGAAATGGGCGATTCCAGAATGGGACTTCAGGCAAGGCTTATGTCTCAAGCATTACGGAAACTAACAGCTAATATCAGTAAAACAAATACTTGTTGTGTTTTTATTAATCAATTACGTGAAAAAATTGGAGTTATGTTTGGAAATCCTGAAACAACCACCGGTGGCAATGCTCTGAAATTTTATGCTTCGGTACGAATTGACATTAGAAGAATTGGACAAATAAAAGATTCTGAAGATGTTACAGGTAATCGCACTAGAGTGAAAATTGTAAAAAACAAATTAGCTCCACCATTTAGAAAAGCAGAGTTTGATATTATGTTTGGTGAAGGTATATCTAAAGTGGGCGAAATAATAGACCTTGGCGTAGAAAACGAAATTATTAAGAAAAGCGGGTCATGGTTTAGTTATGGTGATACAAAATTAGGGCAGGGCAGAGAAGCTGTTAAACAGTTGCTTAAAGATAATCCTGAACTTGCAGAAGAATTAGAAGCTAAAATTACTGAAAAAATAAATGATTAAAATTAGTCATATTCTTGTGGGAATTGCCGGATTCTTTATTTCGTGTTCCACAAATCAAAATAGTAAGCAACTTTCTGAAAACAATTTAGTTAGAAATGATTCAATAAAGTCAATTGAACAAATTTCGCAGGAAATAAGAAAAAATCCGTTGAATGCTAATTTGTTTGTAGAACGGTCAAAATTACTTATTCTTGACAACAAGATTGATGAAGCAATTAACGATTTAGAAATTGCCGTTAAAATAGATTCGCTTAATACTACTAATTATATTCATTTAGCCGATTTATACCTGAAAATTGGGAAATCAGGCAAAACAAAATTAATTCTTGAAAAATGCTTACATTTTAAGCCGGACAATTCCGATGCATTATTACGAATGGCGAATCTGTATTTTTATGTAAAGAATTACACTAAAGCCATGGAATATATTAATAAAGCACAGAAAGTTAACCGTAATTTGCCACAGCTTTATTTTACAAAAGGAATGATATATAAAGAAACGGGCGATACTTCAATGGCAATTAAAAATTTCCAGATTGCTGCTGAAAAAGAACCAGAATATTATGATGCTTATATGTTATTGGGACTGTTATACCAACAAAAAAAAGATAGTATTTCATGTTATTATTATAAAAATGCTATTAAAATAATACCTTTAAGCATGGAAGCACATTATAACCTGGCAATGTTTTATCAGGAAAATGGTTCGGAGAAAAGAGCAATTAATGAGTATACGTATATTCTGAATAACATTGATAGCTTACAGCCAACTATTTATTTTAATCTTGGTTATATTTATATGCAGTATTTTAATGAATACGATTCAGCTATTGTTAAATATTCAAAATCAATTGAAATAAATAATCAATATACGGAAGCATACTATAACAGGGGATATTGTTACGAGCAGCTTAAAAACTTAGAATTTGCTAAAAATGATTATTTAAAAGCTTTAAGCATTACTAAAAATTATGAATTTGCAATTAATGGCCTAAACAGGCTTGATAAAATAAGTGTTAACTAATACCTTAAGTTATGAAAAAAATTATACTATTTATTAGTGCTGTTTTCTTTTTATTGTTTTATTCAAATGCGCAGAATAACAGGCTTACGCCTGAAATTTTATGGCAATTTGGAAGAGTAAGCGATGCCCGATTATCTAATGATGGTAAAACTGTAATTTATGGCGTAACTCGTTATAGTGTTTCCGAGAATAAGGGCAATACGGATATTTGGTCTGTAATGGCAAATGGTAAAAATGTAAAGCAATTAACTAATTTTGATGGGTCTGAATTTAATCAAAGATGGTCGCCAAATGGAAATAAAATTGGATTTATTTGCAATGAAAGTGGAAGTTATCAAATATGGGAGATGAATGCGGATGGAACTGATAAAGTACAGATTTCAGATATTGAAGGTAATGTTAATAGTTTTGAATATAGCCCCGGCAGCGAATATATTTTATACACTAAAAATGTAAAATTAGATAAAAAGCCAAACGAAATATATCCCGACCTGCCTAAAGTTAATGTTAGAATAATTGATGATTTAATGTACAGGCACTGGAATCAGTGGAGTGATTATGCTTATAGCCATATTTTTGTTGCATCGTATTTAAACGGACAATTAATTGATGATGCTGACATAATGAAAGGAGAGCATTGGGACTCGCCTCTCTCGCCTTATTTTGATGCTGCTGAAATTACCTGGAGCCCCAATGGCAAATACATTGCTTATACTTGTAAAAAATTAACCGGGAAAGATTATGCAGTAAGTACCAATTCTGATATTTACCTGTATAACGTTGAAACAGGTGAAACAGATAATATAACAGAAGGTATGCTCGGATACGATAAATACCCGCGATTTTCACCGGATAGCAAAAAAATTGCATGGCAAAGCATGGAAACACCGGGTTATGAGTCTGATAAAGACCGACTTTTTGTTATGGATTTAGCAACCGGAACTAAAGAATATATTACTAAAGACTTTGACCAAAATGTATCGCATTTAGTATGGAATGAAGATGGGCAAAAAATATATTTTATTAGTGGGATAAAAGCAACCTATCAAATTTATAATTATAATTTTGAGCTTAAAAAAATAACACAAATTACAAAAGGTGTTCATAACTATAATTCTTTTTCAAAAGTTGGGAAAACTTTAGTAGGTGAAAGAATGTCGATGTCAATGGCTACTGAAATATATAGGATTGATGAGAAAAAAGGTACTGAAACACAAATAACCTTTACAAACCAGGATATTTATAATAAAATTGCAATGGGAAAGGTAGAAGAAAACTGGATTAAAACAACCGATGGTAAAGATATGCTGGTTTGGATAATTTATCCTCCTGACTTTGATGCCAATAAAAAATATCCGGCTTTACTTTATTGTCAGGGTGGCCCGCAATCTGCTGTTAGCCAGTTTTTTTCCTATCGTTGGAATTTTCAGATAATGGCAGCTAACAATTATATTATTATCGCTCCAAACAGAAGAGGCTTGCCAACATTCGGCCAAGAATGGAACGCACAAATTTCCGGCGATTATGGCGGACAAAATATGTTAGATTATTTAAGTGCCGTAGATACTTTTAAACAAAAATCATTTATTGATGAAAATAGGATTGGTGCTGTAGGAGCAAGTTATGGAGGTTATTCGGTTTTCTGGTTAGCCGGAAATCATCAGGGAAGGTTTAAGGCATTTATATCACACTGTGGTATTTTCGATTTTGAATCAATGTATCCGGCTACAGATGAAATGTTTTTTGTTAATCATGACTATGGTGGAGCTTATTGGGATAAAGACAATGCAGAGGCACAAAAATCATATACTTTTTCGCCTCATAAATATGTTCAGAACTGGGATACACCAATAATGATTGTAACCGGTGGAAATGATTTAAGAATTCCATATACGCAAAGCCTGGAAGCTTTCGGAGCTGCGCAAATGTTAGGAGTGCCCAGTAAATTGTTGTATTTCCCTAATGAAACTCATTTTGTTCTAAAACCGCAAAACAGCATACTCTGGCAACGTGAGTTTTTTAATTGGTTTGATAAATATTTGAAATAGTATTATTTATCAGCTTATGTGTTTATATAAGTTTTATATTCATGTTCTCCTAACATAGCAGGTTTGGGCTAATAATATAATATATTAGCTCATTTTACAACTCACTTGTATAAGTGAAGCCTGTGTAATTGAATATATGACTTAGTTAGCCACAAATAATAAATATGAAGTAACTAACAAAAATAAAAAATGAATTTAAAATCTATTATTAGTATTATAGCAATATTCTTTGTTTTAATATCGTGTAATAAAGAAAATGAATCTAAGATTTATAATGTTACAGGAAAAGCACAAAAAGGCCCCTTTAGGCCGGGAACAAATATTACTATTTCCGAATTAGATAAAACATTACGCCCTACAGGATTAAACTATAATACAACAGTTTCGGATATAGATGGTAGTTTTGCTTTTCCCGATGTTAAATTCCAATCAAACTATGTTGAAATAATAGCAGATGGATATTATTACAATGAATTAAATGGTAAGGCAACAGAAGAAAAAATGGTTTTAAGAACTATTGCTGACCTTTCAAATTCAGCAACCATAAACATAAATACATTAACACATATTTCTTATGAAAGATTAAAATATCTTGTTCAGGTAGAAAATAAAACTTATAATGAAGCAAAGATTCAAACAGAAAATGAAATATTAAGCATATTCAATTTTGAAAGTAATAATTTGCAGGATTTTGAATTACTGGATATTTCAAATTCAAGTGAACTAAATGCAAAATTATTAGTTATTTCAAGTATTTTCCAATGCTATGACAGAAGCATTAGTCTTTCATCATTAACAGAATTGTTATCAAATTTTTCATTTGATATTCAAAAAGATGGTGAATTAAATTCTGATGAAATAAAAAGTAAATTAGCTACTTCAGCAATGTTTCTTGATGTAGGAACAATTAGGAAAAATCTTTCTAATTTTTACAATAATGATACTATTTTCAACCAATTTCCTAAATATGTGGAAATATTTAATTCAAATACAGATTTTGAACCTTATATAGAAATAGAATACTCAAATTCGACTGAATATGGTAAAAATCTATTAGGAATCATTGATAATTCTATACTTCAGGAGGATACACCTTATTATATAGGAGCAGACAATATACCAAATAATTATTATTTTATAATTTATTTGGGGAAAACTAACGAAACCGGTGGAGATATAGAATTTATTCCAATAGATGATGGTTCTTATAGCTTTAATACGGATAATCCTTATGAAGGAATGGATGCTTATTATGAATTATTTGTTTATCCAGAAAACGGAAAATTCTCTATAAATCTCTCAGGTACTGGAGAATTTAAAATGATTATTTATTTAACTTCTGAAGGAATTGATAATAATTTTAATTATAGTTTTGTAAAATACTTCAAATGGTAAATAGTAAAAATATTAGTGGATAGTACACGCTAAACTCAATTGCCTGTTTTGTGATTTTTGGAGGTTAATTAACTTTGTTTGAGTAAATTAGTAAAATAAAAAAGAAAAGAAATAAATACGGCAAAATAGTTTAGTGCCATCGTTAGCACAAATAAAACTCAACGAATGATTCAAGTTCAAAATTTAGACTTTTCATAT
>JAADFW010000027.1 GCA_013152655.1 Chlorobiota bacterium
AAAAAATTAATATATTTCTTTAATTTTAAGCATGTTACAGTGTTGCATTTAATGATTGTAAAAAGTAAAATTATTATTAATTCATGCCGAAACCGATAACCAATTCTAAACAAAACTATCTTATAAAAATTTCCGGTTTAGTTCAAGGAGTTGGGTTTAGGCCTTTTATTTACAGGTTGGCAGAAGAGTTCGGCTTAACCGGCTGGGTTGAAAACAGGAATGATGGTGTTTTAATTAAAGTAAGTTCGGCAAATTCCACTATTAGCCAATTTATTGAATCAATAAAATCACAAGCTCCATTGGCTTCAAATATTTATTCAATTACGGTGAATAAAGCTGAAACAGAAGAATTCAAAAATTTTTACATAAAAAAAAGTACCAATGTATCAAATCATGTAACCGAAATTAGTCCGGATATTGCAGTTTGTGACGAATGTTTATATGATATGAAACACCAAAAACACCGTATTGATTATCCATTCATTAATTGCACAAATTGCGGGCCCAGGTTTACAATTATAAAAAGTTTACCTTACGACCGGCAAAAAACAACCATGCACGAATTTAATATGTGTGAAATTTGTGAAGCAGAGTATAAAACTATTACAAACAGGAGATTTCATGCACAACCTGTAGCTTGCAACCATTGTGGCCCGGTTTATTCTTTTACAAATTCTACTATTAAAACTTCAGACTTAAACCTAATTTTAGAACATTTAAAAGAAGGGATTGAAAAAGGAAAATTTTTTGCTATAAAAGGCTTGGGGGGATTTCATTTAATGTGCGATGCGTTAAATAACATTGCTGTATCAGAATTACGCAATTTAAAAAAACGTGATGGAAAACCTTTTGCCGTAATGTTCAAAAATATTACTGAACTAAAAAAATATGCTGTAATAAATAAGGTTGAAGAAAAACTGTTAAATTCATGGAGAAGGCCTATTGTTCTTTTGCAAAAAAAAGAATATTTAGCATATGAAGTTTGTAATGGGCTAACCAACATTGGTGCTATGTTGCCATATATGCCTTTTCATTATTTACTTTTTGAAAGACTTAAAACACCGGCCATTGTTTTAACAAGTGGTAATTTTTCCGATGAACCTATTTTGATTTCTAACAACAAAGCACTGGAAAGCTTTAATAATAAAGTAAACGGCATTATAACCTATAATAGGAAAATTTTTAACCGAACCGACGATTCTGTAACAATGGTAATTAATAATATACCCAGAATATTAAGAAGGTCAAGAGGTTACACGCCACACCCCATTAGAACAAATCTAAATGTAGAAAGTATTTTAGCTGTTGGTGCCGAGCTTGTAAATTCATTTGCTATTGGAAAAGGAAATCAGGCAATATTAAGCCAGTATATTGGTGATTTAAAGAATTTTGAAACTTATGAATTTTATAAAGAAACCTATCATCGTTTTAGCAAACTGTTCAAATTCAGGCCTGAAATAGTTGCATGCGATTTACACCCTGATTATTTATCATCGCAATTTGCCGAATTGCTTTTAATTGAAAATAAAAATCTGAAAATTGTAAAAGTACAACACCATCATGCGCACATTGCATCAGTTATGTTAGATAATAATTTAGATGAAAAAATTATTGGAGTTAGTTTTGATGGCATTGGCTTAGGTACAGATAACCATATTTGGGGTGGTGAATTTTTAGTTACTGATTTATTGGATTTTGAAAGATATTCACATTTTGACTATATACCAATGCCCGGTGGCGATAAAGCAACCAAAGAACCATGGCGAATGGCCTTTTCTTATTTATATAGTGCTTTTGGCGATGATGTTTTTAACTTACCGCTTCCATTGTTTGAAAAAATAAAAAAGAAAAATATTACATCCATAAAAAAAATGATTGATAATAAGATTAATGCGCCATTAACCTCAAGTGCCGGAAGGCTATTTGATGCAATAACCGGAATTTTAGGCATTAATCTGTTTTCATCTTTTCATGCAGAAGCTCCCATGCGCTTAGAATCAATTATTAAAAATAAAATAAATAGTTATTATGATTTTGAATTTGTTAATGAAACAATTTCTTTTTCTGAAACAATTCGTCAAATTGTTATTGATGTAGAAAATCGAAAATCAAACTCAGAAATTGCTGCAAAATTTCATAATACTATTAACAGGGTAATTATTACTAAGGTTAATGAAATTAGTAAACAAACAGGCATCAAAAAAGTTGTATTGTCAGGAGGAACTTTTCAAAACAAGTATATAACTTCAAAAATTGAAACTGCACTTGCGAAAGAAAATCTAAAAGTATATGTACCACATAGTATTCCTGTAAACGATCAAGGAATAGCCATTGGACAATTAGCTATTGCTTCCAAGAAAAAAATTTAAGATTATGATAAATAACCAATAACTAAGATGCAAAGCTTTTTAAACTATATTCTAAATTTCAAACTAACTCCGTATTTTTTACTTTCTAATTTTGGGCACTACTGCCCCATCACATCTTCATAATACTCGTAACCATCCACAATATCTAAGTAAACGCCATCAAATCCTTTTGCTATAATTTTATCAAGATATGCAGCGCTATTTCCGTAAATAATATTTTTCCAGTTGCTGTTCCAATAAAGCACATCATAATTCCCTTCCCAATCCGGATTTTCAGCATAAAGCCATTCAGGTGCATCATTTGAAATTTCCCCGTTTGATTTCAACCATTCATCCTTCCAATAATAACGGTAATCTTCTGCTTCTCCAATACTCATATAACAAATAACATATCCCCCTTTTCCCTTATTTAACCCGGTTTTAATTTTTGAGATTTCCTCTGCGGTAAATTCATTTATTCCATCAAAAGTTAAATCCATTATTACTAAATCAAAATTAGTCTGGCTGATAGAATTAATATACTCATCTCTTGAAACATTATCGGTTTGAATGTAATATAAAAACGATTGCACATCGTCAAACCGCAAAATAGTTTTCTCCTCAGGCTCATGTCCCTGATTTATGGTTAAAAAGTTTAAATTTCGCACAGTAGCATAGGGAACATAACCCTTAGCAATTGAATTACTATAAGCATTATCAATCTTACCCAAAGTACTTTCATCATACTGAGGAATGTCTTCCGAATTTGAAAAAACATAATCGGTTACAAAAACTTTTTTAAAACTGCCAGTAAATTTATCAAGATATTTTATCATTTCTGCTTTGTCAGCATCAGGAGTTAATTCACCATCAGCATTATACCCATAATTAAGATCTTCACGGCCAATTCCATTCACTTTTAATAAATATTCAGGGTCATCGGCCAGGCTTTCGCCATTCTGAGGGATAATCAAAAAATTATTGTTTTTTGCTTTTGCATATTCAGAAATTTCACTCACAAACTGAACCATTTCTTTTCTAAAATCAATATTTTCCAAATCCTTATTCTTTTTACACGAAATGATTGAAACAAGCAGTAGAGTTATCCAGATTATTTTTTTCATAATAAACAGTTATTTGTTTTAGAATATTAGCTAACATAAAAATACTAAAAGATTTAAAATATCTTCATCTAATCATTTACTATAATTATATTTTATCACACTGTTAAACTGCAAATTTTTATTAACAGTTTAATTGTTTAAATTTGTTAATAACATGAACTAATAACAATCTAAATAGTTTTAAAAATGAAAAAAATAGTACGATTTTTTGTCATAGCTATTATTGCCATCTTTCTTCTTTTATTGTTAATACCGGTAATTTACAAATCAAAATTAGTTGAATTGGTTAAAACTGAAATAAACAGTTCGTTAAAAGCCAATGTTGAATTTAGCGATGTAGATTTATCTTTACTTAAAAATTTTCCTGATTTTTATTTTGCCTTAAATAACCTTTCCGTTGTTGGACAAGAAGAATTCTCAAAAGATACCTTATTGGCTTTCAAGTCGTTACAGCTTAATGTAAACTTAATGAGTGTTATTAACGGAAGCCAAATTAAGATTAATTCTATATTTATTGACCAACCATCAGTTCATGCCAAAGTACTGAAAAACGGTGCAGCAAACTGGGATATTGCAAAAGAAACAACAGATTCGACACCTACAGATTCAGTAGAAGAAAGTACAACCGCTTTCAATTTAAATTTAAAAAAATTCGCTATTCAAAATGCAAACATTATATATGAAGACCAAGAGTCGAATATGTCAGCTGAATTGCAGCACTTAGACTTTATTTTATCCGGTGATTTCACACAGGACATTACACAAATAAATACAAATTTGGCAATAGAACAGCTAACATTTATGATGGATGGAATTAGTTATTTGAAAAATGTAAAAATTTCATATATAGCCGGCTTAAATGCCGATTTAAATAATTATAAGTTCACACTTAAAGACAACACCTTTAAAATAAACGAAATAACTTTTGGTTTTGCAGGCTTTGTTGCTATGCCCGACGATGACATTAACATAGATTTAAAATTCAACCTTGACAAAACCACCTTTAAAGATTTACTTTCATTAGTACCAGTAGTTTATCAAACAGATTTTGAAAATATTGAAACCGAAGGGACTTTTTCTTTCAGTGGTTTTGCCAAAGGTGTTTATACCAATAATTTACTTCCTTCTTTTAACATTTCTTTTGTTGTTAATAATGCAATGTTTAAATATCCTGACTTGCCCGATGCTGTTGACCATATCAACATAGATGCAAGCGTAAGTAATCCGGGAGGAACAGAAGATCAGACTTTAGTTGATGTTAATCGTTTTCAACTCAGGTTAGCTGATAACCCGGTTAATTTTATAATGCACTTAAAAACACCAGTCAGCGACCCTGAGTTTACAACCGCATTAAAGGCTAATTTAGATTTTTCTTCAATTAGTACAATAATGCCATTGGAAGGTATGAAATTATCCGGTTTGTTAAATGCAAATTTTACAGCTAAAGGAAAATTATCTACTCTTGAAAATGAAAAATACGAAGAATTTGATGCCAACGGAACATTTGCATTGTCAGGCTTCAAACTTGAAATGAACGATCTTCCTTATAATATAGATATATCAAAAGCCTCTTTAAGCTTTTCGCCTAAATATACGAAGTTAAACTCTTTTAATATGAAGATTGGGGAAAGCGATTTTAATTTAAAAGGTGAATTCAGTAATTATATTCCATACGCATTCGATAAAGGAATATTAGTAGGAAATCTTACTTATACATCGAACTACATAAATGTTGACGAACTGATGGAAACAGATACTATTACAGCAGAAGAGGAATCGGTTCAAGATACTGTTCCTCTAACCGTGATAGAAATTCCGGGTAATGTAGCTTTTTACCTGAAAACAAATATTAAAAAAATTAATTATGATGCGCTCGTTATTAATAATTTGTCGGGAAACATTAAACTTAAAGATAAGAAAGCCAATCTTAAAAATATAAAAATGTATATGCTGAACGGTATTTTAGCAATGAATGGCGAATATAACACCCAAAAATTGAATGAGCCGAAAGTTGATTTTAAAATGGAAATTTCAGGGTTTGATATTGCATCAACCTATCAAACAATAAATACAATTCAAGCTCTTACACCCGCAGCCAAAAACATGCAAGGTAATTTTTCAACCGGTTTTACTTTTAAAAGTTTACTGAATAAAAATATGGAGCCTATTTATAATACAATTTTAAGCGACGGCAGGTTAATTACGCAAAGCATTGAACTAAAGGGTTCTAAAGTAATGAATAAGATTGGGCAAGCTATTAATTCCAATAAATTCGATAACCTGGAATTGAAAGATATTGATATAAAATATCATATTGAAGATGGAGTTATTAAAGTTAAACCATTTACCGTTAAAGCCGGAAATATGAAAACTGAAATTTCAGGCCAACAAGGCATTGATAAATCAATAGATTATAAAATGACTTTTGATATTCCTTCAAAAACTCTTGGTACAGCAGCTAATTCTGCATTAAGCAAATTAACCGGCACTAAGGTTTCTTCATTAAATACTGTAAAAATAAACGCACTGGTAACAGGTAGTTTTGATGACCCATCAGTAAAAATAGTTCCGGGAAATTCAGAAAGCATTGTTGATGACGTAAAAGACATAGTTGATAATAAAAAAGAGGAAGCCAAGAAAAAAGCAAAAAAGGAGGCTAAAGCTAAAGCACAAAAAATAATTAATGATGCTAATAAAAAAGCTGAAAAAATTATTGCAGAAGCTGAAAAATCAGCCAATTACGTTAAAAAACAAGCTAAAAATGCAGGTGATAAATTAGTTAGTAAAGCTGAAAAACAAGGAAACGACTTAATTGCAAAAGCCGGGAGTAATATAATTAAGAAAAAATTAGCCCGGGAAACTGCTAAAAAACTAAACAAAGAAGCAGAAGAAAAAGCAAATAAACTAAACAAAGAAGCAGACAATAAAGCCAGGCAAATAATTGAAAAAGCTAAACAGGAAGCGAATAACATTAGAAAAAAAGCACAAAAAAGGGCTGATGCAATTTAATTGAAAAATATACTGAATAAGAATAAATTGTCCATGCATTGTTTAAAAATGAATATTAAGTCAGTTCTATATTTCATCTTCCTTTTTGGGGTAAATATTATTTATGGACAAGAATCTGAAAACTGTCAGAAAATTACAAATAATAAAGCACTACGATTGCTGAACCAGGCTACAAGTGCACTAAATTATAATGATAAAGAAAGTTTAAATTTGCTGAATCAGGCAATTAAGTTAGAACCCGAATTTGCACAAGCTTATTATTTTCTGGGACAGATAAATTATAAAAAAGCTCTTTATGCTTTAAATGATATTAATCAGATACGATTCCTTGATTTATATTTTTCACGAGCTGAAAAATATTTTATTAAAGTCACGAAAATTTGTCCATCGCATGCAGACTTTCAGGCTTTTTATTACCTCGGTATGTTTTATTATAATATTAAACAATATGAAAAGGCTAAAAAATACCTCGATATTTTTGTAACAAAAACCACTATTGTTGGAGATCAAAAAAACGTTGCTTTAGAACGATTAAAAAATTGCAATACTTATTTTAATTTAATTAATAATCCTGTTGATTTTAATCCCGTAAGCCTTACAGGAATCTGTACTTCTTATGATGAATTTTTGCCACTTCTTTCACCTGATGGTGAATTTATGCTTTATACATCACGTTATAAAAGCAAAGAAAAAGACGAGCTGACTGAATCGGAAAAAGAGTTTTTTTCAATTAGTTATCGCATTGACAGCTTAAGCAATGATGAAGATATTTTTACAGATGGAAAACCACTTACCTATCCTTTTAACGACGGTAGAAACCAGGGTGCTGTGTCAATATCCATTGATAACAATCACTTATTTATTACTATTTGCGATTTTACTAACATTAATAATATACCCTATAAAAATTGCGATATTTACACATCTGATTATAAAGATAATAAGTGGACTGATTTGAGAAGATTGAGTGATAATATAAACGGTGAAAATACATGGGAAGGGCAGCCTTCTGTTACCGCTAATGGAAAAATACTCTACTTTGCCAGTGCCAGAAAAGGCGGTTATGGAGGAATTGATATATATCGCTCACGTAAAAAAAGCTCAGGAAAATGGGGAAAAGCTGAAAATTTAGGGCCTGTAATAAATACTGTCGGGAATGATAAATCACCATTCATTCATTCCGATAGTCAAACTCTTTACTTTTCTTCTGACGGAAGATTTGGAATGGGTGGATACGACATTTTCTTTTCAAAATTGCAAAAAAATAATACCTGGAGCGAACCGGTTAATATTGGATATCCAATTAACACCAGAGACGATGATGTAGGATTTATTGTGAGTACAAACGGAGAAAAAGCATATTTTTCATCAAATAAATACTCAGGAAAAGGAGGATGGGACATTTATTCTTTCAAACTTCCATATGAGGTAAGGCCTGAAAGAGTTCTTTTTGTAAAAGGTAAATTAGTTGATGAAAATGACAAAGCACTAATTGATGCTAAAGTTGAATTAAAAAGTACAAAAGATAATCGCAAAACAGAAGCTTTAGTTGACCATTTAACAGGAAAATATGCAGTTGCAGTTTCGGTCAGGCAAAAAGAAGAATTTATAATGACTGTAAAAAAACCTGATTATACTTTTACCTCGCAATATATAAAGCCTTTCGATGAAGAAATAGAGAAACCCATTCAGATTGACTTTGAAGTTAAGCCCATTGAAGTTGGTGTTAAAGTAAAATTAAATAATATTTATTTTGATTTCAATTCATCTGATTTAGATTCAGTAAGCATGATTGTTTTGGACAACTTCATTGAGTTTTTAAATGATAATCCAACCATAGTATTTAGAATTGAAGGACATACCGATAATATTGATGATGATGAATTTAATTTAACTCTGTCACAAAACAGGGCTAAGTCGGTTTACAGTTATTTATTAAAACATGGGATTGAAAAGTACAGAATGTCATTTAAAGGCTACGGAGAAAGCAGGCCTGTAGCAAATAACAATACAGATGAAGGAAGAGCTTTAAACCGTAGAACAGAATTTAATATTTTGGGCAAATAAAAAACCCCGGTAAAACCGGGGCTTTTTTATATAAACTAAAATCGTTTTTCTTTAATTCTTGCTTTTTTTCCGGTTAATCCACGCAAGTAAAAAAGTCTTGCTCTTCTAACACTGCCTTTTTTATTTATTTCAATTTTATCAATAAATGGAGAATTGATAGGAATTATTCTTTCAACACCAATATTTCCCGACATTTTTCGAACGGTAAATGTTTCGGTCATGCCAATACCTTTTTTTTGAATTACAACTCCTTTAAATTGTTGTATTCTTTCTTTGCTTCCTTCTATAATTTTATAATGAACGGTTATAGTATCTCCACTTTTAAATTCAGGAAATTTAGCTTCTAAAGTATATTCCTTTTCAACTACTTTCATTAAGTCCATGGCGCTTCTTTTTTATAATTTTACTGATTTTTTAAAACAGGGTGCAATATTACAAATAATTTTTCAGATGTAATAGCCTAATACACTAAATAATTGTATTTTATTCAACAAATCTATGCTTTTGTTAAAAAGTATTATAAATTGTTAATTATTATAGTTTAAAAAATAATTCATAAAAGAATTATAAAATAGAAATTGATAAAAAATACATTTATATTAAGCTTGGAATTAGTACTATTATAAAAAGAATCTCAAATAAAATACTCAATAATATTCTAAGGTTAAATGCAATTGATATAAAATCAAAAAAAAAATTGATACAATAAATAAAATAGAAAGTAATAATTGTAAAAAAAATGAAAAA
>JAADFW010000028.1:0-4349 GCA_013152655.1 Chlorobiota bacterium
ATATTTTATAAATATTAATTACTTTGTGCTAAGTGTAAGTGTACTTTTGTTTATTGAACATTTAATAAAATTCTTAATTACAATAGCTAATGATGTTCTTTTTTACCGGTAAAATTATTCTTCTTTTTTCAGTTATGTGTTTTACTTTATTTGGCAACAATAGCCAAATTATCTCACCTGTTGATTCAGTTTCAATAATAAAAAAATACTATAAATCTGATTATGCAAACAGTATTGATAGCTTAAAAATTCTTTATGGAAAAAATAAAAAACTACCTAAAGGCTTTGAATTACAAACATTGCTTGCTCTCTCTCATTATCCTGAATTAAAAAATATTAAGATAGATTTTATTTACAGGCGAGCAATTATTCCGCTTTCTTCACGCCCACGTTTGTTTTCACTTTTAAGAAAAAAGAAAAACCGAAAATATAAAGTAATAATAAGTAGCAAAAGCAACAAAGCAATGGAAAATGTTTTAGTAAAGAATTTACCATTTAATGCACAAATAGGTATTATTGGGCACGAATTGGCGCATAGTATTTATTACCAGGATAAAAATTTCTTTAACATTATTGCTATTGGAGCTTTATATGTATTTCCAGAGTTTCGGTCGGAATTTGAAAAAAACACTGACAAAAGAACTATTTTATATGGATTGGGATGGCAATTACTGGAATATGCCGATTATGTTAGAAATTTACCTGAACTTTCAAATAAAAACAACTATTGGATGGATAAATACTACCTAAATCCGCAAGAAATAAAGAAGGTTATTCAGGATAATTATAGGTAAAATATGGTTTAAAAAACAGGATAAATTCTATAGCTTGAAAGTTTGTTTTTATTATTTTTAGGTTTTTGTCAAGATGAATAACCTGAAGAAACTGATAATCTTTTATTTTTCAGGAACAGGTAATGCAAAACAGTTAGCATTATGGCTTTCTGAAACAACCATTAATAAAGGCATTAATTGCCAAGTGTTTGATATTGCCAAAACAAATGTCAGGTTAATCGATAAATTTAGTTTAAACACATTAATAGTAATTATTTCTCCCATTCACGGCTTCAATTTTCCAAAAATAACCTTAGAATTTATTGAACATTTCCCCAAAGGGAAAAATAGCATTGTGTTAATGAATACCAGGGCAGGCATGAGAATAGGGCGATGGATAACACCCGGCTTAACAGGAGTAGCATTCTTATTGTCATCGTTTTTATTGAAAAGAAAAGGATATAAAATTAAAGGACAAATTCCTTTTGATATGCCATCAAATTGGATATCAATTCATCCTGCACTAAGTAAAAAAACGGTAAAATATTTACACGAAAAAAATTATAACCGACTTAAACACCATGCAGAAATAATCCTTTCAGGAAAATCGGATTTTTTAGCATATAGAGATTTAATACAAGATATTCTCGTTTCACCTGTCTCATTAGCTTATTACATAGTTGGACGGTATGCTTTTGCCAAGTCTTTTTATGCTTCAGTACAATGCAATAATTGTGGTTTGTGTATAAAACAATGTCCTGTAAATGCTGTTATTGATGTTAAAGGCCGGCCATTTTGGACATTTCAATGCGAAAGTTGTATGAAATGTATGAATTCCTGCCCCAAGAAAGCTATTGAAACTGCGCATGGGCTTTTTGCTATATTAATTATCTCCAGTTTAACTGTAACATCTTTGCTTTATCAACATATTAAAAATTATATTCAATCTGAATTAATTAATTTTACATTATCTACCATTATTTTTATAGTTTTTTTATGGATTTTATACAGAATACAGCATTTATTGCTTCAAAATAAATTTGTTGGGAATATTATTTCTTTACTGTCTTTTACACATTATAAATTTTGGGGACGATACAAATCAATTCCGGATAAAAAATGGAAAAAATAATACCTAAATGAATAAGAAAGACTATCTATAATAGTGAGTATATGTTTTCGTAAGGGATTGCGTACTTCAAACTTATTAGATTACCACTAGAAATAGATGCGAGTAAAAACGCCCGAAAGCCTCTGATACCCTTATGAATTATACACATTGTTATGTTTAGTTTTTTCGTCTAATAACACCTTTAACCTTTTTGCTTTATCAGCCATATATGAATTGGTCAACCATATACCAAGCTTCATTTCTCTAAAATGAATAATGAAGTTAGCTTTTTTATAAGATTCTGCATCTGGAAAATATGGAACTCCATTAAATATCCACGTAATAATTTTTAACCATTTAGCAAGTCTAATAAACCAAACACTATTTAAATCAATGGATTGTAAATCATTATAAGAATAAAAGCCGGAATTTTGTTCTGTTTGTCTATCTATTAATTCAAATCCATTATCAAGAAGTTGGAATTCAATTTTTGGATTTTTTTTTAGGATAATATTTTCACTCATAATATTTTTTTATTACTGATTATTTCTTACAATTTACTCATAAAAACAGGAGAAACAAAACGGTGAAATCATATTATTTTTAGTTTTCATTGTTAGATAATGCGATTTTAAAATCAAATCATTTACTATCATTATCATTAGGAGAACCATGAATCCCAAAGACCGCAATATTTCAATTTCTTTCCTACATCATTATAATTATTTTCAGGTTGTATCCGAAAATTAAATACAACTATCTTATTTGTTTATATAAGATTATCTTACTATATACTTTCTTACTAAAACTTTTTTAGAAGTTAAAATGTTGTCAACATATATATCATGTCTCAAAAATCCAAATTCTGAATTGATAAAATAAAGGCTTTTATTATGATTTTCTGTTGGATCATTTTCTATTTCAACTTGTAATACTTTCATATAATACTTGTCATATATAAAGATAGAATCAAAATGTTCAACTACATAATTGGTCATTGAAGAGGTTGTATTAAAATCATCATAAATTTGGGTGCCTGAATTTGGAGTTCCATCAAAGCCTTTAAATAATCCACCGGCAACAACTACATAATCTGTCAATTTCGATGAATAGGATGATATTGTCTTAAATGAATGTATTTCATAATAATTTCCACAGATATCATCTATAAAGCCCTGATTAGAACTCTTGACTAATATGCTGTCAAATGTATTTTCTACCGAGTCTTTCATAACCCAATAACTTCCTGTTTTATATTTGCAATTCTGTAAATCAATTGACGAAATGAAAGCAGTGAATTTATCCCCGCATGGATTATGTCCCTGATTATTATCTTCTTTATTGCAAGATAATACAGTCAATATTAATATAAATCCTATGTAATGTAAGTTTCTCGTCAATTTGTACATAACAAAACTGTTTAAGCCAAAATCATAAACAATGGCAATAAAAAAACAGCATCGCCAAGCAGGCGGTATCTTTCATTAACTTCAAAATAATTCTTCCTGTAAACAATAAGCAATAACAATAATTGCATAGATATTAAAATAAGGATTGCTAATACATTTATTTTATTTAATTCAGTAAAAACAATTAGTAATAGACTACTTAATACGACTAAAAAGCCAAGTATATAAATAATTTTTAAAAGCAATTTTTCACCGGTTAAAATAGCAACAGATTTTTGCTTATTCTTAATATCCTTCTCCATTTCAAAATAGGAGAAAATAAACAAATTTGACAATGCAGCTAAGCCAAAAAGTATCATAATAGATAGAACAGAAAAACTTACTGAATAATTAATTAAAGCCAACGGTCCGCCCCATATTCCAAGGGTATAAAAAATTGCTATAATAATTTCTTTGGGAAATAAAAAAAATGAAAAATTAGTAGTTATTACATTAATAATAAGGTATATAAGAACTAATACACCCAAGAATAATCCAAAATAAACAATTCGGTAATCGAGCCAAAAAAAAGTAATTACAGAAGCAATAATTCCAAATAATATAATAAAAATAATGAACTTTTTTCTGTGATGATAATGGAACAAGTAGCGCTTTGAACTTGTACTATATCCTAATTTTAATCCATCGGCAAGGTGGTCAACCGTATAAATTAGCCATACGGATATTGCCAGAATTATCCACCATGAAAAACCGGGTTTTACATCAACCAGTTTAGTAACCATTAAACCGCTTGAAAGTGAACCTGCAACCACATCTATACTTAATATTTGTAATGATTTTAAAAACCCCGGATTGCTAAAGCTGATTTTTTCCTTTATTTTTATATTGGTGTTCAATAGATTATTTTTTCCTGAAAAGATAAGAAAACATATTACAACAAAATACTATTTTTGCAATTTAATTATAAAGCCTCTTTAGCTCAGATGGCAGAGCAGCTCACTCGTAATGAGCAGGTCGCGGGTTCGAGTCCCGTGAGAGGCTCAAATAAAACAATAC
>JAADFW010000028.1:4452-38708 GCA_013152655.1 Chlorobiota bacterium
TCTTTTCCAAGCAAAGTTTCATTAAATAATTTATAAATTCTTTTATATTCGTCAGTCCAACTGCCGGGTTCTTTAAAAGCATGTCCTTCCATTGGATAAACAGCCAATTCCCAATTATCTTTACCCAGTTCAATTAATCTTTGAGCCAGCCTCACTACATCCTGAAATTGTACATTGTTATCAACCATGCCATGACAAATTAATAACCTCCCTTTTAATCCGTTTGCGTAATAAATGGGTGAGCTATTGTAAAAAGCAACACTATCGGTAACCGGTGTGTTTAATATATCGGAAGTGTAAGGATGATTATAATGTGCCCAATCGGTAACGGCACGCAAAGCTGCACCGCTTTTAAACACATCAGGATATTTGAACATAGCCATTAGCGTAATAAACCCGCCATATGAACCACCGTAAATACCAATACGTGAACTGTCAATGTTTTGTTTCTGAACTAAATATTTTGCCCCATCAACCTGATCGGTTAAGTCTTTGCCGCCCATATGCCTGTATATAGCTGTTCGCCAGTCTCTTCCATAGCCAGCACTTCCCCTGTAATCAATATCAAGAACTGTAAAACCATGGTCAACTAAAAAATTATGAAACATATATTCGCGATAATAGTAGCTCCACCATTTATGGGCATTTTGTAAATAACCGGCTCCATGAACAAAGATAATTCCGGCACCGTTTTTATTGCCTGCATCGGGTTTATATAATCGAGCCGGGATTTTTTCTCCATCCGATGCATTAAAATTTATAAATTCAGGCATCCTCCAGTTATACGACAAAAAATCAGGAGTTAATGAAGTAGTTATTTTAACCGGCTTTGAGCCTGTTTTATTTTCCATTAAATAAAGCTCCCATGGTTCGTTTGCCGAAGAAATTAGCAATGCAAAATATTTTTCGTCCTGCGAAAGAGTGTAATCAACCCGTCCTGTATAATTTGTAAGTTTTTCTAATTTATTATTTTTAAGACTTAACCTGTACAAATTCCTTATTTCCTTATCTTCTTTATTTGAAGTAAAATAAAAATATTTGTTGTCTTTTGATAATTGAGGGTAATAGATTTCAAAAGAGCCTTTTGTAAGTGCAGTTTTTTGTTTGGTAAAAACGTTTAAGGAATATAATTGCGAGAACCCTGTTTCTTCCGACTGAAACCAAATACTTTCATCATCGGGCATCCAGCCAATTATACCACCCGAGTAACTATAATTAATTCCGGGCCCGGCAATCCATGCAGAATCGTGTTGCCTTTCCAGAAAACTACAATTTCCGTTTTCAAAATTCAATTTACAAATCCAACGATCTTTATTGTCTAATGAACGAACTTCAACAACAGCCATATTGCCATTTTTATTCCATACCGGATCGTGAATAATTGTTTTTCGTATTTTTAAAGAAGAATCATCACTTTCCGTATCAAAAACAGCATCATAAATTCCGGGTAAGCTATCAATATTAACCGGGAAAACCGTATCATTCAATACGTCGTAAATCATTGACTTATAGTCGTCTAAAGGGCTTCCTACTTTAGGACGGGATGAAGTCATTTTAGTATATCCGCTTTCAGTAACAAAATTAGGAATTTCAGTATATTTTTTTTCATCAGCAGGCTTATACATTTGACAATAAACATACTGTTCATTTGGTGATATTTGTAAATAATATATTTTCCAACCTTTTAAATAATAAGCTTTTGGGTAGTTAGCATTACTTTCTTCCCTGATTTTTTCTTGTAGTTCTTTTTTAAGGTGCCTTTGGCTTAATACATTGAAATTTTTTAACTGGTCATATTCAAGCCACTCCTCATTTTTCGGCTTATCATTCTCCTCAGAGTTATTAAAACCCGATTTGAAATATGTTATTTGTATGGTTGTGCCGTTAATTCTATCCCATTTATATAAGTTGGAATTTTTTGTATAAAAAATATGTTTCTCATTTAATACAAATTGCGGCTCATATTCATCATCAATTGTTTTTGTTATTTGTATAGTCTTACCAGTTTTAATATTCTTTAAGAAAATATCACCTTTCTTTGAATAAACTTTATCAATCCCGGTTAAATTATATGAATAATCATCTGTAAAATCATCTCTTTCAGATTTTTCTGCTTTGCTAACTAATTTATTTACAGTATTAATTTTATAAATTGAATCAGATGTAGCTTTTTCAGGATTCCAATAAAAATATATGGTTTTACTATCGTCAGACCAAAATACATCATGAGGCCAGTATCCGGTAAAATCTTTGCCCTGCATTATTTTTTCAATACTTAAAACCTTGTTAGTTTGGGCTTTTAAAAAAGAATTGGATAAAATAAAAACAATAATTGGAAATAATCTGAAATTTAGCATTGTAGTAAATTTTTAACACTTAAATATACTATTTTTTGAATAAATATGTTTTGAAGAGCCTATAAAACTTGATTTTTAGCATTCTCAGGTTTTTTTATTAATATTGAACCGCTAAAAATGAATAAAATGAATAATTCTGTTAAAAAGGTTTTATTGGTATTTAATGAATATGCAGCTACCAAGCGTGCATCAAAACTATTAAATCCAATTATAGAAGAATTTAAATCGTACGGAATTGAGGTTAATTTAAGGTTAACCCGCTTTCCTAAGGATGGTGTAAATATAGTAATGCAGGAAAATTTAGATGAATGCGACGGTATAATTGCAGCGGGGGGAGACGGGACTTTATTTGAAGTAATTAACGGTTATTTCAGAAGAAAAGAAATAACAAAAATACCTATTGGAGTTATTCCTGTTGGAACGGGCAACGCTTTTGCACGAGATTTAAATTTAAAGAAAAATGAATGGAAAAAAGCTATTCAAAAAATTGCTTCTAATAAAACAAAAAAAGTTGATGTTGGTGTTTTTAATACTGCCGGCGAAGACCATTACTTTATGAATATTTTGGGTTTAGGCTTTGTTGCTGATGTTTCTAAAACTGCTTTTAAATTAAAATGGATGGGGAATATTGCATATACACTTGGCGTTTTATGGAAGGTTTTGTTTTTAAAAGAATATGATTTGGAAATTGTAATTGATGGCAAAGAATATGCAATGAAAAACACTTTTGTTGAAATATCAAATACAAAATATACTTCCAATTTTTTAATGGCACCAAATGCAGAATTTAATGATGGATTACTGGATATTACATTGTTAGACGGAATTACACGTATTAATCTGTTGAAAGCATTTCCAAAAATTTTTACTGGTGAACATATTCATTTGAAAGAAGTTCAAACACATAAAGCTAAACATATTGTTATTAAAACAAAAAAGGCAAAACTACTTGCTCCTGATGGTGAATTGTTAGGAATTACACCAATTGAAGTTAAGTGTTTAAAACAAGCTGTAGATATTTTTTGTGATAATTAGTAAAAAATGGATAAAGAAAAAAAGAGAGGCAGATATCAACGAATTTACAAACAACTGGTTGAACTTGTAAAAAAATCGGATAATAAACAAGCCCGTATGGCAACTATTATTGCTGTATTGTACCATAAAATGGATTATTTTTTTTGGATAGGATTTTATATGCTTCAGGAAAATAAATTAATTGTTAGTTTATATCAGGGGCCGGTTGCTTGCATGGAGCTAAAAAAAGATGTAGGCGTTTGCTGGGAAGGTATTAATTCTGCAAAGCCGATTGTAGTACCTGATGTTGAAAAATTCCCCGGCCATATAGCTTGTGATTCCAGGTCGAAGTCGGAATTAGTTTTGCCTGTTTGGAATAAACAGAAAGAAATTATTGGCGTTTTAGATGTTGACAGCAAAGATTATAATTCATTTGATGAAGTTGATATAGAAGAGCTGACAGCAATCTTAAATTTGATATAAGCTGGACACAATTGGATATCTGTTTAAGTCCAATACTTTTTCTATAACAGCTATAACACAGGTATTATTCAATTTAGTATTGTATTAATATATACTTCATTTTGGTATAATGCAGATATTTATATAGAATATTTATAAATAAAAAAAATACTTTATAATGCTTTTTGAAAATTCAAAAAGTAAATTACTTTTGTACGCAATTTTAACAATTAAAATTTATAAAAAATGGCATATGTAATTTCTGATGATTGTACTGCTTGTGGAGCATGTATAGACGAATGTCCAACTGAAGCTATATCTGAAGGAGATATTTATAAAATTGACCCTGAATTATGTACTGATTGCGGTGCATGTGCAGATGTATGTCCTGTAGAAGCAATTTCTCCGGAATAGTTACAATCTATAAAAAAGCATTGAGGCTGCTAATTGAATTAGCAGCCTTTTTTTATTATTTATTTTTAAAATATTCTACAAGCTCTTTCTCTACAAATTTCCATTTATCGTTTATTTCATCCAGTTTTTCATACATTTCATCATTAACTCTGTTTTCTGCAGCAGAAATTTCAATATGCAACGAATTTTCTTTCAATTGCTCTAATCCAAGATAATCCAGCGAAGTTTTAAGAGAATGAGCAATGGTCCTGATATCTTTGAAATTTTTGTTTTTAAGCATTTGCCTCAAGTCAATTAATTGCTTTGGAATATTTTCAAGGCATATGTTTAGAATATTTTCAATTTTATCATCCTTGTCTCCATAAATATTCCGCAAATTCGTTAAATTAATTAATTCAAATTTCATTGTTTCAATTTTATCTTGTTTTATATTAATAAAAGGTTTTTGAGAATGAACTAACAATTCAATTTTATTAAATAATTCATCAGGAACAAAAGGTTTTGAAATATACTCATTCATTCCTAATTCAAAGCATTTATTTTTTTCCTCTTGAAGTGCATGGGCCGACATGCCTAATATAGGAATTTCACTTTTGGGCTTTGGTAAATTATTTCTAATATATTTAGCCGTTTCATAACCATTCATAACCGGCATTTGAATATCTAAAATTACAATATCATAATCATTTTTTTCAATTAAGTCAAGAGCTATTTTACCATTCTCGGCAGTATCAATTTTTATACTGGAATTATGTAATTTAATAGTATCAATAGTAAGAATTATGTTTGCAGGATTATCTTCTACCAATAAAAAATACAATTCATTTTTCTTTTCAGATTTATCAATAATATAATTGGTAACGTTTTTCTCTGCTTTTTCACCGGTTCCAATTTCAAATTCTATAACAATATTAAAAATGGTTCCTTTATCCGGTTTACTGTCAACTGTAATTTTCCCTTTCTGAGCATCAACTAATCTTTTAACTATTGAAAGCCCCAGCCCTGTTCCTCCAAATTTTCTTGTAGTATCAGCCCTGGCTTGCGAAAAGCTACTAAATATACTTTTATAAATAGTTAAATCCATACCTATTCCGGTATCTGATATAACAAATTCAATTTCAGCACTTTTAAATTTATTATATAAAAGACTAACGTCTAATTTAACTTTTCCCCCTTCGTTTGTGAATTTAATAGCATTATCTAATAAATTAGAAATTATTTGATTCAATCTTATCGGGTCGCCAACCAAATATCTTGGAATTTTAGCATCATAGTTTAATGTAATATCAATATTTTTTTCATTTGCTTTTAATGAAAATGACCTAAACAGAGATTGAATTGTACTTTTAA
Source organism: Chlorobiota bacterium (assembly GCA_013152655.1). Classification (GTDB taxonomy): domain Bacteria; phylum Bacteroidota; class Bacteroidia; order Bacteroidales; family B39-G9; genus JAADFW01. Next base: position 10,050 of record JAADFW010000028.1, read on the forward strand.
ATTCAAATTCTATTTTCTCAATATTTAGTTTACCCGATTCAATTTTAGAGAAAGTTAAAATATCTTCTATTACTACTAAAAGATTCTCGGTTGAATTTTTTATCTCACGCAAGTATGATTGTTGCTTTTCAGTTAGTTTTTCATTTAACAGCAAGTTTGAAAATCCAACAATAACATTTAGCGGCGTTCGTAGCTCATGTGAAGTATTAGCTAAAAATTCCTCTTTTAACTTTGCGTTTTCCTGTATCTTAATATTAGCTTCTTTTAATCCGTCTTTTTGATTGCTTATAAGGGTTAAAGCTGACTCTAATTCCTCTTTCTGGTCACTTAATTCCAGTGTGCGGGCTCTTACTATTTCTTCTAATTCTTTTTTACTAAGTATTAAACTTTTAACCTTCCACCTTATAATGCTTATAATCAGTAATATTAATAAACCCAATTCAATAACAATAAACCAACGTGTTTTCCAAAAAGGAGGAGTTATAATAATATTTAAATCTGCACCCGTATTATTCCAAACACCATCGTTATTACTTCCTCTTACTTTAAAAACATATTGCCCGGGTGGTATATTTGTGTATTGCTTTTCATGATTAGTTCCCATATAAATCCAGTCTTCATCAAAACCTTCTAACTTACAAGAATATTGATTTTTCTTATTTTTAGTATAATTTAAGGCTGAAAAACTAAATGAAAATATATTCTCATTATATTTCAATTTTAATTCATTAGTAACATAAACACTTTCACGCATTTTTTTTGTGCCCGGCTTTAATGTTTTATTAAACAATTTAAATTCATTAATAACAACAGGAGGAACAAATGGGTTATCTTTTACACTGTCAGGATTAAAAATATTAAATCCATTTACACCTCCAAAAATCAATTCTCCGGTATAGCTTTTAGTACAAGCACCAATACTAAAATCGTTGTTTTGCAAGCCATCATAAATATCATAATTTCGAAATTCCTGTGTAAGTACATTAAAACGTGTTAAGCCATTTACTGTACTTAACCATAAATTATTATTATCGTCATCCAGAATTCCAAATATGGCATAATTAACTGTTTTAACATTCTCCTTATAGAAAGCAAACGATTCATTATCAGGATTATAACTATGCAGTCCATTTTCAGTTCCTATCCATAATATATTATTTTGATCTTCATAAATTGAGTAAATAGTACTACTGGTTAATCCATTCGAATCTTCAGGATGAAAAATAAAATGCTTAAATGAATTGGTTTTTTCATCATAAAGATTTAAGCCATAATCGGTTCCAATCCATAATCGGTTTTTTGAATCGGGATATATAGCCCAGATAATATTATTACTTAGTGAAGTTGAATCCTTTTTGTTTGATTTATAATGTATAAATTCATTGTTAAGCGGATCGTATTTATCTAATCCGGAATTTGTGCCAATCCAAATAAAACCATTTTTATCTTCCTGAATATCAACTATTTCGTTAAAACAAAGACTATTACTATTATTTGGGTCAAAACGAAAATGAGTAAATTTTTCTTCTTCAGGATTAAAACGGTCCATGCCATACCCATCGGTACCAAGCCATAAATACCCGTTCCTGTCTTCTTCAATAACAGTTATATCATTATTAATTAAACTGTTCGCGTTATTTTTATCGTGTGTGTAAAAAGTAAATTTATTTTTTTTTCGATCAAATTTGTTTAAGCCTCCACCAATGTCTGTTCCAATCCATAGAATACCTTTTTTATCTTCATAAATTGATTTTACCCGGCTATTTAAAAGGCTATTTCGGTTAATTGGATCGTGTGTGTAATATTCAAATTTTGCAGGTTTCAAGTCAAGTTTATTTAATCCGCCGCCGCGAGTAGCTATCCATAATATGTGTGTATTATCTAAAATAATATCTCTAATGTCATTATAGCTAATAGTATTGCTGTTTTCAGGATCATTAATAAACGATTGAAATGTTCCCTTTTCTCTATTGAATAATTTTAATCCACCAATATGTGTCCCAATCCAAAAATTATCAAGCTTGTCCTCAGAAATTACATTAACGGAATTTTTACTATCATATTTAACCTTATATGAATAATGCCTGAAACTATTTGATTCAGGCAAATACCTGTCTAATCCGATTGCTGTGCCAATCCATAAAATACCTTTTTTGTCAACATAAACTTGCCTGACCTGATTATCGCTGATTGAATTACTATTATTTTCATCATGAAAATAATTTTCAAACATTCCTGTTTGCAGATTCAGTTTGCCCATTCCGTTATCGGTTCCAATCCATAAAAAGCCGCTTAAATCCTGGCAAATTGACCATACCCTGTCATTACTCAGGCTATTAATGTTTGATACAGAATGACGATAGTTCGTAAAAATACCTTTTACTTTGTCAAAACTGCTTAAGCCTCCTCCTGCTGTTCCAATCCACAGAATACTGTCTTTGTCAATAAACAAAGTTTGCGCTTTATTATTAGATATGGTATTCGGATCTGCCGGATCATTTTTATATGTTATAAAACGCTCGGTTTTAGGATCAAATTTGTTTAATCCACCGCCCCAGGTTCCAATCCAAATAATTCCATCAGAATCTTGTAAAATTTTTGAAACTTTATTAGATGAAATAGAATTACTATTAAAGGGATTATGGTTATATATTTTAAATGAATAGCCATCGTATTTACATAATCCTTTATCTTGTGTGCCAAACCACAAAAAGCCATAATTATCCTGAATCATAGAATATATTGTGCTTTGTGGCAAGCCGTCTGTTATACCAATATGCTCGAATATATATTTATTTTGTTGACAATAAGCAGCTATTGAAATAAATACAAATAGTATAGAGGTATAAATAAATTTATTTTTTATCATAATCAAATCATTAATATTCACTTTAAAACATTAGTCCAACCATTAAAATATCATCTACTTGTTCTTCATTTCCCTTCCAGCTTTCTAAACTATCTAAAATATAATTTTTTTGAATTTCAAGATTATAATCTTTTATTTTTAAAAGCAATTGCTTAAGTTTTGACAGTTTATATTTTTTGTTGTTTTCTCCACCAAACTGATCAATTAAGCCATCAGTCAATAAATAGATTTTATCGTTCTTTTTTAGTTTAAACTCTTGTTGTTTAAAAGGCAAATTTGCATCTTGATGAATTCCAATAGGCATTTTATCAGCCTTTAATTCAATAATTTCTTCATTTCTAAGTATTAGACAGGAATTCATAGCTCCGGCAAAGATTAATTTATCCGGCTTGCTAAATTTTATTAAGGCGATATCCATTCCGTCTTTTGCTTCCATATCTTCACCTGTTTGTCTCAGCGAATTTATTACATCAATTCTTAAGCGGTTTAGTATATTTGCCGGCTCTAAAATAGCTCTTTCATTTACAATCTTGTTTAATAAAGTAATTCCCAGCATGCTCATAAAAGCACCCGGCACTCCGTGCCCGGTACAATCGGCAACTGCTAAAACAGTTTCATTATTTTTTTGTGTAACCCAATAAAAATCACCACTAATAATTTCTTTTGGCTTAAAAATTAAAAAACTTTCCACAGCTGCATTTTCAATATGCTTTTCAGGTGGAAACATAGCCGATTGTATTCGTTTTGCATATATAATACTGTCGGTAATATCTTCATTTTTTCTAATTATTATTTCTTCAGCTTCTTTAATATCAGAAATATCTGAATCAATGGCTATTAGTCTTTCAACATTCCTGTCTTTATTTAAAACCGGAGTTAAAGTAGTTTGAGCCCATACTTTACGCCCACTCTTACTTATGTTTTGTGATTCATAAATAATTGTTTTTTTATCTCCAAACCAAATATTTATCAAATCATTAATTTTTAAATTTGAATTTGAGCCAATTCTTCGCCGGCCTTTATCTTTAACAAGTTCTTCGAGGCTATAACCGTACAGTCTTGTAAATCCCTCATTTATCCAAATATAGTCTCCCTTGGAATCCATTATAGAAATAGCATTATCTGTTTCGCTAATAATAACAGAGAATTGCTTTAATTCTTCATTTATTTTTACCAGATTTTCTGCCTGGCTTTCCAATTCTTCTTTTTGTTGCAATATTTCTGCTGTTCGTTCCTTTATTTTCTCTGCAAGATTCTTTTTATCAGCTTTTAATTTCCTTTCCCTAAAATGAATATAAAGATAAAAAACTAACAAAACAGTAATAAATTCAATTAAATAGAACCATTTGGTTTTCCAGAAAGGAGGCACAATATTTATTTTAATTTCTATGCCGGCATTATTCCAAATTCCATCGTTATTTGCCCCCCTTACCATAAAAGTATAATTGCCGGGCGATAAATTAGTAAAATTTACATACCGGTGATTCTTAATTTTAATCCATTTATCATCTACTCCAAGCATTTTGTATTCAAAAATATTTTTTTCAGGAGTAGTATAATCAAGAGCAACAAATTCAATACTAAAAAAATAATCTTTATAAGATAAGTTAAACTCTGTTTGATTAATTCCTGAAGAAGGCAAAACTCCGGCTTCTTCAGCAAAAACAGATTGGTTTAATACTTTAATATCTGTAATTTCAATAGATGGAATGTTAAGATTTTCGATAACATTTTTCGGATTTAAAATTGTAATACCATCAATAGAACCAAAATAAATGTTCCCGTTTTTATCTTTAACACAAGAATTAATATTAAATCCCTGGGTTTCTAAACCATCAGACAGGTTATAATTCTTAAAAATAAATGTTTTTGTGTTAAATCTTGAGATTCCATTTGAAGTACTCATCCATAAATTACCAAAAAAGTCGTCTGCCATAGCAAGAATTGAAATAGAAAAATCCATTTCTGTATTTAAGTATCGCGTAAATTTATTTTGCGCTACATCAAGGGTTAACAAACCTTCACTCTCCGTTCCAATCCATATTATATTATTTCGATCAGCAAAAACAGTCTGAACTTTAGTAAATTCAATTTTCTTATTATCTTCTGAAAAATAATGATAAACAGTAAATTTGTTGTTTTTCTCATTATACTTGTTTAATCCTTTTAGTGTTCCAATCCATATATTTTCTTCTTTATCTTCATAAATAGTTGTAATATAATTATTACTTAAAGTAGTTTTATTCCCGGGTTCATGAAAGTAATTCTCAAACTCAATTTTTCTGTTTTTATCTTTTATAATTTTATTCAATCCGTATTGTGTCCCAACCCATATTCTGTTTTTACTATCTTTAAATATAATTGTCACATGATTGTCAGACAAGCTGTTAGGATTATATTTTTCATGCACAAAATGCTCATAATGATAACCTTTGTTTTTATAAATAAGTCGATCAACTCCTTTTCTAAATGTTCCTAACCAAATAGTATCATCACTTTCTACCAATAAAGCCCATACTCTGTTTTGAGCTATTGATTGATTATTATCAGGAATACTTTTAAAATATTTAACAAACTGCTTTGATTTTAGATTATATTTTGCCACTCCACCACCATCGGTTCCCACCCATAAATTACCTGAATTATCCGTATTCATTGTAAAAATATTTGGATGAGGAAGAGTGTTTTTAATGCCTGGCACAAACCTGATAAATTTAAATTTATTAGGTTTTAAGTCTAACTTTCTAACTCCTTGTCCGCGTGTGCCAATCCATAAAATTTTTGATTTATCTTCATATAAATATTCTATTCTCTCATTGAATATTCCAAAGCCTGCATTAGTAAATTCATCTTTATAATGCATAAATGTATTTGTAATTGGGTCGTATTGATCGAGTCCATTATTGAATGTTCCTATCCAAATTTTACCAAACGAATCTTTTAACAAAAATTCAATACTATCGCTGGAGACACTGTTAATATCAGATTTTTTATGTTTAAACACAGTGCTTTCGCCAGTTGTAATATTGTATTTATTAAGCCCTCCTCCTCTTGTTCCTATCCATACTATGTTAGAAGTATCTGATATAATGCTATTAACATTGTTATTGCTTAATATATTTGATTTGCCTGCAACATGCTTAATATGAATAAATTTATTTTGTTTTTTATTAAAAATACTAATCCCGCTTCTGGTTCCTAACCATATAAAACCATTTTTATCTTCAGAAATAGTTTTCACATAATTTCCTGCAATACTATTCGTATTTTCCGGGTTGTGAATGTAGTGCTTAAAAATATTCCTATCTCGATAAAAGGCATTTAATCCTCCTCCATAAGTCCCAATCCAAATTATTCCTTCACTATCTTCAAAAATACATTGAATGCGGTTATTACTTATACTTGAACTATCGTTTGAATTATGCTTAAAATGTATAAACTCTTTTTTATTCGGATCATATTTATCTAATCCACCGCCAAAAGTACCAAACCAAAAAATACCATATGAGTCTTGGTATATTTTACCAAAATTACTACTTGAAAGTGAATTAGAGTCGGTTAAACTATGATGATACGAAACAATGTTAATGCCATCAAAACGGTCAAGTCCGTTTTGTGTACCAAACCACATAAAACCATTTTTGTCTTGTAAAATTGAAAATACATTATTATGCGACAGTCCGTCTTTTGTTGTAATCTTTTCAAAAACATTATTACTGTTTTGTCCAGAAAGCACATTGCTGCATATAATAATTAATAAGGATAATTTTATTTTTCTAAAAGAAGGCAACAAATTGTAAAAGTTTTAATGAAGTTTATTAATAATTTCTTTAATTTCTTCGGCTATATCAGGCCATGATTTTGAAATGAATAATATATTTTTAGCTATTTCATTTTTGTTATTATTGCTTAAGCTATTTTTTTCAATGAAACTTGCTTTTTCTTTTAAATTCTTCAATCCAAGATAGTTAAGTGATGTTTTAAGTGAATGGGCTGCTATTCTTACTTTATCAGTATTCGATTTTTTATTGTCATTAGATAGTTGATCAATCTGTTTTGGTATTTCCTGTAAACAAAGTGTTAAGATTTTTAAAACTTTATCTGTTTTAAAGTTATAGGTTTTATTTAAAAATGACAGATTAATAAACTTTAAATCCTGAACAATTTTTTTGTTTTTATCTTTTGATTTTAAAACCTTTTCATGCTGTGAATCTATTCCTAAAATATTGCTTATTTTATTAAAAAGCTGCCTTGGTTCAAAAGGTTTAGAAAGATAAGCGTTCATTCCTGATTGCAAACATTTATCACGCTGCACGTCGTCAGCAAATGCAGAAAGTGCAATAATCGGTATTTTGGCAGCAGGCCCGGAAAGGTTTTTTCGTATATATTCAGTAGTTTTAAACCCATCCATAATAGGCATTTGTATATCAAGTAATAATATATGATAGTAAATTCTCTTCAATTTATTAATTGCGGTTTGTCCATTATCAACAACATCAACCGTAATTGAAGGATCATATTCCTGAAACATATCGATTATTAATTCAGCATTAACAGGATTATCGTCAGCAACTAAAACGTTAATGTTTTTGGTAATTTTTTTATCTAATAAAGGTGTTTCCTTTTCTGTACTTTTTATTTGTTTAGCTCTTTTCTTATACGGAAGGATAAACGTGAATGTAGAACCTTCATTAATAATGCTTTCAACTTTTATTTCTCCACCTTGTAACTGTACAAGTTTTTTAACAATAGATAAACCCAAACCCGTTCCTCCATATTTTCTTGAAGTAGATTTATCAGCTTGTGTAAAACTCTCAAAAATTTTCTCAAGTTTATCTTTTTCAATTCCAATTCCATTATCTTGTATTGTAAACTTAATAACAATCTCTTTATCATTTTCTTTGGTTTTCTCTATTAATGTTTTAACAAAGCCACCATTAGCAGTAAACTTAATTGCATTGCCAACAAGGTTTGAAATAATTTGTTGCAATCTAACAGGGTCGCCAATTATGAATTCAGGAATTCCAGGATCAATTTTATAGGTTATATTTAATTTTTTATTTCCGGCAGTAATACGAACAGAATCAAAATAATTCTCAATTCCTTCTCTCAAATTGAAATCAATTGATTCAATGGTTAATTTTCCGGCTTCTATTTTTGAAAATGTAAGTATATCATTTATTACTGCTAATAAATTATCAGCTGAATTTTTAATGTTCTTCAAATACCTTTTTTGTATTGTATTTATTGAAGTGCCTAATAAAAGATTGGTAAAACCGGAAATAATATTTACAGGTGTTCTGATTTCATGCGTTGTATTGGCTAAAAAGACTTCCTTAACTTTTGTTGTTTCAACCAGGTCTTCATTTGTTTTTAGTAATTGTTCCTTTTGTTCGTTTATCAAATTCAAGGCAGTTTGTAATTCTTCTTTTTGTTGATTTATCTCATGATTTTTTTCTGAAAGCAAATATGTTTTGTGTTTATTTCTTTTCAATAATTTTAAAAGCATGTATGTAAAAATCAATATCAGAACCAATATAACTCCGGTAATAATAAGTTGAAATTGTTGTCTTTTTATTTTAATTTGTTTCTGTTTCAATTTAAGTTCATCTAATTTCTTTTCCTTATTCAGAATAGCTATTTCCTCTTCCTTTCTTTCAGTTTCATATTTGGTTTGAATATTAGCTATGGCTTTTGCTTTTTCTTCATTATAAATTGAATCGTTCAATACCGAATATTTTTGCATCATTTCATAAGCATTCTTATAATTCCCTATTCTATTATAAGTTTCAGACAAAGCCATGTAAACATTTATCTTTCCTAATTTTGAATCAGTTTTATTAATATACTTTAATGCCAATTGATGATATTTTAAAGCTGTAGTGTATAATTTTTTTTCTATATATACATCTCCAATTGACACATAAGTTCCTGCTATGCTGGCTATATCACCAAGCTGTTTATCTATTTTTAACGATTTAAAATAATACTCAATGGCATCATCAAACCTGCTCTGTTCCTTATAAATTTCACCAATATTGAATAATGGCAGTACCTGTCCGCGAAGATTATTAAGTTCTTCATAAATTTCAAGCGAATTAAAGAAACTTTCTAAAACTTTTTCAAGTTCATTTTTATAATAATAAACTATGCCCAAATTGTTATAGCATAAAGCAAGTCCTTCTTTGTCATTTGCTCTTTTTCGCAATTCCAGCGATATGTTATAATTCTCAAGTGCTTTATCATAATCATTTTGAAAATAATATATTAAGCCAATATTATTATAATTGGTAGCCATTTGCCTTAAATTACTATCTTTTTCAAAATATTTTAAAGATGCATAACCCGTTTCTAATGCTTTTGCATATTCACCTTTGTCAACATAAGCAGCACTTAAATTACTATAAGAAACAGCTTTTCCTTTTTCAAAATTAATACTGTCAAATATTTGTAATGCTTCATTATATTTTTTTATGGCTTTATCGTAGCTTCCTCTACGCTCATAAATATGGCCTATAAAAGATAATATATCCCCTTTTTTAATGCCATATTTATTTTTATCGGCAATTTGTAACGATTTATTTAAATAGCTAAGTGCTTTATCACTATTTTTCTCCTGATAATAAACATATAGATTATTATATAACTTTATTTTAACAGAATCGTGTGCCTCAGGAATTAACTGGAGTAAGCTATCAGGGTAGGTTTGCGTAAAACCTGTATTAATCAATAAAATGATTAGAGTAATAAAGATTATCCAATATCTGTGCATTAACAAAAAATTATATCACAAGATACAAGATACTAAATAAAAGACAAAGGAATAATAAGAAAAGATATATGTTAGCTGAATTGTTCTAAAAAACACCTGAGTTTACAGACAAACTCTATTTACTTTTAATCCAGTTTAATATTTTGGCACTTTTAGGGCTTTCTTTTGGAGCAACAACAGCAACCAAATTTCCATTTTCGTCAATTAAATATTTCTGAAAATTCCATTTAACTTCACTATCCAATACTCCATTCTCATTTTTTTGTGTAAGCCACTTATATATTGGAGCCATATCATTTCCTTTTACCGAAATTTTTTCCATCATTGGAAAACTAACACCATAATTTTGTTGACAAAAAGACTTAATCTCTTCGTTGGTTCCCGGTTCTTGATGCAAAAAATTGTTTGCCGGAAAACCAATAATTGTAAATTTTTCTCCACCATATTGTTTATATAAGTCTTCTAAATCTTTATACTGAGGGGTGAAACCACACTTTGAAGCAGTATTTACCACTAACACTTTTTTGCCTTTTAATTGATTTAAGTTAAATCCATTGCCATCAATATCAGTTACTTCAAAATCATAAAACGATTTATGTTCCTGCGATTTTGAGAAGAAAGGCATCATTGATAAAATGATTAGTAATACTAAGCTTGTATTTTTCATAATGTAAAATTTAATTTATACAAAATTAATAAGAAAAAAATGGGAAACAGTTATCAATTACGCTTTAGAAATGTTATTAAAATGTTATTTTACATTATGGAAGTTTAAAGCGGTGGCATAAAAAATAAAAAGCCTTGAAAAACAAGGCTTTTAAGGGTGGAAGATGGGATTCGAACCCACGACCCCCGGAACCACAATCCGGTGCTCTAACCAACTGAGCTACATCCACCATTTTATTTGGCTTGCAAAGATATACAATTTCTTAATTTTATTAAATTTTTTCAACTTTTTTGTGAAATATAGGAATGAACAAACGAGCCTTTTGATAAAAGTCAGGTTTCAGTATGCCTGATTGTAAAAATGCTTCATATTAAATTTCATTAATAATACTCTATGGATATATTTCTCATCCTAATTTGTTATAACCTATTAGTTACAAATATTTATCCATCTGTTACATTTTAAATTTCTTGATATATAATTACTTAGCAAAAACAAATTTGTTAAAAACAAAAATTTAACATACGAATGGCTTTAAAATTATAACTTTGTCATCCTATCTTCGTACAAGATAATAATTAACAAAAGCGCATTAAAGATCCCCGAGGTTTCCTCCCCGGAAACGGCAACTCTTAATTAATGCTTTTATCTAAAACATTCTTTGGTAAAGTGAAAAATAAAATAGTGAATTTTTTATTTAAAAAGACATTAATATTTCTGGGGTTATTGGTTTGTTCGCATATTATTTTCGCACAAATACCTTCCGGATATTATGACTCTGCCAATGGCTTAACCGGTAGTGCTTTAAAGCAGGAATTACATAATATAATAACTACAGGACATACAAAACTATCATATACACCGGGTGTTTGGAATGCATATGCAACTACAGATGTCAAGCCATCGCCCAATAATACAATAATTTGGGATATGTATTCTGATATTCCTTCCGGAACACCAAGTTATACCTATACTCTTTCTACCGACCAGTGTGGAACATACTCAGGTGAAGGAGGTTGCTACAACCGGGAACATTCATTTCCAAAAAGCTGGTGGGGCGCAGCTGATAATACTGCGAACCCACAATACACAGATTTGAATCATTTATTTGCTACTGATGGTTATGTAAATTCAAAACGAAGTAATTATCCATTCGGACAAGTAACTTCACCTACATTTACTTCAACAAATGGGAGTAAGCTTGGGCCGAATACTTATCCTGGAGGATATACCGGAACTGTTTTTGAACCTATTGATGATTATAAAGGAGATTTTGCCAGAGGATATTTCTATATGGCTACGCGTTATAAAGATGAAATTCCGGGCTGGGTTTCAACATATGGTGCTACAACAGATATAGACATAGTATTTGATGCTGCAGGGGAATTCAACACCTGGTATTTGAATATGCTTTTAGAGTGGAATACCAACGACCCTGTTAGCCAGAAAGAATTAGACCGAAATCAGGCTGTTTACAATGCACAGGGAAATGCCAATCCATATATTGACCATCCTGAATATATTGATTGTATCTGGGCTGCTAATTGCGGAGGTTCTCCTACCATAAGTAACATTGCTCATTCTCCAACTAATCCAACTTCATCCGATGCTGTTTCTGTAACTGCTAATATTAGTGATGATGGTTCTGTTTCAAGTGCAACGCTATATTGGGGAACCGATGGCTCAACTTTTCCCAACAGCATTTCCATGACGGTTGGAACACCACCCGCATATTCAAGTAGTAGTAATATTCCGTCTCAATCTTCCGGAACAACAGTATATTATAAAATTACTGCTGTTGACGATGCATCAAATTCAACAACCAGTTCGGCAAATAATTATACTATTCCGAAAGCAGAACCAACCAATTTTCCTACTTCATTTAATTCAGGTGCAGTGAGTAGTTCTTCAATAGATTTATCGTGGACAGACGCTTCTTCCGGAGTAGTTCCGGATAATTATTTAATAAAATCAAGCACAGTTAGCTATAACGATATTACATCACCTGTTGATGGTACTTCTGAATCGGATGCAACGTTAGTTAAAAATATATCACAAGGCACTCAAACGGCCTCGTTTACAGGTTTAAGCGCTTCAACAACTTATTATTTTAAAATATTTTCATATACCAACTCAGGAACAAATATTAATTACAAAACAGATGCTACCATTCCTACTGCATCAGGAACAACAGATGCAGTTTCTCCTTCATCAACCGAAACTTTTGTAAATTACCCTGAAACCGGGTCAAGTTATAACTCAGGTACTTTTACCGGGGTTGACGGGTCAACCTGGACTTACACTTCTTGCAGAGGCGACCAACAAATTACTGCTGAAACACCATGTTTGGCCAAAGGAAAAACACCAGCTGCATCTGTTGAGTCGGGTTCAATAGCCGGAGGATGTGGCACACTTTCTTTCGATTATAAAATGGCTTTTTCTACTGGTGTAAATATAGATGTTTATGTGAATAATGTTTTAAAGGGAAATATTACTTCAAGTACTGCCGGTGTACAAAATTCAGGTTCAATTACAGTTAATGAAACAGGAAGTTTTACTATAAAATTTGTTCAAAATAATACCGGTTCAGGACAAATAAGTATTGATAATGTTACATGGACATCTTATTCTGTTTCGTGCAATGCTCCAACCACACAAGCTTCTTCTTTAGTTCTGTCAAACATAACCAAAGATAGTATAACTGTGAATTGTACAAGAGGTAATGGTGATGGAGTAATTATTAAAATGAATACTTCAAATAGTTTTACAAACCCTGTTGATGGAACTGATCCATCTGCTAATTCTACTTATGGCAGTGGAGAGCAGGTAATTTATAATTCTTCGGGAAATTCTGTTACGGTTATAGGATTAACTGGCAATACAAATTATTATTTTGAAGCTTTTGAAAAAAATTGTTCAGGAAGCAGCATTAAATTCATAACAAATAATCCACCCAAAGCTTTTGCATTAACACCAAATGCTACTTCGGGTGGTTCTTCTGGTTCTATTGCATTTCAAGGATTTGAAGGAAGCGGTTCGGATAATTGGGGTTATACGGGTGGAACTATTAATTTAACCTCAGCTAAAACCGGCAGTAATGGAGCACAACTTGCTAATAGCTCCTCTATTATTTTTAATGAAACATCAATTTCAGGTTACACTTCGGTAAAAGTAAAAATTGCAGATGCTTCATCCGGTGGAATAGAAAATGCTGATGCCCTGGAAATTTATGTAGCATTGAATAGTGCTGCGTTTTCAGCTACTCCGGATATTACCATTCAGGAAAGTAACCCAACGGATGCTGTTTATAATGAAAGTTGGAATTTCACAGCTAGTGGAATAGCAACCACAACGGCAGGCACTCCGGCAACTTTTACAGGTTCGGGAGCAACCGGTTATGCATCTGTTGAAATAACAATTCCGGATGGAAATAGTTCTCTGGCACTAAAAATTATTGGAGCAACAAATAAGACTACCGAATATTTTCATATAGATGATGTTGAAATAACAGGGCTAAGCAGCTCTTATTCAACTACCAATACAGATTATTTCAGAACCTGTGTAAGCGGAAATTATAATTCTGCATCTACATGGCAATCGTCAAATGATAACACTAACTGGTATGCTTCAAGTTTAGTTCCAGATATTAATGCCACAAATATTATTATTTCTGAAAATACCAGTATTACACACAGCAGCGATATTACCCTGAATAACCTTGAAATAAAAACAGGAAGCAACTTGTCTTTTAGTGCAGATAACCTGACGCTAACCGTACAAGGGAATATTGTTGCAAATGGGAATCTTGATTTGTCCAGAGCAGGTTCATTATTAAAACTAAATGGTGCTGCTTTGCAAACTTTATCAGGAACAGGAACTGTCTCCTTATACAATTTAGAAGTAGATAACACGAATAATGTTACTTTTCAAAACGATGTTACTGTTTCTAATTTGTTAACTATAACGAACGGTGTTATAAACTCCTCTTCTAATACCATAACAATTGAAAATGCATCTACAACTGCTATAACGGGGTTTTCATCAACTAAATATATAAACGGAATATTAAAAAGAGCGGTTAATGCAACAGGTTCTTATGAATTTCCTGTTGGTTCATCAAGTAATTACGAATATGCAAAAATTGACTTAAATTCATCAAACGGAATTTCATATTTAACAGCCAGCTTTTCAACTTCAATAACCGGTTCGGCACCGAGCTTAACATTGAATAGTGTAAATATAAATTCGTTGTTAGATGCAGGAATCTGGACAATTACACCTGATGCAGTAAGCTCAGTAAATTATGATGTAACCATTGTATCAAGAGGGCATACAAATGGTGGTATCTCTTCTGATTATCATACAATATTGAAAAGAGACAATTCAACTGCTGCATGGGGATTATACGGAAGTTTTAATGTTGCTGACCAATCAGGTTCAGGAACCAATCCTATCACATTAAAAAGAACCGGCATTACAAGTTTTTCCGATTTTGGAGGAGGAACAGGAAATGCTCCTTTGCCCATTGAATTGCTTTCCTTCAATGTGAAAAAAGTAAACAATTCAGTTAAAATAGAATGGGAAACGGCTTCGGAAATAAATAATGATTTTTTTACTATTTTACGTTCAGGCGACGGCCTGAAATTTGAATCAATATTAGATGTTCCCGGAAAAGGAAACAGTAATACAATTATGTATTATTTTGCTTTTGATAATTTTCCGCTTGAAGGAATTTCTTATTATCAATTAAAGCAATTTGATTTTGATGGAACCTCAAGTATGAGCAAAATATTAAGTTTGAATAATAATATTAAAGATTTAAAATTAACTCTAAACAACTTTAGTAATACAGAAAATGGTATTTACGGAAATATTTTAAATCCTGAATTCGCAATTTTATCGTTATTTATTTACGATGGATCAGGCAAAATAATTGAGATGAAAAATTTAGGTAAAAGTAATTTCACAAAGCTAAGCATTAGCACAAAAAATTATAAATCAGGAATTTATTATTTAATTATTAATAATGGACATTCTAAAATAAGCAAGAAATTTGTTGTTTGGCAATAGGTGAAATGAATAAGAAATGATGCAATACAGAATTAATTACGCATTTTTTTTTATTTTTTTTTGCAGTAAAAGAAAATTATTTACTTTTGCACCTGCTTAAGTAAAAGGTGCCATAGCTCAGTTGGTAGAGCAACGGACTGAAAATCCGTGTGTCCCTGGTTCAATTCCAGGTGGCACCACAAAACAAACCCGATTGTGAATCAGTAATTTACAATTGGGTTTTTTGTTTAAGAAAAGTAGAATGAATAGAATAAGTGAATATTCCTACAAGTGGATTAAACTATATTTTCAGCAAAAATTTCCGATTCGGAATTAGCAGTTTTTATTTTAAACCTTATAAGCAAACCCATGGTTTTGGCAGCAGTTTTAAACATAGTATTGGTGCTAATAATCCACATATAGTCAATCTGCGATTTTAGTTCATTAATGGTTTGTTGCCAAAGCTTCCTTGCATTTGTTTCATATCCGGTCATGTTCAGGCAATTACAGATTATTGCAACTTTTTCATCGGCAGCGAGGTTAAAAGTAAATTCTTCTCTCCATTTTGATATTGCTTTTTTTGCAATATTTTCATCTAACTGGCCATTAATAGTTAGCCTCAAACATTTCTTTTCTTTTTTTTGTATCCATTCAATATTTACATCATGTGTTTCCATTTATGGTTATTTTAATCGGGTTAATCCGATTTAGATTAATTTATGGTTTATTCAATACTTTTCAAGCAATTTAGCATATATAGCAAGCAATTACAAATATTTTTATTTATATAACCTTCATTTTATCAAATTTTAAAGTTTTATTAACAAAACTGAATTTAAAATAATAAAATAGTATAGTAAAAAATGATATTATAAGTCAAATCTGTTATTTTTACATCTTCATTTTTTTTTGAAATTATTAATTCAATATTATTTAAATGCTTGAAAAAATAAAAAATACCGCTTCTTTTCTTTTACAGAAAATTGAAAACAAACCGGAAGTGGGAATAATATTAGGCAGTGGCTTAGGAGGCTTGGTGAATCATATTAATATCGAAAAATCTTTCCCTTATGAAAAAATACCAGATTTTCCTACATCAACCGTTGAGGGGCATAAAGGTGCTTTAATTTTCGGAAAGCTTGGTGACAAAAGCGTTGTTGCCATGCAGGGAAGATTTCATTATTATGAAGGTTATTCTATGGACAAGGTTACCTTTCCGGTAAGGGTAATGAAATATTTAGGCATAAAGACTTTAATTGTTTCAAATGCTGCCGGTGGCTTAAACCCCGATTATAATGTTGGCGATTTAATGATAATTAGCGATCATATTAATTTTTTTCCTAATAATCCGCTTTTAGGCCCAAACAACAATGAATTAGGAACACGTTTTCCTGATATGAGTAATACATATAATGCTAACATACGTAAACAAGCTAAACAGATTGCAGCACAAAATAATATACCGGTTCGGGAAGGTGTATATATTGGCAGTTCAGGGCCAATGCTGGAAACACCGGCTGAATACAAAATGTTTCGTATTTTAGGTGCTGATGCAACCGGTATGTCAACTGTGCCTGAAGTAATTGCAGCACATCATATGAACATTAAATGTTTTGGCATGTCTGTTATTACTAATGTGAGCAACAAAGTTGACCCTAACGAAGAAACCACCCACGAAGAAGTACAAAATGTTGCCGGCGATGTTGAACCAAAAATGTCTTTACTTATTACTGAAATAATACGATTATTATAACGAATTTACTATTTTAAGAACATTGTTTATATGATACCGGAAACCTATTAAAACAAAAATATATGAAAACATTAATTATCTTATTATTCTCATTTTGCCTTTTTGGTTGTTTTAGTAAAGATTTTAAAGTTATTGACGCAACTTCCCAAAAATGGGTTGGTGGAATCCCAGGGTCAGGTAAAGGAACAAATTATGTAATTAAAGTTATTTCTTTTAAAAACAATAAATATTTACATATCAATCAAGTTTGGATTGGTGATGAATATTATAATGTTAAAGCACTTAAAAATCCGGCCTTAATAAATGAAACAAGCTTTGAAAAAAATGATACTCTTTATATAAAGATACATAAATATATCAGAACTAATATGTTAGGCGAGGTTGTAAAACCTAAAGCCACAGAAGAATCTAAAGTTCCAATAAAATATGACGGTGCTGCATTAATTGGATATACTTATAGAGGAAAGAAAAAATATAAAGAAATAAAAACTTTTAAAGAATTGAAATTCATTCCGTATCAATAATTCAGGAATTCATTTATTTCCTGTAACAGAAATATCTATTGATTATGCACAACAAATAGTTCATTACTCATTATTTATAAAGTTGTATATTTAGAAATTAATTAACAATAACTGTTAACAGGTTTCTTCTCTTTGTTCTATCTTTGCGGGTAAATTCAAATACTTCAAATATGCAAAACAAAGCAATTCTATTAATACTTGATGGCTGGGGAATTGGAGATCATACAAAAAAAGATGCTATTTTTTCAGGCGAAACCCCTCATATTGATAAATTAACTGCCAATTATCCACATTCAAAGTTATTAACGTCAGGCGAAAATGTTGGGTTGCCCGATGGACAAATGGGAAATTCGGAAGTTGGACATTTAAATATTGGAGCCGGAAGAGTTGTTTACCAGGATTTAGTAAAAATTAATAAAGCAATTCAAGATAAATCTTTTTTCAATAATCCGGTTTTAACCAGTGCATTTAATTTTGCAAAATCAAATAACTCTAATGTTCATTTTATGGGGCTGGTTTCTAACGGGGGAGTACACTCTTCAAACCAACATTTGTACGCCCTTTGCGATATGGCCGAAACTTACGGATTAGAAAATGTATTTATTCATGCCTTTACCGACGGAAGAGATACTGACCCTAAAAGCGGAGTTAGATTTATTAAGGAATTACAAGACCACCTATTAAATTCAGCAGGTGAAATTGCTTCAGTTATTGGAAGATACTATGCAATGGACAGAGATAAAAGATGGGACAGAATTAAAATAGCTTATGACTTGCTTGTAAACGGAATAGGGAAAAAAACAAATGATATTCTTAAATCTATACATCAACAATATGATAATAACATAACCGATGAATTTCTTGAGCCAATTGTTCATACCGATGCTAATGAAAATGCTATTGGTACAATTAAACAAAATGACGTTGTAATATTTTTTAATTTCCGAAACGACAGGGCACGCGAATTAACTTATGTGCTTTCGCAACAAAATTTACCCGATTTTGGAATGAAAAGTATTCCTTTGCATTTTTGTATAATGACTCCTTATGATGCTACGTATAGCGGACTAAAAATTATTTATGATAAGAAAAATGTTAAAAACACTATTGGTGAGTATATAGCTAATCTTGGGAAAAAGCAAATTAGAATTGCCGAAACAGAAAAATATGCACATGTTACATTTTTCTTTTCGGGAGGAAGGGAAGACGAATTCAATAATGAAAAAAGAATTTTAATACCATCTCCAAAAGTTGCAACCTATGACTTGAAACCTGAAATGAGTGCATATGAAGTAAAAGATGCTATTGTTAAAGAGTTGAATAAAGGCGAAGTAGATTTTGTTTGTTTAAATTTTGCCAATGGCGACATGGTTGGCCATACCGGAATATACTCTGCCATACTAAAAGCAGTTAAAACTGTTGACAATTGTGTGGAAGAGGTTGTTAAAGCTGCCAAAAATAATGGATATGAAGCACTTATTATTGCCGACCACGGAAATGCAGATAATGCAATAAATGCAAATGGAACGCCAAATACAGCCCATTCGTTAAATCCGGTTCCTTGTATTTTAATTTCAGATAAGTACAAAAAAATTAATAACGGTATTTTGGCCGATGTTGCCCCTACCCTTCTTAATTTAATGAACTTACCCATTCCTGATGAAATGACAGGCAAATCCTTAATCTCAGAATAATTAAGCATGCTACAAATTAACGACACAATAATTAGCCTGGATATTTTAGATAAAAACTTTACTTGCAATTTGGAAAAATGCAAAGGTGCTTGTTGCATTAAAGGTGATTCAGGAGCACCTCTTGAAGAAGAAGAATTAGAAATAATAGAAAGTATTTATCCCTTAATCAGGAAATACCTGACCACTGAAGGAGATATTGCAATTAAAGCAAATGGTGGTTATACTATTGATAGCGATGGGGATTATGTTACTACATTAGTTAATAACAATGAATGTGCTTATGTGTATTTTGAAAATGGCATTGCAAAATGTTGTATTGAAAAAGCATTTAACGATGGAATAATTGATTTTAAAAAACCCGTATCGTGCCATTTATATCCTGTAAGAATTAAAAAATATAAATCGTTTCAGGGAGTAAATTATGACAAAAGCGAGTTATGTAAGTCAGCTGTAAAATTAGGCAATAAAATAAAGCAGCCTTTGTTTATTTTTTTAGAAGAACCTCTAAAAAGAAAATTTGGCGAAAACTGGTATAAACAGCTTCATTATGCCGGAATAAATAAGGACAAAATAATAAGCTAATCAAGTTATATTTGTTATGACAAATGCTATAAAATATGTATTTTTTTTACTCATAATTATTCAATTTAGCGTTGTCATGCAAGCCCAGGAAGGTGATGAAGTATTTATCATGGATAACGCCATATATAAGCCAAAGAGTAATTGGCTGACATTGGGAGTGGGATATGCCTATAATATTGATAAAAATGAAAGTGAGTTAGGCGGAAGCATAGTCTATCATGCCCAATTAAAAAAAATAGTGCTTAGTGGCGGATATCATTTGTTTACCAACGAGTCTTTTATCTCCAGGTCGTATCAATCGATGACCAATTTTACTATAGGTGTTGGTTACAGAAAAGAAACGCTTAAATCAAACATTGCTGCTTTTATCGGGCCGCTATATGCATACGGAAGAAAAACAGTAAACCAGGATCAGTATTATAAATTCAGAAGCCCCGGGTTTTTTGTAAATGTAGCCTATACACATAAATTGTTTTACGATATAGGTTTTGGCCCAACTATTTTTTATCACTTTTCCAAATATTATCAAGTTATTGGAATTGAACTGCATGTATATTTCTCAGGTGCTTTAAAAACCAAAATAAAACAACCAAAAATAAATTATTAAATTAATTTACACTAAAATTAAAAATTTGCAATGGAAAAAATTAAAAATTACTTAGAAGAAAACAAAGACAGATTTCTTGAAGAATTGTTCGATTTAATCAGAATCCCATCTATAAGTGCAAAAGAAGAACATATAGATGATATGTTTAAAGCAACTAAATATATACAACAAAAACTTTACGATGCGGGTGCTGATAAAGTAGAAGTAATTCCAACTACCGGCCATCCTGTTATTTATGGCGAAAAAATTATTGATCCTGCTAAACCAACCGTTTTAGTTTATGGACATTACGACGTTCAGCCTGCCGAACCAATCGAACTATGGAAATCGCCTCCTTTTGAACCGGAAGTGCGCGATGGAAAAATATTTGCCCGTGGTGCCGACGATGACAAAGGACAAATGTTTATGCATATAAAAGCATTTGAGCTAATGAATCGCCTCAATTTATTAACAACTAATGTAAAATTTATGATTGAAGGCGAAGAAGAAGTGGGTTCTCCAAGCTTAAAACAATTTTGCATTGACAATAAAGAAAAACTGAAAGCAGATATTATCCTAATTTCAGATACAACCATGATAGCTAATGATATTCCTTCTATAACGGTTGGATTACGAGGATTAAGCTACATGGAAGTTGAAGTAACCGGGCCAAACCGCGATCTTCATTCCGGCTTATATGGAGGAGCAGTAGCAAATCCAATAAATATTCTAACAAAAATGATTGCTTCGCTAACTGATGAAAACAATCATATTACAATACCCGGATTTTATGATGATGTTGAAGAAGTAAGTAAAGAAGAAAGAGCAGAAATGGCTAAAGCTCCATTTAACCTCAAAACATATAAAAACGAACTCGATATTGATGAAGTAGTTGGTGAAAAAGGTTTTTCAACAATAGAGCGTACCGGTATTCGTCCTTCCTTAGATGTTAATGGAATTTGGGGCGGATATATTGAAAAAGGAGCTAAAACAGTTCTTCCTTCAAAAGCTTACGCAAAAATATCTATGCGTTTGGTTCCTAATCAAAATTCTAAAAAAATTGATGAATTATTTATAAAATATTTCGAATCAATTGCTCCAAAGGGCGTAAAAGTAAAAGCAAAAAGTTTACATGGTGGCGAAGGCTATGTTTCACCAACCGATACACCTGCTTATCGCGCAGCAAGTAAAGCATATACCGAAACATTTGGGAAAAAACCAATTCCAACACGCAGTGGTGGAAGTATTCCTATTGTTTCTGATTTTGAAGAAGTTCTGGGAATAAAATCTATTTTAATGGGATTTGGCCTTGATTCTGATGCCATTCATTCACCTAATGAAAATTACCCGCTTTTTAATTTCTATAAAGGAATTGAAACCATACCTTATTTTTATAAATACTATTCAGAGCTTAAAAAATAAACTATAGAAATATTATTGAATTTTTTTTCTCATTAAACAGCCTTCTGTTTTAATCTATTCCAAATTGTATAATGGCAATATGATAGCTGTTATAGGCCAGGAATTAGTTGTCATAAATATGAAATAAAAAACATCATTCCATTGATAAACAATAGTTTATATTTCAGAAAGTTTATCCTATTCAATAAGGAAGATACTTTTGTGACAGCTACTTTCTTTTATATTTAATAATAATGCCAAAATAATTATAAATACATATTTTCCTGTACACCCCCCCATATTTATTAAGCACTAATTATTATTTTTCACTTTATTTTTCACTTTATATGTATTTTTAAGGGGGTAATGCTATTTTTTTTATATTTTTGAAGCGCAATCATTAATTTATTAATTTAAACTCTGATAAAATGGCCACTATTCGTTTTACTGCAATGCAAGAAGTTCTTAACAGATCATCATTAAAAGTTGATCCGCCTTCTGATAAAATTTCAGAATATTTTGGAAATTGCGTATTTAACAAGCCAAAAATGCAAAAATATTTGTCGAAAGAAGCTTATACAAGCTTATTAGCATCAATTGAAACCGGCACTAAAATTAACCGGAAAGTAGCAGACCAAATTGCATCAGGAATGAAAGCATGGGCATTAGAAAACGGAGCAACACATTACACACACTGGTTTCAGCCATTGAATGGCGCTACAGCCGAAAAGCACGATGCATTTTTTGAACCTGACGGTAATGGCGGTGTATTCGAAAATTTTGACGGAGCCTTACTAATTCAACAAGAACCCGATGCCTCCAGTTTTCCAAGTGGTGGAATACGAAACACTTTTGAAGCAAGAGGATATACAGCCTGGGACACCTCTTCTCCTGCTTTTATTATTGATAAAACCCTCTGTATTCCTACAATCTTTATATCTTATACGGGTGAAGCACTCGATTATAAAACACCTCTTCTTAAATCTTTAAATTACCTTGATAAAACAGCTACTGAAGTTTGTCAATATTTTGACAAAAATGTAAATAAAGTAATTGCAACTCTTGGCTGGGAGCAAGAATATTTTTTAATTGACGAAGCTTTATATAACGCACGCCCCGACCTGGTTTTAACAGGAAGAACACTAATGGGGCATGCCTCTGCCAAAGACCAGCAACTTGAAGACCATTATTTCGGTTCTATTCCCGGACGTGTTTCTGCTTTTATGAAAGATTTTGAATTTGAATCATATAAATTAGGCATTCCGGTAAAAACCAGACATAATGAAGTTGCTCCAAACCAGTTTGAATGTGCTCCTGTTTTTGAAGAAGTTAATTTAGCAGTAGATCACAACCAATTAATTATGGAGATAATGCGAAAAATTGCCAGAAAACATAAATTCAGAATACTTTTTCATGAAAAACCATTCAATGGAATTAATGGTTCAGGGAAACACAACAACTGGTCATTAATGACAAATACCGGAGTCAATTTGCTTTCTCCGGGAAAAACACCAAAAAACAACCTGCAATTCCTTACTTTTTTAATAAATACAATAAAAGCCGTTTACAGTCATTCCGATTTATTACGTGCCAGCATTTCTTCGGCAGGCAATGCACATCGTTTGGGCGCTAACGAAGCTCCTCCTTCTATTATTTCAATATTTATTGGCCAACAATTAACTAAAATATTAGATGAATTGGAAACCAGAGTTTCAGATAAAAAAATGACCCCCGAGGAAAAATCGGAATTAAAACTGGATATTGGAAAAATACCTGAAATTCTATTAGACAATACCGACAGGAACAGAACTTCACCTTTTGCCTTTACCGGAAACCGGTTTGAATTTAGAGCTGTCGGCTCTTCAGCAAACTGTGCTTCGCCAATGATAATACTTAATTCAGCAGTTGCTAAACAACTTAAAGATTTCAAACAGGAAGTGGATCATATTATTGAAACAAAAAAAATTAAAAAGGATGAAGCTATTTTTATTGTTCTACGCAACTATATTAAAGAATCGAAAAAAGTTCGCTTTGAAGGAAACGGCTATAGTCAGGATTGGATAAAAGAAGCTGAAAAAAGAGGACTTACCAACATCCAAAGTATAACAGAATCGCTGAAGCATTTCATATCTGAAAAAACTATTAATTTGTTCAGTGAAAACCAGATTCTCTCTAAACGAGAATTAGAAGCCCGGTATGAAGTACGTCTTGACTTTTATGTTAAAAAAATTCAAATTGAAGCCCGGATACTTGGAGATTTAGCAATAAACCATATAATTCCAACTGCCATAAATTATCAGAATACTTTAATTAAAAACGTAAAAGGACTCAAAGAATTAGTTTCCGATATTGAATTTGAACAAATTGCCGGAACACAACTTCAAACCATTAAGAAAATTTCTGAGCATATATCTTCTATTAGAATGAACGTTAAAGAGATGGTTAATAAACGAAAGGTAGCTAATAAAATGGAAGATATTATTGCCAAAACGGTTAGTTACGAAAAAGAAATTTATCCTTTTCTTAGCAACATAAGATATCATATTGATAAATTGGAATTAATTGTTGATAATGCAATTTGGCCATTGCCAAAGTATCGTGAATTACTTTATTCAATATAATAAATAGCCTTTGCCGCGAAACGCATAATATCGTGTTACTCTTGTATTGAAAAAGGGAAAGTTCTTCTTTTGTTAATAAGAAATCCTTGCTTAATTTAGCTGCAAATTTTTTATATGAGTGTAGCATGTTATCATTGTGGCGAAGATTGCGGAAAACATCCGGTAATGTGGGACGAAAAACCGTTTTGTTGCGAAGGTTGCAAAACGGTTTACGATATTTTGAAAGAAAATAAGCTCTACACTTATTATGAAATGGATAATGCCCCCGGCATTAAAGTAAATGAAGTAAATTATGGTAATAAATATGCTTATCTCGATAATTCGGAAATAATTCATTCACTACTTGATTTTACTGAAGGAGAATATAGCCGTATAACTTTTTTTATCCCAAGCATACATTGTAGTTCTTGTATTTGGTTGCTTGAAAATTTACACCGTTTTAAAAACGGTATTGTTCATTCAAATGTAAATTTTGTTAAAAAAGAAGTTTATATCACTTTCAAACAAGATGAAATTTCTTTGCGTAAGCTTGTTGAATTACTTGTTTCAATAAGTTATGTGCCGCAAATTACATTAGATTCGGCAAAAAGAAAAGATAAAAAAAGCAGTAGCAAGCAATTAATTTATAAGCTTGGAATTGCAGGTTTTGCATTCGGAAATATTATGCTTTTAAGTTTTCCTGAATATTTCTCAGGTAAATATTTAATTGAATCGCATTACCGGGTATTTTTCAGTTGGTTAAATTTAATACTTGCGTTACCTGTAGTTTTTTATTCCAGTTCAGATTATTTTTCTTCAGCATTTAAAAATCTTTTTCATGGAATTGTAAATATTGACTTGCCGGTTTCTATCGGGATTATCACTATTTTCTTACGTTCAAGCTACGAGATTATTAGCCAGACAGGTGCCGGGTATATGGATTCTTTAACAGGACTTGTTTTTTTTCTGCTAATTGGCAAATGGTATCAAAATAAAACATATCAGGCCTTGTCGTTTAACCGGGATTATAAGTCATATTTTCCTATTGCAGTTACAAGGTTAAATAACAACAATGAAGAAAGTATTCCTTTAGATAAAATAAACACAGGTGACATTCTAATTGTAAGAAATAAAGAACTGATTCCTGCTGATTCAACATTAGTTAAGGGACAAGGGAATATTGACTATAGTTTTGTTACCGGAGAATCAACCCCTGTTGAAAAAAGTACAGGTGAATCAATTCTTGCCGGAGGAAGGCAAATAGGCAGCTTAATACAATTAAAAGTTAACAAAAAAGTTGAACAAAGTTATTTAACACAACTTTGGAACCAGGATGTAACTTCAACAAAAACAATGAAAAGTATTACAACTTTTATTGATAAAGTGAGTAAGTACTTTACAATTATTATCATCTTAATTGCCACAATAACAGGTGTTTATTGGTTGTTTATAAATCCCGGCATGGCCATGAATGCTTTCACATCAGTTTTAATTATTGCATGTCCCTGTGCATTGGCACTTACCATTCCATTTACTTTTGGAAGTACTATGCGGGTTTTTGGAAAAAATGAGTTTTATATACGTAAAACCGACGTTATAGAAAAACTAACTAAAATTGATACTATAGTATTTGATAAAACAGGAACTATTACACAAACAGGAAAAGTAAATATCCATTTTGAAGGGGAAAAACTAACTAATGAAGAAATAAAATTAATTAAATCAGTTACCCGTCATTCTTCACACCCGTTAAGTAATAACCTTTTTAACTATTTACCCGGAAATGATTTTTTTGAAGTAACCAGGTTTGAAGAAATTCCTGCACGTGGCATAAAAGCTAAAATAAACGGTTCTGAAATAAAGATTGGTTCTGAAGAATTTGTCTCAAATAAAAAAAACAATTCCTCACAATTATCAACAAATGTTTTTATATCTATTAACAATAATACCAAAGGATTTTTTAAAATTGAAAACAAATACAGGAAAAATTTAAACGTACTTGTATCAAAATTAAGAACTGTTTTTAGCGTACATTTATTGTCAGGAGATAATGAAGCCGAGCGTGAAAAGCTTTTGCCAATATTTAAAGATAAAGGTAAAATACATTTTAATCAATCGCCAACCGATAAATTAAAATATGTTAACAAACTTAAAGAATTTGGCAAGAAAGTATTAATGATTGGTGATGGATTAAACGATGCCGGTGCACTAAATGTAAGTGATGTTGGAATTTCAATTGCCGACGACGTATATCATTTTACACCTGCCAGCGATGCCATATTAAAAGGTGAAAAATTCGGAGATTTATATCAATTTATAAAATTTACAAAATCCAGTCTCTCAATTGTTTATATAAGTCTCGGTATTTCATTTTTATACAATTTTGTAGGGATATTTTTTGCTGTTCAAGGATATTTAACTCCAATTGTTTCAGCCATTTTAATGCCATTAAGCTCTGTAAGCGTAGTTGCTTTTGTAACTTTTTCTGTACTTGTTTCAGCAAGGTTAAAAAAATTATAATAATCAATTGTAAAATTTTGATTCTGAAAGCAATTTTGTAATACAAAACTATCCTTTACAAACCTACAATATTGATTCTCCCAACAAACTAAATTTTAATACCTATTACTAATATATCATCAACCTGTTCATTATTGCCTTTCCAATCACCCATTGTTTTTTCAAGAAATTGCTTTTGTTCATTCATTGTTTTATGTTGAATTTCAATCAACATTTCCTTAAAGCGCTTTGTTTTAAATTTCCCTCCGTTTGTACCACCAAACTGATCAACATATCCATCAGAAAACATAAAAATAATATCATTTTTTTCAATCTCTATCTCATGATTAGTAAAATCTTTTTCTTTCAAATAAATCCCAATAGGGTTTTTATCACCTTTCCAAATATTTAAATTCCCGTTACGAATTAAATATAGAGGATTATTAGCACCTGCAAAATTTAGTTTCATATTTGCTTTATCTATCATACAAAATGAAATATCCATTCCATCTTTAGCTTCATCAGTTTTACCGGTTTGTTTTAATGAAGTTTTTACATGTAATCTCAAATCTTCTAAAATCTCAGCCGCATTGCTATATTTTTCATTATTAGCAATTTCATTTAAAAACGATATACCCAACATACTCATAAATGCACCGGGTACCCCATGTCCGGTGCAATCGGCTGCGGTAACCAAAAAATAACTGCTATCATTATTATGAATTTCCTTAAACCAATAGAAATCTCCACTCACAATATCCCTGGGTTTAAAAAGAATGAAACTTTCGGGAAAATTACTCGACAGTTTTTCTTTAGAAGGAAGAATGGCTGATTGAATTCTTTGTGCATATAAAATACTATCTGTAATATTTTTATTTTGTATAAATATTTTTTCGCTTTGTGTTTCAATTTCTTCTTTCTGCGCTGTAATTTCTTCATTTTTTTCAAATAGCTCATCACGTTGATTTACAACTATTTGTTCGTAATTCAAATTTATTTTTTGTAGAAAAAAAATCAGTAAAACAACAAAAAAGAAAATACCGGTAGTTGCTCCTTGAAATATTATAAAATGCTTATGAATATAAGGCATATCAGTTATATAAATACCAAAAAGATTATGTATTAAATCATAAAAAATAAACAAGATAATACTGGTTGACATTGCTAAAACAGCTTTTTTCTGATTGTTAAAACTAATTAATGCTGCCGGTAACAATCCAAACATTATTATCAACCATCTTGGAATAAAATATAAATACAGACTTCTCCCTTCCCCATTTGTTTTTGCAAAAATTGACAATGCAATAAAAAATAACGGTAAAACAATAGAAACAACAAAAATTGAAACTAAAACTTTACCTCTATAATTTAAATATAAAGTATATGCAAGTATAGGTAGAATAATATAAAATGAAACCGGTATAAGTCGTAATCCTATAAAATAGGTAATGAACGATCCGATAATAAAAAAAACAATTAATACCCTAATAATCTGGTTATACAAAATAGTGCTTTTTTGTATATACATTGGCATTTCTTCATTTACGCCCAGTATCGATATTTTTTGCCATAAGTTCATTACAAATTCTCATTAATTTTTATAAATTTATAAATAATTTTTAACTAATAGTAAAATGCTCATTTTTGTTGTTTCTATTGTTTT
>JAADFW010000029.1 GCA_013152655.1 Chlorobiota bacterium
ACAGAAAGTGGAATTTACTATTTATTTTTACATTATTATTCTTTTTTTTAATGCTTATTTTACTTTCATCAAAAGCCGGTATTATCATAGGTTTTTTAATTATTTTTATTTCTGCATTAACCCTTATTATTACTTATTTTAGAAAAAAAGCGGCCTATATTATTGGTGTTTTAACTTTAGTGTTTTTGTTATTTGCATATTATCTGGTAAATCATAATTTACGGTTTCAGATTTTATTAAACAGAATTAATTCAGAACATATTCATAAAGCTGAAAAGCGCGATATGCGACTTGATGTTTGGTATTCATCAATTCAGGTAATACAGGAAAATTTTCTTTTTGGTGTAGGTGCAGGCGATATTAAAGATAACTTATTTGAAAAATACGAAGCTAATAATTTTCATACCGGAGTTGAAAGGCAGTATAATTCGCATCAACAATTTCTTGAAACTTTTATAGGGCAGGGGATAATAGGCCTGTTTTTATTATTATTCCTGTTAGTCATACCTTTTTATAAATCTATTGAAGAAAAGAATTTCTTATGGTTTTCGTTGGTATTTATTGTATTTATGAATTTCTTGTTTGAGTCAATGCTAAATACTATTGCCGGGGTAACCTTTTTCGGATTCTTTTATAGTCTTATAACATTTGTACCGTATATTGACACTCGTGCAAAAATTCCTTTTTCACCGCCACGTATCGATCATAAAATTATACATGAAGTTGTTGATACTCTGCAATCAGGATGGATTACCACCGGGCCAAAAACTAAGCGTTTTGAAAATATGATTACAAAATATTGTGGATGTGAAGAAACATTATGTGTCAATTCAGCTACTTCCGGATTAAAATTAATTTTACGATGGTTTGGTGTTGGCCCGGGTGATGAAGTCATTATTCCGGCATATACATATAGTGCTACTGCAAATGTTGTTGTTCAGTCGGGTGCTAAATTAATTTTTGTTGACGTTAATGAGACAGATTTTAATATTTCAGTTCAAGAGATTGAAAAGGCTATTACATCTAAAACAAAGGTTATTATACCTGTAGATTTTAGTGGCTTCCCATGTGATTATGATGAGTTAAACAGCCTGGTTAATAATGAAAAAATAAAGAATATATTTCAGCCTGAAAATAAAGTTCAAAAAGCACTGGGGCGTATTTTATTATTATCAGATTCTGCCCACTCGTTAGGTGCCGAATATAAAGGCAAAAAGTCAGGAAGCTTAACAGATATCTCTGTGTTTTCTTTTCATGCGGTAAAAAATTTAACAACTGGCGAAGGTGGTGCTATCTGTTTTAATTTTAAAGAAGTTTTTAAAAATGATGAATTGTATCACCAGTTAAATATTTTAGCATTGCATGGCCAAACTAAAGATGCTTTTCAAAAAAGTAATGATGGTAATTGGAAATATGATATAATTGATGCAGGTTATAAATCAAATATGACTGATATTTTAGCATCAATGGGATTGGTTGAATTAGAGCGTTACGAAATTGATGATTTGCCTAAATATAAATATATTTTTGATAAATATTCAGAAGCATTAAAAGAAAAAGAGTGGGCTATTTTGCCATTATACGAAACACCTGAAAAAAAATCTTCTTATCATATCTATCCATTGAGAATACGAAATATTGACGAACAAACCCGTGATGAAATTATGAAGCGGATAATTGACGAAAATGTTGCAGTTAATGTTCATTTTATGCCTGTTCCTATGTTTACTTTTTACAAAAAAATGGGTTATTCTATTGAAAATTACAAACAGGCTTATAAAAATTATTCATGTGAAATTACCTTGCCTGCTTTCTATGACCTTACCGATTCACAAATTGACCGGGTTATTAAAGTTTTAGTTAATTCTGTTGAAGCAGTTTTAAATATGAGATAGAATGAAACGATTATTCGATGTTGTATTGTCATTTATTTCATTAATAGTTTTAATTCCTGTTTTTATTATTATTGGAATATTAATACTAATTGATGACTTTGGAAATATTTTTTACATTCAGAATAGGGTTGGGAAAAATAATAATGACTTTAAGCTGCTTAAATTCCGTACCATGTATAAATATTCTGATAAAAAAGGATTATTAACCATTGGCGGAAAAGATAATAGAATTACGCCAATAGGCAGATTTGTAAGAAAATATAAATTAGATGAGCTTCCTCAACTTATTAATGTATTAAAAGGTGATATGAGTTTTGTTGGCCCGCGTCCTGAAGTAAGAAAATATGTTGACTTATATAATAACGAACAACTGAAAGTGTTGAATGTAAGGCCTGGAATTACTGATTATGCCTCTATTTTGTATAAAAATGAAAATGATTTGCTGGCTAAATCTGAAAATCCTGAGAAATTATATATTGAAAAAATAATGCCCCATAAACTTTCAATAAATTTAGATTATATTAATGATAACAGTTGGTTTAAAGATTTAAAAATAATCTTCAATACATTATTTGCTGTTTTTGTTAAAAAGTGAGTAAATTAGTCAAAACGGCCAACCTTGTTTAAGTACGCTTTTTGTTTATTCTTTACTATTCACAATTTCTTGCTCTCACTATTAAACTATGCAGCCAAAATAGCAAGCAATTCATTCAATGTCCTGACTTTTTCGTTATATCCCAGTTTTTCAAAAGATTCAATCAGGGTCTCAATTAGCCTTTCTAAAGTTTTAGCATTTGAGCAAACGGAATAATAACTTTCTAATGGTTTAATTTTTTGCTGTTTTAAAAAATACAATATTTCTTTTTTCCCGAAAACAGCTCCTTTATTATACGGATTAATATAAAACAAAATATTTCCTTTTTGTTCATTTTTTAAACTTTGAATCATACCATAATCATCTTTATAGGCTAAAATAAAAGTGGATGGCAAATCAACTCCGTAAACAGGTAGGCTTAGTTCTTGTGAAATAATTGCGTATAATACTGACAACGAAACCTGGTTGCCTTTATTGGTACTCAGTATGTCGTTAATAAAAGCATTTTGAGGTGAGTAGGGGTTTGAAATATTCCTTTTAAATCCTAAAATTGAAAACAAAACATGATTAATAACTTTAATCTTCTCAAGGGCGGTTAGATTGTTATTTAATTCTATCCATACTTCTTTCTTAATATTCTCAATTTTTTCTCTAACAGTATTAAGTCTTAATTCAGGATACTGAAACTTTGCCAATATAAAAACTCCTTCCAATAAATCGTCTTGTTTATTATCTTTCCAGTTTTTTAATTGTTCTTTTATGGAATCTATTTGTATTATTTGAATAATACTTTCCAGGCGGCTTTGTAACAGTGCATCAGTTGATTTTTCCCATGAATTTTCTAATTTTTCTATTATGCCTGTACCAATAGAAATTAGCTTTTCGCTTACTGAATTAAAAATGTTTTCATCAGGATCATCAAGTAACTTGATGAGTGCATTTAATTCTCTCTCATTCATCTATATACAGCTATAAAGAAGCAATTCTGTCTAAAGTTAAAACAATTAATTTTTCAACTGATTTTTTATAATCTGAACTATATTCTTTAGTAATTCTGTTTGCAATTATATTACAAATGGTTAAAGCATTATGTCCCAAATGTTTTGACAAGCCAAATATGGCCGAACTCTCCATTTCAAAATTGGTTATTTTTTTTCCTTGAAATTCAAAAGATTCAATTTTTTGATTCAAATCGTTGTCAGCCAGTGGAATGCGTAATACCCTGCCTTGAGGGCCGTAAAAACCGGGCGCTGATATGGTAACACCTTTTCTTAAGTCTTTGCCTATAGTATTTACTAATTTTTCAGAAGCTTCTACTACATAAGGTGAAGCTAAATGCTTATCCCAGTTTGTAAATTTTTTAAAAGCTTCTTCAAATGCAAGGTTTGAAATAGAATCACGCTTGGTATAAAAATTTAATAACCCGTCAAAACCTATCGATATTTCCGAAACAACATAAGTATCAACCGGAATATCAGCTTGTAAAGCTCCTGAAGTACCTATTCGTATCAGATTAAGTTGCTTTTTCGTATCTTTTATTTTTCGTTTTTGTAAATCAATATTTGAAATCGCATCTAATTCATTAACTACAATATCAATATTATCAGTTCCTATACCTGTTGAAGTTACTGTAATTCTGGTTCCTTTGTAATATCCTGTGTGAGTTACAAATTCCCTATTTTGAATTTTATGCTCTATTTTATCAAAATATTTTGATATTACGCCAACTCTATCCTGGTCGCCAACCAAAATTACTGTGCCTGCAATGTGCTCAGGTTTAAGATGTAGATGAAAAATACTGCCATCTTTATTTAATATTAATTCTGATGATTCTAATTTATTCATTTGTTTGTATTTTTTCTAACAATTTTTTTTAATTCAAAAGTTTAATTATTTCTTTTTTATCAGCGTTTTAGTTTTAAATTTGTAAAGCAAAACTTCAAAGCTATTTAAAATTCTGCAATGTGCATAATATTCAATAAAAATGTTTTGAACGTTTAGTTTAATTGTATAAATACTGCATTATGAGTTTACCTGTAACCAATATTTTAGTCCCAATTGATTTTACGGAGCAATCATTTATTGGCTTAGAGCAAGCACAAATTCTGGCAAAGGCCTCAGGTGCTGAAATTACTTTAGTACATATTATAAAAGAATCAGGCCCAATTTGGAATTTATTTTCTGATAAAGAAAAAAATGATATTATTGATAAAATAAAAACTAAGCTTTTAAATTTTGCTAACCTATTGGCAAATAATGAACAACTTAAGTTTAACACTATTGTTGAACGTGGCTATATTGTTGAAAAGATTCTTGAAATTGAAGAGCGGATACATTGTAGTTTCATTGTTATGGGAACAACTTCAGCTGATAATATCAGGAAGAAAATAATTGGCTCTAATGCATTAAATATTGTTCATGAAGCAAAATGCCCTGTAATAACCATAAAAGGGAAACTATATAGAGACGAGTGTAAAAATATTATTGTACCGCTTGACTTAAAGAAAAATACTAAAGAGAAGGTAAGCGATGCTATTAACATTGCTAAATTATTCAATGCAAAAATTTCTATTGTTTCTGTTATCGGAATTGATGATGAATTTATAGAAAATAAGTTACAAAATCAGTTAAAGACAGTTGAGAAGTTTATTGAACAACAAAAGATTTCAACTACTTGTAAATTATTAAAACTAGGTGAATGTGGAGATAGCTATGCTGATTGCCTGAAAAAATATTCTCTTGTTAATGAAGGAGATTTAATGGTTATTACCACGCAAGACCAAACTCCGATAATTGATTACTTTATTGGCTCTTTTGCAAAAGAAATGATACATGGCTTAGATATACCGGTTATGAGTATTACACCAAAAATTAATCGGCATTTAATTTTCCATCCATATTAAAATTGAAATATATAAATCATTAATTTAAATTATTTAAAATGAAAAAACAATTTTCCTCAGTACTTATTATTGCAGCCATAATAGTTGTAATAATTATTTTTTTCAGTAGTAGTATGTTTTATACACTTCAACCCGGTGAAAGGGGCGTTATTTTTCGCCGTTTTTCAACCAATGCTGAAAAGTTAGACAAAAACAATATAATTACACCCGGCTTCCAGGTAATAGCTCCCTGGAATGATATATTTGTATATAATGTGAAAGAGCAAACAAGCGAAGAAACAATGGATGTTCTTGATAAAAACGGGCTTTCTATTAGCGTGGATGTATCTGTGCGTTTTAATCCAATTTATAATAGAATTGGATATTTACATGAAAAATTTGGAAGAGGTTATGTCAATACACTGGTAATTCCCGAGGTTCGTTCAACTGTTCGTCAGGTAATGGGTAGATATACTGCTGAAGAAATTTATTCAACTAAAAGAAAAGCGGTTGAAACTGCTATAATTGATGAATCAACTGAGATTTTAAGAAGTAAAAAAAATAATATTGAAGTAACAGCTTTGCTTATACGTTCTATAAATTTACCTACTCAAATTAAACAAGCTATTGAAAATAAACTTAAACAAGAACAAGAAGCTTTGGCATACAGGTTTAAGTTAGAAAAGGAAAAAAGTGAAGCAAAACGTAAACAGATAGCTGCTGAAGGCGAAGCCAGGGCAAACAAAATTATTAATAGTAGTTTAACCTCTGCATTATTAAAAATGCGTGGAATTGAAGCCACTATTAAATTATCCGAATCGCAAAATGCAAAAGTTATTATAATTGGAAATAGTGAGGATGGCTTGCCTTTAATATTAGGGAATAATTAAAACTTTTATATTTAAATGAATTAATTGAAACATCCGGAATACTATATTTCGGATGTTTTTTTTTATAGTTTCTCTTTCAAATATTGTCCCGTGTAGGAATTTTTAACTTTAATAATTTCTTCCGGTATTCCTTCAAAAATAATATTCCCGCCTTTTTCACCACCTTCTTTTCCTAAGTCAATAATCCAGTCGGCACATTTAATTATTTCAATGTTGTGTTCAATTATTACTATAGAATGGCCTTTTTTAATTAGTTTTTGAAAAGATTCAAGGAGCTTGCTTATATCATGAAAGTGCAGGCCAATTGTAGGTTCATCAAATATAAATAATGTTGGTAAGGTATGTTCAATACTTAGAAAAGAAGCCAGTTTTATTCTTTGGCTTTCTCCACCACTTAACGTGCTTGAAGGTTGTCCCAGTTTTACATATCCCAACCCAACATCTTGCAAAACCTGGAGCTTTTTTAATATTTTCTTTTCGGTACTTTTATCACTTTGACTAAAAAAATCAATTGCTTGGTTAACGGTTAATTCTAAAATATTAAATATATTTTTCCCCTTGTATTCTATTTCCAAAACATCATCTTTAAAGCGCTTTCCTTTACAACTTTCGCATATCAATTCTACATCGGCCATAAACTGCATTTCAACTTTTATTATGCCTTCTCCCTGGCATTCATCACATCTTCCTCCATCAACATTAAATGAAAAATGTGAAGGTTTAAAGCCCTGGTATTTAGCAGATTTTTGATTGGCAAACAGTTTTCTTATTTCATCATAGGCCTTAATATAAGTTACCGGATTTGACCGTGTTGACTTACCAATTGGATTCTGAGTAATAAATTCCACATCATTTATTAAGGAAATGTCTCCCTCAATTGTATCATATTCTCCGGTTTTACCGCCATATCCGCCATAAAGTTTTTTTAAGGCAGGATATAAAGTTTTGTTTAACAAAGAAGATTTCCCTGATCCGCTAACACCACTTAATACGGTTAAAACATTTAAAGGAATTTTAACAGTTATATTTTTTAAATTATTTTCTCTTGCACCTATTATTTTAATATAGTTATTCCAATTTCTTCTATAAGGAGGAATTTCTATTCTTTTTTTACCTGACATATATTGAACGGTAAGACTTTTTGTTTTTTCGTTAAGCAAATTCAACTTTCCCTGGTATATTATTTCTCCACCTTTACTTCCTGCTAACGGGCCTATATCAATTATTTCGTCAGCTTCAGATATTATTTCTTCATCATGTTCAACTACTATTACCGTATTTCCTAATGAGCGAAGTTTTTTAAGAACACCAATAAGTTGCATAGTATCTCGTGGATGCAATCCTATACTGGGTTCGTCAAGAATATACATTGATCCAATTAAACTACTCCCCAATGAAGTTGCAAGATTAATTCGTTGCGATTCGCCACCTGATAATGAAGAAGAGAGTCGGTTCAGATTCAAATATGATAATCCTACATCTAATAAAAACTGTAACCTACTATTTATTTCAATTAAAATTCTATCAGCTATAACCTTGTCATTATCACTTAATTTAAGATTTTTAAAAAACAATAAGAGTTTATCAACAGGCAATAAGACAAGCTCAGAAATTGTTTTTCCATTTACTTTAACATATTGTGCAGCTTTTTTTAACCTCGTACCTTTGCAGTCAGGACATATAGTTTTGCCCCTGTATCTTGATAAAAGTACCCTGTATTGAATTTTATATGTATTTTGTTCAACATCTCGAAAGAAATCATTTAAGCCATTAAAATACTGATTTCCAGTCCATAATAGTTCTTTTTGTTTGTCACTAAGTTGAAAATAAGGTTTATGAATAGGAAAGTTAAATTGATCTGCGTTTTTAATTAAAAGTTTCTTCCAGGTGCTAAGTTTTTCACCTTTCCAACAGGCAATGGCATCCTGGTATATTGATAAGCTTTTATTAGGAATAACGAGGTCTTTGTCTATACCAATTATTTGTCCAAAGCCTTCACATTTTTTACAAGCACCCATAGGGTTGTTAAAGCTGAACATATGAGGTGAAGGAATTTCAAACTTTATGCCATCTGCTTCAAAAATATTTGAAAATTTAGTTATATTAACTTTATTATTTACAAAATATTTGATTAAGCATTTTCCGTGCCCTTCGTAAAAAGTAGTTTCTACCGAATCGTAAATCCTGCTTTTCATATTATCATCATTACTCAAAACAAACCTGTCAATAACCAAATTCATTTTTTTTGGTTTATTTAAGAGTTTCTCATTAAGTAAAATTTCTATTTGTTTAATTTCATCATTAATTTCAATTCTGGTAAAACCTTGTTGCAATAATGTTTCCAGTTGCTTATAAATATCAATAGCTTTAGTTTTTACTATTATTGGTGCCAGAATAATAATTTTTGAATTTGGTTCTAATTTATATATGAAATTAACTACATCGCTTATGGTATGTTTTTTTACAATCTTGCCAGAAACAGGTGAATATGTTTTGCCAATGCGTGCAAATAATAGTTTTAAATAGTCATAAATTTCAGTTGAAGTTCCAACAGTTGAACGAGGATTTCGTGTATTAACCTTTTGTTCAATTGCAATAGCCGGCGGTATTCCTTTAATGTAATCAACTTCAGGTTTTTGTATTTTACCTAAAAATTGTCTGGCATAGGCTGATAAACTTTCTACATATCTTCGTTGTCCTTCGGCATATAAGGTGTCAAATGCTAATGATGATTTTCCTGAACCCGATAATCCTGTTATAACAATAAACTTATTCCTGGGAATTTGTAAATCAATATTTTTAAGATTATGAACTCTTGCACCCTTAATTATTATATGAGTGTTTTCTGTTATTTTTTCTGGCATGGATATTGATATAATTATGTTTGTTCAAACTTAACTTTTTTTAACAAAAATAAAGGTTTGGTTTATAATATTTTAAATATATTTGCGTTTATTAAAATTAAAGGAATACC
>JAADFW010000030.1 GCA_013152655.1 Chlorobiota bacterium
ATCGGCAACAATCATTACTTCGTTTAACGATACTTCATTTAATTTAACATTTAAAACAACCGGTTTTGCCGAAACAGTAATTTTTTTTGTATAGGGTTCGTATCCAACATAAGAAACTGTTATGGTGTAACTTCCATAGTCGGCACTTAATGTAAAATTACCGTCAAAATCGGTTATGGTTCCAACTCCTTCTTTTATTAGTACATTGGCACCAATTAAAGTTTCACCCAGAGTTGCATCTTTTACAACTCCTTTAACAACACCTTTTTGTGCAAAAACAGACGCAAAAGACAAGCTTACTAAAACAATTAAAATTAATTTCTTCATTTTTTTGTTTATTTAATTTTTAAATAAATAAAGGCATTTGGAGCAATTAAATCACTTTCCAAACGCCTTTATAATATCTTTATGAAAGAGTTATTTTATCAATAATTTTTTAATTACGGTTTGCCGGTCAGCTAAATTAACCCTTACCAAATAAAACCCCTTGTTAACATCTTCAAGTTTAATATTAATGTCACCTCTGTTAGCATTGTTTTCTTGTGAATAAATTGTTTGTCCAATCATATTAATAATTTCAACAGAATTAATAATATCGGTTGCTTTAATGGTAAAAATGTTATCGGTTACCGGGTTTGGAAAGAAATAGGCATTTTGTTTTTTTACTTTCGTATCATTTACACTAATTTCCTGGCAGTCACATTCGTGCCATCCAAGGTGGTCCCATGTGTCTTTTGGCAATGAGTCCCATTGAACCTGAACCATAAAAAATTGTGGTAATCCGGGTACTGAACCGGGATTATATGGCCATCCGTATTTTACTTCTGATTTTCTGATTAAAGTATGGTCTTTTGTCCATGCTAACCACCAGTAATTTCCTGCTGCATAATTAGTTGAATCCTGGTCGTACCAACCGTTTCCCGGGTCTTCTCCTATTTTGCCGAAAATATCAATAATGGTTCCGTTTTTCTTTTCCAGAGTAATGGCATCATTTCCATTAGCGTACATAGGTGCAGGATAAGGGCCGTCTAACTGGTCAGCCATGGCTTGCAAAATAGGGTCACAAGCCGGCGAAGTTTCAGTTGATTCTGTTTGTCCGTTAACCAGAACAAAAACATCACCCGATTCAACGGTTCCCAAAATATCAGTAGTATAGCCTTCAGAAGCAGTTGTTGATCCATTACTATAGCGTTTAATGACATATTCGGTTAAATCAATAGTATGGTCAGTAGGATTGTAGATTTCAATTGCTTTGTTATTTCCTGAGCCTTCAATTACTTCAGAAATAAATAAATCAGCACAATCTTCTTGTGCAAAGATAAAGCCGGCAATTGTTATAGATAAAATAAAAAGTAAGGTTTTTTTCATGTTACTGGTTTTTTAGTTTAACAAATAGTTTTTTATAGATTAATTTATTTTTAGTTTAAATTCTCCCAAACAAAATAGGGAAAGGGGGCTAAAATTACAAAAAAAAATAATGAGTTGTTCTTCTCTGTATTTATTTATAGTGAGTTAAAATAAAAACTATTCATCAAATCTGGGGTTAACCGTATTATTGTATATAGAACCAATAGTATAGGACAATCCCATATTTCCCCAAAATGAATAATCGGTTTCTAATTCGTATTGCCTTAGCAGTACTTCTTCTGTAGTGGTTTCCGATTTTATTAATGTAATTTGGTCGTGCGGGAATTGAATACCGCCCCACATTCTTAGTGATAAGCCTTTAAACAGCCTTATTCTTCCTCCTCCGTAGATACCTGCATTAAACAGGCTTAAATCATGCAAATATTGTGATGCGTAAACAGAGCCTTCAACTGAACCCCATTTCTTTACAAAGTTAAAGTTTACAGAAAAACTTTGCTGTAACAATTTTTCTTCCATTTTATTATAAATAGTTGTAT
This sequence comes from Chlorobiota bacterium, assembly GCA_013152655.1. Classification (GTDB taxonomy): domain Bacteria; phylum Bacteroidota; class Bacteroidia; order Bacteroidales; family B39-G9; genus JAADFW01. Next base: position 1,905 of record JAADFW010000030.1, read on the forward strand.
CTGTGTACATATTATAAATGTATCCTACAGAATATAAAAAACGTAATTGTTTATTGGTTGCTTCTGCATAATCAAAAAGATTATACTCAATGGCCGGTTTTATTTTAAGTTGAAAATCAAGGTTTGAATAAGATTCCGTTTTACCATTTAAAAAACCTCCTACTCCCCAGTGATTGCCTAAACTTTTTACATAAATATTATACCAGCCATATCCTTTTGTAAACGAGCGGGTTGTGGATATTAATGTATCTCCTTCATAAAACCGGTATAAACTGTTATTGTTTCGTAAGCGTAATTTTGATTCAAATTTCACTTCATCCGTAACTTTTCTAACCGATATAGCTGTGCGCCAATTTGTACTTAAATAAGTTTTGTCTCCGTTATACCATCCTGAACCGGTTAATTCCATAACCCAATGATTCCACTTATCAACCTCTTCCTCAATTTCCTGTTCATTATTTATTTTTAAACTTAGTTTGTTGGCAAAAGGGGTTTTTAAAATGTATGGTACCAACCCCCATTTTATATTTTCCAACTGCAATTTTCTCTCTTCATCCTTTGTGTAATCAGCAGGTAAACTAAAAGTTACCGTATCTTCTAATGCTTTATATTTGTTTTGTCCAATAAAATGAATGGAATATTCTATACCTCCACTACCAGTTTTTATTTCTGTTAAAATTAAATGAACATCTGCTACTTTTCGGTCACGAACATAATTTACAATAGAAAAATTTTGTTTGAAATAACTCTCGTCACACCAGTTACAGTCAATAAAAATATTAAGTGCATCTTCGCGTTTTGATGAAGTGGTATCTTGTGCCTCTAATTTTAAAATTGACAATAAGAAAAATACAAAATAAATAGGAATATTTTTGCGTGCCATAATAAGTAACTTTTACTTTCACAGAAGTGAACAGACCAATAAATATTATGCAAATGTAAAAATTGTTGGCAACGAAAGCATCTAAAGAATCTATTTTTCTTCCAAAATTACTTCAAGCTTTCAATTCTCTCTTCCAGTATTTTGACTTTTGCCTGGGTATCAAACTGTTTTTTTCGTTCAATTGCCACAACCTGTTCAGGGGCATTATTCACAAATCGTTCATTATCGAGCTTTTTCATTACCGATTTTAAAAAACCCCGGGCATAATTCAATTCCTCTGTTAATTTGAGCAATTCAGCTTCTTTATCCACTTTGTCTCCTAATGGAATATAAAATTCTGTGCTTAACACCCTGAATGAAGCCGCATCTTCTATTTTTTCTGTTACTTCTGTTACATCAGAAAGATTATTCAATTTCTGCAAAACAGTATAATATTCTTTAATTGAATCGTTACCGTTATTTTTTATTTTTAGCTCCAGGCTTTCTTTTATGGGAATATTTTTTTCTTTTCTAATAGTTCTTATAGCACTAACAACCTGCTTCATTGTTTCAAACCGGTTAATAATATTTTCATTAAACTTTCCGGCTTCGGGCAGCAGTTGTATCATTATGCTTTCACCCGTTTTTCTTTCTTTTATATAATGCCAAATTTCTTCTGTAACAAATGGAATAAAAGAGTGCAAAAGTTTTATTAATTTTTCAAATATTTCTATCGTCGCATCAAATGTTTTTTTATCAATTGGCTTTTCAAATGCCGGTTTAATTATTTCAAGATACCATGAAGAAAAATCATCCCAGAATAATTTGTACAATACCATTAATGCATCCGATAGCCTGAATTTACTGAAATGGTCTTCCAGAAGGTGAATACTTTGGTTTAATTTTGCATCAAACCATTCAATTGCTTTTTGCGAATGTATAGGTTGCTCAATGTTACCATTAACATCCCATTGTTTTACCAATCTGAATGCATTCCAAATTTTATTTATGAAATTTCTGCCTTGTTCCGGTAATGTTTCTTCAAACAATAAATCGTTGCCGGCAGGCGAGCATAATAACATTCCAACTCTTACGCCATCAGCTCCATATTTTTTAATAAGTTTTATCGGGTCGGGCGAATTACCCAACGATTTCGACATTTTTCGCCGCTGAGTATCACGCACAATTCCGGTTAAATAAACATTTTTAAAAGGTTTTTCACCTATATATTCATAACCTGCAATAATCATACGAGCTACCCAAAAAAACAGTATTTCAGGTGCAGTAACTAAATCGTTTGTAGGATAATAATATTTAATATCTCTGTTATCAGGATTCCTAATTCCGTCAAATACCGATATTGGCCAAAGCCACGATGAAAACCAAGTGTCCAGAACATCTTCGTCTTGAGAAAGGTCATTCTCTGTTAAATCCTGATTTTTTGTCTTTTCTTTTGCTAAAACAAGGGCTTCTTCTATACTTTTAGCAATCACATATTCATTGGTTGAATTAATATAATAAGCCGGTATTCTTTGTCCCCACCATAATTGTCTTGAAATACACCAATCCTTCACATTTTCCATCCAATGCTTGTATGTGTTTTTAAATTTTGCAGGATAAAGCCGGATAGTGTTATTCATAACATTTAACAGTGCCGGTTCTGCCAATTCTTTCATTTTAACAAACCATTGCATTGATAGTTTGGGCTCTATTACAGAGTTTGTTCGCTCTGAAAAACCAACTTTATTAATATAATCTTCAATCTTAACTAATTGTCCTGTTTTTTTCAATTCTTCCGAAACAAGCTTACGAGCTTCAAAGCGGTCTTTGCCAACAAATAGTCCTGCTTGTTCCGAGAGAGTTCCATCATCATTAAAAATGTCAATAGATGGTAAATTATACTTAATACCCAGTTCATAATCATTCACATCGTGTGCAGGGGTAATTTTTAAAGCTCCGGTTCCAAACTCCATGCTTACATATTCATCCTGAATTATAGGAACTACCCTGTTTACTAACGGAACAATTACTTTTTTGCCTTTTAAATGCCGGTGTCTTTCATCGTCAGGGTGAACGCAAACAGCAGTATCTCCAAGAATAGTTTCAGGCCTGGTTGTGGCAATGGTTACAAAATTATCAGAATCAACAATTTTATACTTAACATAATATAATTTAGACTGCTCTTCTTTATAAATTACTTCTTCGTCTGAAACGGCAGTTTTTGCTTGCGGGTCCCAGTTTACCATTCTTACGCCACGATAAATATATCCTTTCTTGTATAAATCAATAAAAACGCTAATTACGCTTTCTGACATACTATCATCCATAGTAAACCTTGTTCTTTCCCAATCACATGAAGCACCTAATTTTTTTAGTTGTTCAAGAATAATTCCACCATGCTTTTCTCTCCATTCCCATGCATGGCTTAAAAACTCTTCTCTCGTCAGGTTGTTTTTTTCAATGCCTTCTGCTTTTAACTTGGCTACAACTTTAGCCTCAGTTGCAATAGAAGCATGATCTGTTCCGGGAACCCAACATGCATTTTTACCAAGCATTCTTGCTCTTCTGACTAAAACATCCTGAATAGTATTGTTTAACATATGTCCCATATGTAAAACCCCGGTAACATTTGGTGGCGGAATTACAACAGAATACACTTCTCTTTCGTCAGGTTCTGAATGGAAATAGCCCTGATCTAACCAATATTTATACCATCTGTCTTCTGTTAATAAGGGATTGTACTTTGAGGGGATACTTGTCATTGTAAAGCTTTATGTTTAATATTTTATAAATTAACTTGCAAAAATATAAATTTCCTGGTTTAAAACAGCCGATAGAGATACTCATTACTAAAAAAACAGAATTTTCGCCAAAAAAAAGTCAAACATCTTCGCTTTTTGTCAATTTAGCTATAGCTTTACACTTTTGTTATAATAATATAAAATATAGTATCATGAAAAAATTAGTATATCTTATTTTTGCCGGTACATTTATAGTTTCCGCTGTAAATGCACAAGAAAAAAATGCACCGAAACCGGAAAATAAAAAAGCACCGGTAATTACTTTTGAAGAAACCACCCATGATTACGGAACCATTGAAAAGGGCAGTGATGGCACATGTGAATTTGTTTTTACCAATACAGGGAAAGAACCATTAGTTTTAAGTAATGTCCGTTCTTCTTGTGGCTGTACGGTTCCCAGTTGGCCAAAAGAACCTTTAAAAAAGAAAAAATCATCTGTTATTAAAGTAAAGTACAATACTAACAGAATAGGTATTATTTCAAAAACCATTACCGTTTACTCAAATGCAAAAAATTCACCTGTTCGTTTAAAAATTGTAGGAAAAGTTGTTGATAAAAAAACACCAAAGAAAAATACGGGAATGCCACCATTTAAACCCAAAGAAAAAACAAACACAGTACCACGAAACGATAATCAGTAGAAATATAGAAAAAATAAAAAATAATGCCGCAAATTTCAAAACGAGGTATAAATATGCCTGAATCTCCCATACGAAAATTAGTGCCTTATGCAGAAGAAGCAAAAAGAAAAGGGAGAAAAGTTTATCATTTAAATATTGGGCAACCGGATATTAAAACGCCGGAAGTAGCAATAAAAGCGATTAATACTTATCATGAAAAAGTAGTTGAATATAGTCATTCAGCCGGGAACGAATCGTACCGGAAAAAGCTGGCAAAATATTATCAAAATATTCATATTGACATTAGCCACACAGAAATACTCATAACAACCGGTGGTTCTGAAGCCATCACTTTCGCTTTTTTGTCTTGTTTAAATCCTGGTGATGAAATTATAATACCCGAGCCTTTTTATGCTAATTACAATGGCTTTGCTGTTTCGGCCGGAGTTGTGGTTAAGCCAATAACGGCCAAAATAGAAAACGATTTTGCCTTGCCTCCTGTTAGTGAATTTAAAAAGCTGATTACACAAAAAACCAAAGGTATTGTTATTTGTAATCCCAACAACCCGACCGGTTATTTATATACTAAAGAAGAATTAGAACAACTTAGTAACTTAATAAAGGAATATGACTTGTATCTTTTTTCTGATGAAGTTTACAGGGAATTTTGTTACGATGGAAATCAGCATTTTTCAGCTATGCACTTAAAAGGCATTGAGCAAAATGTAATATTAATGGATTCTGTATCAAAAAGATATAGTGCTTGCGGAGTTAGAATAGGTGCTTTAATTACTAAAAATAAGGAAATAATAAATACGGCCTTAAAATTTGCCCAGGCCCGCTTAAGCCCTCCTTCTTTTGGGCAGGTAGCAGGTGAAGCTGCATTAGAAACTCCACCTGAATATTTTAAAGAAGTATATAATGAATATATAGAGCGTAGAAATTATATGGTTGAAGCATTAAATAAAATGGAAGGAGTTGTTTGTCCAAAACCCAAAGGTGCTTTTTATACTGTTGTAAAGTTGCCAATTGACAATTCCGATAATTTTTGCAAATGGCTGTTAAGTGATTTTGAATACAATAATCAGACAGTTATGCTTGCTCCCGCTACAGGATTTTATTCAACCAAAGGATTAGGAATGGATGAAGTAAGAATAGCTTATGTGCTAAAAATTGAAGACTTAAAAAAAGCAATGGAAGTTTTAGAAAAAGCTTTATTAGCATATCCCGGCAGAAAAGAATAAAATAAATTTTTGTTATTTTTTAAAACCTTGTATTACAAATGCAAGGTTTTTTTGTAAACTTCGGTTTTTAAATAAATATTATTGAATTTTTTAGCACACATATTTTTGTCGGGAGATACTGAAGAAGTAATGATTGGAAATTTTATTGGCGATGCCATAAAAGGGAATAATTATAATTCATATTCCGAAAATATTAAAAAAGGTATTTTGTTACATCGTAAAATTGACAGCTTTACCGACACGCATCCTTTGGTAATAAAAAGTATAAAAAGGCTACGCACTAATTATGGGAAATATGCCGGAATAGTTATCGACATTTTTTATGATCATTTTCTTTCTGTAAACTGGTCAGTTTTTTCTCAAACTGAAAGAAAAATCTTTATCAATAATACATATCAAACAATAGTATCATACAATTATATACTACCTGATAAAGTTAAAAGATTCTTACCTTATATGATTCAAAATAATTGGTTAGAATCGTATATTGAAATAAGCAGTATTAAAAATGTACTTAATGGGATGACACGCCATACTTCACTTCCAAATAAAACTGATTTTGCTATGCAAATATTAAAAAATAATTATGAATTATTTGAAATTGAATTTAATGCATTTTTCTCTGAAATAATTGAATATGCTAAAAAAGAATTATTAAATACCTAAAAAAGGATAAAATATTAAAGTAAAAACGAGTTATAGCAAATAAAACTTTTTTTTTTTTTGAAAACATTATTAGATTTGTAAATTCATTACATTAAAAAATTTAATTCTAATAAACAAATAATTAAGGAATTATGAAAAAAGCAAGAAGCATTAATTATTTAGCAATTATTGTGGCTGCAATCTTTTTAACCAATTGTGGCGGAGTAAACAAAATGGTTAAAATGGCTCCAGAAGTTAGTTACAATGTTAGTCCAAGTGTTCTTGAAATGCACGGCGATTCTGTAGAAATAACAGTGAGCGGAAAATTTCCTGCTAAATACTTTAATAAAAAAGCAATTTTAACTGCTACGCCGGTTATTAAAACAAATTCAAATGAAATACCTTTTAAGGCATATGTTTGTCAGGGTGAATCAGTTGAAGCTAACAATCAGGTAATTTCTTTTGTAAATGGAGGAGGATTCTCTTATACAGATAAAATTCCTTATACTGAAGATATGAGAGTATCTGCTTTAAATTTAAAACTGTCTGCAGCAATAGGCTCAAACGCAGTTGACTTACCATTAGTTAAATTGGCTGACGGAGTAGTATCAACTCCTCTTTTATTAGAAGTTGACCCCAAAGCTATTAAAGCAAAAGATAAATTTGTAAGAATAACAAATGATTCTTATGGTGCTGACATCCATTATGTAATTAACAGAGCAGAAGTTAGAAAGTCTGAATTACGTCAGGATGATATTAAAGCACTTGAAAATTTCATAGCTGAAGCCGCAGAAAAAGAAAACAGTCATTTTAAAGGTGCTGAAATTTTAGCTTACGCTTCACCTGACGGTGCAGAAGACTTAAATGCAAAATTAGCAGATAAAAGAGAAAAATCAGCCCAGGCTTTTTTGACTAAAAGATTTAAAAAAGCAAAAACCGATGCATATAAAGCTGAAGACTTTTTAACCTCAAAAGAAACTCCGGAAGATTGGGATGGATTCAAAAAATTGATGGAAAAATCAGACATACAAGATAAAGAACTCATTTTACGCGTTTTATCAATGTATTCTGACCCTGATGTTAGAGAAAAAGAAATAAAAAATATTTCTAAAGCATATGAGATTATTGCAAAAGATGTTCTTCCTAAATTACGTCGTTCAAAATTAAATGTTAATGTTGACATCGTTGGCTATTCAGATGAAGAATTATTAACCTTAATTGATTCAATTCCTGATTCTTTAAATGTTGAAGAATTATTAAAAGCTGCAACATTAACTAACGATTTAGACAAACAATTAATGGTTTATCAAACCATTATTAAAAATGTACCTGAATGTTGGAGAGGCCATAACAATGCAGGTTATGTTTATATACAAAAAGGAATGCTTGACGAAGCAGAAAAAGCTTTTGAAGATGCTCTAAACCTTAAAAAAGACAATACTATTGTATTAAATAACTTAGGAGTTGTAAATCATTTAAAAGGAGACTTAGCTAAAGCTATGGAATATTATGATGCTGCAGCAGGTGCCGGTGATGAGGTATCTTATAATAAAGGTTTAATTGCAATTAAAACCGGAGATTATGCAAAAGCATTAGATAATGAATATTTTAAACAGCCGTCTTTCAATTTTGCGCTTGCTAAAGTATTAAACTATAGCAATACTAAAAATTCCGGTACATTTGATGCTGCTTTAGGAATTCTTAATAAAATTGAAAATCAAGATGATCCTGCTATATATTATTTAAAAGCTATAATTGGAGCACGCCAACAAAATAGCGATTTAATGTATAATAATTTACGTACGGCTGTTGAAAAAGATGCTAAATACAAAAGCTTAGCTTCTACAGATATTGAGTTTTCAAAATATTTTGATGATAGTACTTTTATTACTATTACACAATAAAGTTTATTTTTGTAACTTTTAAAAGCGGCTTAAAGGCCGCTTTTTTTGTTTTATTAATAAATCAAATAATTAGAGCAATGTTATATAATACCCGGTTTGTACACAAAGGATAAATAATATATTGCATTCGGCAATTTGTTTAATATCAAATAATAATTTACAATATGCTTTCTCAAGCCATTAAAAATAAATTAATCAAAGAAATTGAATATTCCACATCGTTAAGTGGAGGGCCGGGCGGACAAAACGTAAATAAAGTAAACACAAAAGTTGAGTTGCGATTTCATATTGAAAATTCAGTAGCCTTAAACCCTGAACAGAAACAAATTTTAATTGAAAAATTAAAAAACAGGATAAATAAAAACGGATACTTAGCACTTAGTTCGCAAAAAGAACGCACACAACTTAAAAATAAAGAAACGGTTACTGCAACCTTTTTAAAATTATTAGAAAAAGCCTTAAAGCCAATAAAAAAAAGAATTCCAACCAAACCGAATAAGTTGTCAAAATTAAAACGATTAGAAGAAAAACGTATTCAGTCAGATAAAAAAGAAAGAAGAAAAAATGTTGATATATAATAGCTTATGAAAAACATCAATCAAGAAGCTGACCCTCAAATTTTAAAAGACCTTGTTACGCAAACCATGCCATTCGGGAAATTTAAAGGAAGAATCTTACGCGATTTACCGGAACCTTATTTGGTATGGTTCCATCAAAAAGGGTTTCCTAATGGACGGCTGGGTATTTTATTAGCTACATTATATGAAATAAAGCTAAATGGACTGGAGTATTTATTGCGCGACATTCCTCATTAGCTTAATTGGTTTTTTTTAACTTTATTGAATTAATCATTCCTCGTACTTTGCGTGTAACTCTTTGTCTTACAGTAAGTTTTTCAATTAAGATAAATTCGTTTAATATTTTTGCAAATTCAGGTGTTCTTAAATAGCCAAATGACTTATGTGGGTTTTTAACTCCATTTATTTCATAATTGTTTGTTACTAAAAAATCAATAGGCTTAACACCATTTTCATTCTCTCCAAATTTGCGTGTTAATTCATATTCAAACGCAACTTTATCAGTAATATCTGAAAAATTAAACCAATTATTTGTTACACCCGGAGGTGTTTTCATGTGTTTTAACTCATGAAATATTTCTCTTTGTTCAGCAGCAATTTTACTAATAACTACAGGTAATCCAAGTGGAGAACCCAGCGTAACTAAAGTATGTATCTTAATATGAGAAGCCATAAAGGTAAGCACATCAAAAGCTATAATTGATCCCATGGAATGGCTGATAAGCATAATATTCTTATCCTTATGTTTTTCCAAAACTTTTAGCAAATGGTTTCTCATTACAATTTGTGCCCTGCAGGTTTGGTCATTCTCATCTACGCAATCTACTGTATAATATGCTTCTAAGTCTTTAAAATATCTATTTATTAAAGTATCGGAAATAAAAGAATAGTTAAGGCTTAAATCATTATTCAGGAAAATTTTATATGCTTGTTTTTTTAAAAAATCAACTACTTTTTTTCGCGTATTGTGATTTCCTGTAGTAAAATCAGGTGATGCTTTAACATATTTTTCTTCAAGATAAAGTGGATTATGAATATCCTTTTCTCTTAAATTTAAAGGTTCTTCATGCAAAATATCAGCCCAGTAAACCATCTCAAATTCCGGTAAAGAAGTTTTAAAATTGTTTGCTCTTAAACCTTCTGTCATTGATTTTCTCCACCATTTACATAACACTGATGAAGAGGGTTTGTTTCCTAATCCATGAATTCCAATAATTATATTTGCCATTTTTATATAAAAGTATGTAATATTAATGCATAACTTACAATTTATCAATACATTTTACAGGAACCCAAACTTCCTATTCAAAATCATGATTATCAAAACCAAAATAGTTGTTTATAATAGTTTCAAAATGTTCCCGTTATACAGCTCATATTTAGAACTTGAAAGTTGGTTTTCGAAAACAAATTATACTGTTTTATAAAACTCATTTGCTATTCCTTATAATTATTTTAGTATAACCAAATTTATAATAGTTTATTATTTATATAATCCATAAAATCTTGTTTAACAGTTTTTTAATCAAGAATTACCTATCTATTTATTATATATAAAAAAACAATGTCATCAATAAATGTGAAATCACCTTCTTAGTCTCTCATCTTTTTACACTTCACAATCAAATATCATCCTATGTAAGAATTTGTCTTTTTGCATATTTCTTTCTATTTTCAATCCCTATAAATAGAAACCAGAATAAATCTATATGACAAACAAACCGAAAAATGGTAATGGTTCAGAAATTTTTGAGCCTGCCGCAGAAATTGTTAAAAATGCCAATGTTCAGGAATATGAAAAGCTGTATAAGAAATCAATTGAAGACAGGGAAGGTTTCTGGGCAGAACAGGCAGAAAATTTAGATTGGTTTAAAAAATGGGATAAAGTTTTAGATGATTCTAATAAACCTTTTTACAAGTGGTTTGTTAATGGGAAAATAAATATTGTTTATAATGCAATAGACAGGCATTTAAAAACCTGGCGAAAAAACAAATTGGCAATTATTTGGGAAGGAGAACCGGGAGATGTAAGAACCTATTCTTATCATGCTTTAGACAGGGAGGTAACTCGCTTTGCCAACGTGCTAAAAAGTATGGGGACAAAAAAAGGCGATATCGTAACTATTTATATGCCTCAAATACCGGAATTGGTTTTTGCAATGCTGGCGTGTGCAAAAATTGGAGCAGCACATAGCGTTGTTTACGGTGGATTTAGTGTTGAGGCTTTAGCCGAAAGAATTGAAGATGCCAATAGCAAAGTATTAATAACTGCCGATGGTGGTTATAGAAGGGGTAAAATAATTGACTTAAAGAATATTGCCAATGAGGCTATGAAACGGTCTCCAACTATTGAGGTTTGTATAACAGTTAAAAGAACAGGGCATGAGGTTTTTATGGAAAACGACCGCGATTTTTGGTATCATGACCTGATTTCAATTCCTTTTGCCAACAACAAATGCGAAACTGAAATAATGGATGCCGAAGATATGTTGTTTATTTTATATACTTCAGGAACTACCGGAAGGCCAAAAGGTGTTTTACATACACATGGAGGTTACGCTGTTTATACAGCCACAACACACAAAATGGTTTTTGATATAAAAGATGATGACCGCTGGTGGTGTGCTGCCGACCCGGGTTGGATTACCGGACACAGTTACATTGTTTATGGCCCGTTAATCAACGGTTCTACTATTATGATGTATGAAGGTGCACCTAATCATCCTTATCCGAACCGCTGGTGGCAAATGATTGAAAAATATGGAGTTACTATTTTATATACTTCACCAACTGCCATTCGTGGTTTGATGCGTTTTGGCGAAGCCTGGATTAACCGCCATGATATTAGCAGTTTACGATTGTTAGGTTCGGTTGGCGAACCAATTAACCCTGAAGCATGGAAATGGTATTTTAAAGAAGTAGGAAAAGAAAAATGTCCTATAATGGATACATGGTGGCAAACAGAATCCGGTGGCTTTATGATAACACCGCTGCCAATAACTCCGCTAAAACCGGGTTCGGCAACTAAGCCGTTTTTTGGAAATGAGGTAGCTGTTGTAAATAATAAAGGTGAAGAAGTAAAAGTTGGCGAAGAAGGTAAATTGGTTATTAAATCGCCATGGCCGGGAATGGCAAGAACCATTTACAAAGCCCCTGACAGGTTTGTTGAAACTTACTGGAAAGAATTTGAAAAACAAGGCTGGTATAAAGCAGGTGATTCAGCCAGAATAGACAAAGATGGCTATGTTTGGATTATTGGCCGAATAGATGATGTTATAAAAGTAAGTGGTTACCGCCTGGGTTCAGCTGAAATTGAAAGTGCCTTAGTGAGTCATGATTCTGTTTCAGAAGCAGCAGCTATTGGATTGCCACATGAATTGAAAGGGAATGCCATTCACGCATTTGTTATTCTTAAAGCCGGACTAAAGCATAATAAAGAACTGGAGAAAGAATTAAAAGAGCATGTAAAAAATGAAATTGGAGCAATAGCAAAACCGGAAGCCATAAATTTTGTTGAAACATTGCCAAAAACCAGAAGTGGTAAAATTATGCGACGGGTTTTAAAAGCTCAAGCTCTTGGACAGGATGTAGGAGACCTGAGTACTCTGGACGATTAGGGTTAATTTACAAAAATTAGTTTTTTATTAAAATATAATGTTTGTAAAAACGATTTTTTGAAATCAAATCTTGAAATACTTTTGATCCTTTTACTCCGGCAAATTTTTTAAAGAAAAAACGTAAAGGAAATGATATATTTTCATCAATGAGTTTCATTTTTAACTCATTCCCCAATTCTATTGCTCTCACAACATTTAAACTAATATCAGTCTCTTTTATTAATGTCATTCCCGAATTTTTTATTTGCTGTTCCAATATCGGAAGTGTTTTTTTCGGACGAATATCTGCAATAGAAAATATCCCCCCCGGTTTAAGTAATCTTTTTACTTCCATAAAAAACTTTTCTACAGAACCATAATGCATGCTAGATTCAACGTTAAGTATCAGATCAAAACTTTCATCACTAAACCTTAAATTCTCAGCATCTCCTTCTATAAATGAAAGTCCGTTTAAAACATAATTATTATTACAAAACTGTATTGCTTCTTTTGAAATATCAACACCTACAATTGATGCAGGATTTAAATATTTATTTATATAGTAAACACCGCCTCCCCTGCCACAACCAACTTCTAACACATTCAACCCTTTTAAATTTTTAACATTTGCAACTAAGTTATACAATTGAATACAATACCTGTCATTTTCATCTTCTGAATTTATTTGTATTTTTTCCGAATTACTACTCTCATGGTATTCATATCCGTAATTCATAAACCGCCAATTAGTTACATGTTTATAGCGTTTTGCAAGATAATTATATATGGGTTTCCATATAAACCGTCTAATGCCAGACAATTGGTTAAGTTTTACAAAAATATATTCAATCATTATTAAATTTCTGTCTTTTCTATTTTGAAAGTACTAATTTATTAATTTATATTATTAATTACACATAAGAGTTAACTTGTTGTTATTCATAATATAACAAAATTCATTACTCTTTAACCACCTTAACTCCAAATTACTATAAGAACAATTAATAGCTTACTATTTTTGTCAATATAATTATAAAAAAATATTAATTCGGTTATTTAGATTTTATATAAACAACTGTATATTCTAATTTAAACATGTGCTTTATATGATTACTGGCTGATTTTCAGGTATTTATAAAATAATAAAAATTTCATTATTTTATGTTAAAACAAGCAAACAAGTACCGAATTATTTTATATATTTGGTATGTTAAAATTATGTTAACCAATATTAAGAATTTATCAAAACTTAATTTCTCAAACAAAAAATTCTATTACTAATATTAACTTAAAAAGGAGGATTTCTTATGAAGAAAAAATTACTAAATTTATTTATTATCATGTTATCTTTTGCATTTAGCAGTTATGCACAAAACTGCGTTGATTGCCACAAAAAAATTACACCCGGTATTGTTTCCGACTGGGAGATTAGCAAACATCACGAAAATGATGTTGATTGTGCCGAATGCCATGGTAATAAACACACTACTGAAAATGACGTAGCAAATGTTTTAATTCCCACACCAGAAACTTGTGCAAATTGTCACGATGAACAAGTGGCTCAATTTAAGAAAGGAAAACACGCTTTTGCATGGGCAGCATTACAGGCAATGCCAACTACACATCAATTACCAATGGCTTTAAACGAAGGGATGAAAGGTTGTGGAGGATGCCACAAAATTGGCTTGAAAAGCGAAGCAGACATTAAAGCATTAAAAGAAAAAGGTGCCGGTTTTGGCGTAGCTTCCTGCGACGCCTGTCATACAAGGCATACGTTTTCAAAAAAAGAAGCACAGCAACCACAAGCCTGTCAAACATGCCACATGGGCTTTGACCATCCACAGTGGGAAATGTATTCTTCTTCTAAACATGGTGTTCGTTATTTATTAAAACAAAACGGAACTCTTCCTGAAACAACTGCAGCTCCATCTTGCCAGGATTGTCATATGAGTGAAGGGAATCACGAAGTAAGGACTGCGTGGGGATTTCTTGCCGTAAAATTACCTTTACCTGAAGATAAAATATGGGCTGCCGACCAGGTTACCATTCTTCAAGCACTTGGTGTTTTAGACCCGGACGGAAACCCAACTCCAAGGCTTGATGTAGTAAAAGGAGCTGATGTAGCAAGGTTAACACAGGAAGCTTTCGATACAGAAAGAAACAAGATGATTGATGTTTGTAGTAAATGTCATTCTGAAAATTTTGCAAAAGAAGAATTAGCTAAAGGCGACCAAATGATAAAAGAAGCCGATCATCTTTTAGCAGAAGCCATTCATATTGTTGCAGATTTATATAAAGATGGATTATTGGATCAACCAGCTGGTTACACTTATGCATTTCCTGATTTATTAACATTCCATGACGCTCCTACAGTTATTGAACAAACACTATTTGAAATGCACTTAAAGCATAGAATGAGAACTTTCCAGGGAGCTTTTCATAATAATCCTGACTATACACTTTGGTATGGCTGGAGCGAAATGGTTAGAGACTTACAAGAAATTAAAGAAATGGCAGCTGATTTACGTAAAAATTAATCATTAATACAAAAAATGCTTATTTTATAAAAAGATAAGCTTACAATAAATATTAAAAAAGGGTTTGAAATATTTCAAACCCTTTTTTAATATTTACTAAGAGAAAAAATAAATAATTATAATTCTTGACTTTATACAATTAGTTAAATTTGGATTCTTGTTTATTAAATTATTCAAATCTTCATATATTTAAGCTAAAATTTAAAATGATTATTACAACAGAAGCTAACCTAAGTAATATTGTATTACATAAAATAGGCAATAAATCAAATGATGAAAACATTCACTTTTCAAAAAATGTATTGAACTTAGACTTCTCAATAAAAAATTTATTATTAAGCTATTTTCTTTCTCCATTTAAAGTTAATGAATACTATAATCTTTATCATGAAACAGACATTAATTTGAATGAAGTGTATAACTATGTATCAAAGATTTTTGAAAATCCAAATTCTTTATTTGAACAATCGGTGAACTTAGCCAGGCATCTATATGAGCAATCAGTACATCCAAAAATTAAAACAGGTGAGTTTTATGTTGCATATTTAAAAGACTGTATTGTTGACGGAGAAACAGTTGATGCTATTGGTTTATTTAAATCGGAAACAAAAGAAACTTTTTTAAAAATTTATCCAACGGAAGATAATTTTACTATTGGTAGCGAAGATGGAATAAATATTAATAAACTGGATAAAGGCTGCTTAATTTTTAATTCTGAAAAAGAAAAAGGGTACCTGACAGCCATTGTTGATAATGTAAATAAAAATACTGAAGCTGCTTACTGGAAAGATAATTTTTTAAAAGTTATAACCCGGGAAGATAATTATTTTTATACTGAAAATGTGATGAGTATGTGTAAAAATTTTGTGCTGCAAAAACTTCCTGAAGAATATGAAATTGAAAGGCCTGATCAGGTAGATTTATTAAATAAATCAGTTAAATACCTTAAAGAAAAAGAAGTTTTTGATATGGAAGAGTATGCTAACAATGTTATGCAACAACCGGATATTATTGATGCTTTTAAAAACTATACGCAAGAATACACCAATAATTATGATGTAAACATAGAAAATTCATTTGAAATTTCCGGTTTGGCTCTAAAAAAGAAAATTAAATTTATGCGCAGTGTTATTAAGCTGGATAAAAATTTTCATATTTATATTCATGGTAGCAGAGAACATATTGAACGCGGATATGATGAAGCAGCAGGAATGAATTTTTATAAAGTGTTTTTTAATGAGGAAAGCTAAAATAATCTATATACAGGTTCCATCCTTTTTACTAATTTGTGTTTAGCGGTCATTTTCAATATGTTAGCCATAAGGTTGATTCTTATATTTTCTTTATCTATTTTTATATTTAATACCAATTGGATAGCTATTTATAATATTTATTAGCTTTTGCTTTAAACCATATAATATGAAACATAAATATTTAGTATCAGTTTTTCTTTTTCTCCTTATGTTTTCCAATTCTCTATGTCAAATTAATGTGGATAGTTTAAAATTATTACTGCCCACATTACAGGGAAAACAAAAAATTGATGTTCTAAATGTTTTAGCCTACGAGTTAAAATTTAACGACCAAAAAAATGCAACAACTTATGCCAAACAGGCAAAAATACTCTCAAAGTCAATTTCATACCCTGAAGGCGAAGCAAAAGCTTTACTAAACATTGGGATTGTTCACGATATACAAGGTAAGTCTGATTCATCTGAATTGTACTTTACAAGTGCATTCGAATTTTCAAAGAAAAATAATCTTCCATATTTTGAAGCAAATGCTGTAAATAATTTGGGAATGATGAATTGGAATAAAGGCAGGTTCACAAATGCAATTGTTTTTTTTTACAAAGCATTAAAACTATATGAGCAACAAAACAACGAAAAAGGTATTTCAAAAGCAACCAGCAATATAGGTTTAATATATCAGGAATTAAGCCAATGGGATAAAGCACTTGAAATGAATATTAAAGCCTTCGAATTAAGAAAAAAAGAAGGAAATGCTGATATGTTAGCGCGCTCATGTAACAACATTGGCATATCATATAAAGGATTAGCAAAATATGATAAGGCTATGGTTTATTATTTAAAAGCTGTAACTTATGCTAAAAAGGCAAAAAGTACAGGAGTATTAGCAACAATTTATTCTAATATGGCAGTATTATCAATGTTAGATGACAACCCCCAAAAAGCATTAAAATATGAGCTTAAATCAATTGAATTAAGAAAAGGGAAAGAAAAAATTGGTGTTATGATAGCACTAAACAATCTGGGACAGATATATTTTGAACTTGGAAAGTATAAAAAAGGAATTGAAAGTGGACATGAAGCACTTAGCCTTAGGGCAACACTAAAAAATATTGGCCATGTTGACAAAACTTATTTTAACTTAGGACTAAATCATTTATTTTTAAACCATAAGGATAGTGCTAAGTTTTACTTTGAAAAAGCCAATAACATAAAAGACAGTATTTATAGTGAACAACATGCTCTGGAATTAGCTTCCCTTGAAGCAGAATATGAGAAAGAAAAGAAAGAAGCACAAATTGAACACCTTACAAATGAATCAAAAATAAAAGACTTAAAACTTCAGCAAGTTAAAAACTCATTTATCATTTTTATAATATCAACTTTGCTAATAATAATCTCTATTATTTTTATTTTTATGCGAATCAGATACAAACAAAAAGTATCTGTTGCAGAAGAAAAACAAAAAATGCAACAAAACCGCTTTAAGGCAGTTATTGGTGCAGAAGAAAACGAACGCAAACGAATTGCACGCGAATTACATGACGGCCTGGGACAAGTTTTGGCAGCAGCAAAATTAAATATGTCGGCAATTGAAGATAAAGTTGATACTAAATTAATTAAACCCGTTTTAAATTCAATGAAACTAATTGATATGGCAGTAGTGGAAGTCAGGGGAATATCTCATAATTTAATGCCCAACACACTCATATCGCTTGGCCTTGTTTCAGCTATAAAAGAACAAATTCACCTGATTAACGAATCAGGAAAAATTAAAGTACATAGTTCATTCCCTGATGAAAAACTTGCCTTGAGTGAAACAACGTCTATTGCCCTTTACAGAGCAATGCAGGAAATAATTAATAATTGTATTAAATATTCGGAAGCAAAAAATATCTGGATAAAATTAGTAAAGAATAAAGGAAAATACGAAATTTCAATTAGTGATGATGGTAAAGGTTTTGATATTACCCTAATAGAAAAATCAAACGGTATTGGCTGGGGAAATATCATTTCAAGGGTTGACATGATAAATGGCAAACTTGAAGTTCAATCAAATATTAGTGCCGGAACAAAAACAAAAATCATATTTGCTGCATAAATAAATTGTTAATATAAAAAAGAATACCGACAGGATATCAGCATTATACAATTTAGTGTAGATTAAAATTTACTTTATTTTGGCATAACCTGATTGTTTAAAAAAACAGAGTAAGCTCAACTTGGCAACTCTACGTTTTTGTTTCATGGAATTTTTCATTTTTTCTTAACATTTTATTTTGTAATATTATACTATGGAAAAAGAGAATCACTATTATTATTTGCTTCGTGAACATTTAAATAAATTACCAATAGGTTATCCTAAAACAGAGTCGGGTGTTGAAATAAGAATTCTGAAATACCTGTTTACTATAGAAGAAGCCAAAATTGCATTGTGCCTGAGTTTGGGAAATGCCTCAATTAAAAAAGTAAAAAAACGTTTAAAAAATAAATTTGATATTGATATCAGTGAAGAAAAACTATCTGTTTCACTTGATAAGATGTTTATGAGTGGAAGTATCAGCCGCTCAAGCAAAGAACCTTTTGAATACAGCAATGCAATGCTTGCAATAGGAATGTTTGAGAATCAACTGGGACATTTGTCAAAAGAATTTATTGAAATGATGCACCAATATTTTGATGAGGGGTTTGGTGATGAATTTTTTAAATCCTCTTTACCGCAATTACGTGCAAGCCCACATATGAAAGCAATTGTTCCCGAATACAACATTGACACTTATGACAACATGCGCGAAATAGTTAAAAACACCAACAAAACTATTCAGGTTGCTAATTGTGTTTGTAAAGAAGGAGAAGCTTTGTTGGGAAATCCGTGTAAACAAACCAAAAATATTGAAGTTTGCCTAATGTTTGACGCAACAAGTTATTTAGCAAGAAATCAGGCAAGAAGCATTTCAAAAAAGGAGTGTCTTAGTATTTTGGATAGAGCAGAAAAAGAAGGCTTGGTTCTACAACCCGGAAATTCTTTACAGCCTTTTTGCATTTGTTTATGTTGCGGTTGTTGTTGTGGTGTTTTAACCACTGCAAAAAAATATTCAAAACCGGCAGAATTAATTGCTCATAATTTTTATGCACAAGTTGACAGTAAGTTATGTGATGGATGCAGTATTTGTTATAAGCGCTGCCAAATGGATGCCATAAGCATAGAAGATAAAAAAGCAATTGTTGATTTGGACAGATGTATTGGTTGCGGTTTATGTGTTACTACCTGTAAACAGTTAGCATTAAAACTAATAGAAAAAAAGAAAAAAACAGTTCCGCCAAAAAATGCAGTTCTCCTATATTTAAGTATATTAAACGAAAAAGCAGGGAAAGTAAAAAAAATGAGTAATATGCTAAAATTACTTATGGGCAAGCAGTTATAAAACTAATATATGATTTATCAATTTCTGTTTTACTCCCGTCCAATTGATTTAGCAAAACTCATTGCTACAATTCTGTAAAAAACATGCCCGAATTTAGTATATGGTAAATAAATAACAATGAACCATATACTTATTAAGTGAAAGAAATAAATATGATACGCTAAACTCCAGTTTTGTGACCGGGCAATATCAGTAAAAATTCCTGATAAAGTTAAAAGAAACATGCTGATAAGAAATAGCCAATCGGCATAATTACTGTGCCCTGATTTACTTTTATTAAAAAGCCTGCTGTAAATCATTATGCCCAATCCAATTAAAAGCATAGTTGCTGCTAAATGCCCTAATTTTTTAAAAGGGTTTGAATAACTCAATGGATATTGGTGAGTAAATGTAGCATAAATTGCATAAATGGTTACAACAAGCAATAGTATGAATCCCCAGAAAACTAAAAAGTGAGAAACCTTCCTCGATTTTTGTGTTTTGCATTTACCAAAATTTGTGTGTAATAAAACTTCCTTTAATATTTTCAACATTCCTCGCAGAATTCCAAACCCGGGCTTTGTTTCAGGAAATTGCACTTTCATATCATTCCAAAACCTAATTAAACCAAATGAGGCTAATAAATAAGTAGATAGAGTAATGAAACTAAACGAGCTGTTTAACCAGGCGTGTGGAAAAAACTTTGAATAATTCACTTCTCCTTCAGGAATATGAAGTGTTCCGGCCATATACAAAATAACAGCAATTATAACTGTTGGTATTAAAACAGCAATTGGCAACCAAACTGGTTTAGATAATATTTTACTTAAAAAATGTGGTTTGGCATAATGTTGATATGATAGTTGCCTTACTGAAGCCAAAACATCAGCCGGGTTAACATCTCGCGGACAATATTCGCTACAGTCGCCACATTGATGGCAAAGCCAAATATCTACATTTCCAATCAAATTTTCTTTCATTCCCCAACCTGCCCATATCATTTCTTTCCTCGGAAAAGGCTTTTCGTCTGGTGCCAGGGTGCAAACCACCGAGCAATTTCCACATTGCATGCATTCGTTCAGTGAAGAATTGCTTAACTTTTTAAGTTCTTTTTTGAATTTTATGTTTGGGGTAATGGTTAACATTATTTCAAAGTTCAAGTTTCAAATCTATGCTATTATTTTAATATGGTTTCTGTAATATCATTTTTGTGTCGTAACTGTCAGATAAAACAGAACAGGAAAAAGCCCAATAATTACAAATTTTGAAGCGCAATTCAGGTATTTTATACCCTGAATTTAAGCCTTAAAGCAAAAATATGAAATTTATTTTAATTGAATCTTTGAAAGAAACTTAATTATATTTGTTTTTTCAATTGTATTCTGAAAATTGTTCCTTTTCCTTGCTCAGAATATTTTACAAATAATTTACCATTGTGGTATTCTTCTATAATTCTTTTAGAAAGCGATAAGCCTAACCCCCATCCTCTGTCTTTAGTTGTGTATCCCGGTTGAAAAATTGCTTTGTGTTTAGATTTTGGTATTCCTTTTCCCGTATCGCTAATATCAATAAAAACAAATTTATTAGTTTCTGATAAAAGAATTTCAATTTTCCCATTGCCACTCATAGCATCAATCGCATTTTTAAATAAATTTTCGACAACCCATTGAAATAATGACGGGTTAAATGGAATTAAAAATTCTTTTTCATTTATATTAGAACTAAAAACAACCAAATTAGAACTTCGTTTTTTAAAATATTCAATAGATTGGCTTAAAATGTCATTAATGTTATTTATCCGTAAATTTGGAGCAGAACCTATTTTGGAGAATCTTTCTGTAATAGTACTTAACCTGACAATATCTTTTTTTATCTCAACAAGAATTTCAGTATTTATTTCCTGTTCTTTTAACAACTCTAACCAAGCCATTAGTGAAGAAATTGGTGTTCCTAATTGATGGGCAGTCTCTTTTGACATGCCAACCCAAACCTGGTTTTGCTCTGCTTTGCGCGATGCGCTAAATGCCAAATATGAAACCAAAATAAAAAGAAAAATAACGCCTAATTGTATAAAAGGATAATAATATAATTTAGTTAACAGAATAGAGTGTTTATAGTAAATTAAATTTTTATGCCCATTAGCCAGTATAATTTCAAAAGGCTCGTTTTCTTCTTTCATTTTTTCCAGCTCACGATTTAAATACCTTGGCATGTTTATTTTTGTGCTATCAAGGTTTCTGGTGGAAATAATACTATCGTTTTCATCAACCAGAATAAGCGGAATTGTTTTATTGTTGGTAATTACTTTTACAAAAAAACTGATATCCTGGTTTGGGTCCTGTATGTTTATAAGTTTTTTAGTTCCCTCTGCCCAAAGAGCAACTTTCTTTTTTTCTTCCCGGCTTAATTCTTTAACAAGCGCATTGGTGTACCAAAGAGAGATAATACCTATTAATATAGCAAATATTAATAGAATGAATTTCCAGGTTCGTTTTTTTGAATATTGATTCACGTTTGTGTTTTTATTATATATAAAAAGATTAATTTTTTAATGTATCATCTTCAAATTCAAAAATAAATTTTTCATTGTTCTGCATAATTGACTTAGACTTGATACTATCTTTTTTTAACGAAGAAAATTCATTTTTCAATATTGTTTTTATTTCATGTTTTTCATTTTCTAAGTCTTTTTTTATTTTTTTTCTAACTCTCTTTTTATCAGGATTAACTTTAAAATTGTCAACAGTGCCTTTAATAGAAAGATAAATTGTTGTTCTTCCCAAACCATCGTCTTCAATATTTGTGAACTCTTCGTTATGTTTTTTGCGTTTTTTGAATTTTTTTGATAATAATTCAGACAACAATATATTTAAATGATAATCGATGTTATTCGTAAAAGTATGTTCGCCTGATATTCCAATATTAAAAGCAGTTGAAGCAATATTCATTTTCGGAATAATAACTTTGCTGTTTTTAATGAATATTGTATTATCTAAATTTGAAAACCTGATATGTTTCAGTTCTTCGGAGTCAATATATTTTGATAATGACTGCATGGGTTCAAAATCAATTAATTCTCCATTCTTTACTGACAATTCGGCTTGTGAAAATATTTTGCCGGGCAACACATTAAAATATTTATCCCACGAACCGGAATAAATAATATTTCCGTCAACTATTCCTGCCAGATTCTTATCAACAATAAATTTCTGTCCGAAATTATGAAATGACGAAAAAAGAGAATTTATATTTATACTTTGTAAACTACAATTGATTTTTAATTCTAAATTGTTTCTTTGATTAATAATTAAATTGCCTCTTCCGTTTACAAACCCAAACATGGAATTAAATTTGACATTTTCAGCAGTATATATTTTATTTTTATAATGAATAATGCCGGTTATATTGGTTGCACTAAAATCGTCATAGGTTAAATTATTAACGTTTATACCTAATGAATAATTAATATTTTTTGGAAAAAGAACATAAATTGAATCTGCAGCATTCTGATTCTGAGGCGTTTCGTTAGTAAAATATTTTTCCAGGTTTAAATTTCGGGAAGTTATATTGGCATCAAGAAAAAGAATTTGATTTTGAAAAAATAAATAGGGAATAAGGTTTAGTAGAACTCCCTCAAGAGCAAAATTACTTTCTGCATCATTAAACGAAAGGCGACTGATTCTAAGGTTATTGTCGGCAAAAATAGCCTTAGCATTTATATTTGTTAATGTATGAGAACTTCCTTTTAATTTTATGGTGGCATTGGTAATATAGCTTTCGCCTGAAAGTTTTATTTCTTTAATCTCATTTAGTGAAGGATGCTGAATAGAATCGAAATGAGCATTAAGCCAAAATGTAGATTTTAAATTGCCAACTGCTTTTTGAATGGTGTCGAATTTAAAAAATTCCTGAACCTGTTGTAAATCAACATTCAACTTTGAATGTATTTTCAATTCAGGATGCACAAAATTATTAACTGATAAATTTCCTTTATAAGTACTACTATCTATAGTGAATGAAAAGGTTTTTAAATTAAAAAATGAAGACTTTAAGGAGTTTAACTTTCCGTTAGAATATTGACCTTTAATATTTAAATTATTGAGTATAATGTTTGTTTTGTTATTTAAAAAACTCCCGTTTTTAAGATTAAAATTTGTAGTGATATGCGGACTGATTAACTTACTTATTTGCCCTTTAATGTGTGTGTTAAAACTAAAATCGCCATAAGCGGCATATTTTTTTGTCTTGTTATAATATTTTTCCGGCAATAAATGAATTAAAGAATTTAATTCATTATTAGTAGTAGTAATTGAAATATCGCATGATGCTATAGTTTTGTTAAGATAAATACCTGATAAACTAAACTTTAAGCCGGAAACAACAATATAACTGTCATTAAAAATATATTTGTTTTTTTCTTTTTGAATTTGGAACTGTGTTTTAATAGTTCGTTGAATAGTATAATTAATATCGTTAAGTTTTAAATTTTTTAATTCAATCTCGCCTGCCGAGTTAATAGTGCTTAATTTTTTATTAATATTTCCTTTAATTATCAGGTTTTTAATAACACTTTTTATATGATAGTTTTTGTATTGATTCACAGCTAACAATGTTATATTTTTAAATATCACATTATTTAAATTTATTTGAAAGTCTTTGTTTGATGTCGGATTTTCTTTCCAAATAATATAATTTTCAAGTCCATTCTTGTCAATAAGCACATTTAAATTTCCATTATTTAATTCCAATGCTTTAACATTATATTTATTTTGAAAGAGTTCAACAATATTAAATTCAAGGAAAACATGGGCCAATTTTAATAAAGTATCACTTTGTGATAAATTGAATGCATTATTTTTCCTAAATTTTTTATTCGACTTAATAACCACATTATTAAGCTCAATTGATGCATTAGGGAATTTTTTGATAACAGAAAAAGAAACATTTTCCACAATTAGTTTTGATTCTAACTGATTGTTTAAATTATTTACAACTACATTGCCAAAACGGCCTTCGTAAACTGTACCCAAAATAACACCTGATACAACTAAAACAGAAAGTATAATAGCAAATACCGATATAACCCTTAGTGCTTTCAATTGTTTTATAATAATACTGGTGAATTGTGAACTCAAAAATAAGGATTTTATTTTGTAAAGGCCTGTTTTTTATGAAGGTGTAAATATTTATTCCAAAATGAAATATATTTCACTCCATACTAAACTATATAGTGCCGAAGTGATAGCTGTTATAAGCTACGCACCAGACTAATACAGATATACAATTAGTATTACCGGTAATTTTGATAATATAAGGCGATTTATAATAATTAACGTTTTCAATAAATTATGCAACAGCTACAATTTCGGGGAAGAACAACAAAGCAATCCTTTATTAATCAACAGATTGTTTGCTTGTTAAGGCCTGTTTTTTCTTCCTTTATTGTCATCACAATAACGTATGGCTTTATTGACACACACTTATTATTTAGCTTGAGGATGAAGAACTATTAAATTCATTTTTGAATTGTTACTTTCGTAGCATTATTAAAAAGTGGTTTATGAATTATATTCAAGTTGACAATCTTACAAAATCTTATGGCGATAATCTTCTATTTCAGGATCTTACATTTAGTATAAATAAAAATGAAAAAATAGCACTGATAGCAAAAAATGGAACAGGAAAAACAACCTTATTGCGTATTCTTGCCGGAACAGACAATGCTGACAGTGGTAAGTTATCGTATAAACGTGATTTAAAAGTTGCTTTTCTGGAACAAAACCCCAGAATGAACAATGAAAATACGGTACTGGAACAGGTTTTTTCTTCTTCAGGCAAAATAGTAAAGGCTATAATGCTTTATGAAGATGCTATTAAAAGTGGAAATAAAAGGCTAATGGAAGATGCAACGCATCAGATGGACTTGCTTAATGCGTGGAATCATGAGGTTAAGATAAAGCAAATTCTTGCAAAACTTAACATATCCCAATTTGAACAAAAAATTGGTAAACTTTCAGGCGGACAGAAAAAAAGAGTTGCACTGGCAAGCGTGCTTATTGATGAACCAGAAATGCTAATACTTGATGAACCTACAAACCATTTAGACCTGGATATGATTGAATGGCTGGAATCTTTTCTGCGAAAATCAAAAAGTACCCTGCTCATGGTAACTCACGACCGCTATTTTCTCGATCGTGTTTGCAATCATATTTTAGAATTGGAAGATAAAAAGCTATATGTATATAAAGGAAATTACGCTTATTATCTTGAAAAACGCGAGATGCGTCATTTGAATGAAAACACACAAATAGAAAGAGCAAGAAACCTTTTTAAAAAAGAATTAGAATGGATTAGGCGGATGCCTTCGGCACGCGGAACAAAAGCAAAATATAGAGTTGAGTCTTTTGAAAAAGTAAAGGAAGATGCACATCGAAAATTACATGATGAAACGGTAAAACTTAACATAAAAGCAACGCGTTTAGGGAAAAAAATACTTGAACTACATTCTATATACAAGAGTTTTAATGAACTAAAAATACTGGATGATTTTACCTATTTTTTTAAACGATTTGAGAAAATTGGAATTGTTGGAGCCAATGGTACAGGAAAAACAACACTGCTAAATATTATTGCCGGACTTGAAAAAATAAATGCAGGTAAAATTGAACTGGGAGAAACCGTGGTTTTTGGCTATTATAAACAGGAAGGAATTCAATTTAAAGACGACAAAAAAGTTATTGAAGTAATTCAGGAAATAGCCGAGGAAATTTCTGTTGGCGACGGAAAAAAATTGTCGGTAATACAATTTTTGAATTATTTCCTTTTTCCTAAAGAAATGCATTATGCACAAGTAGCCAGGCTTAGCGGTGGCGAAAGAAGGCGGTTGTATTTGATGACAGTTTTAATGCAAAATCCAAATTTTTTAATTCTGGACGAACCAACCAACGATTTAGATATTATGACACTAAATGTGTTGGAAGAATATTTGCAAAATTTTCAGGGATGTGTGCTTATTGTTTCTCACGACCGCTTTTTTATGGATAAAATAGTGGATCATCTTTTTGTATTTGAGGGTAATGGGAAAGTGAAAGATTTTCCGGGTGATTATTCGCATTACAGAGAGAAAATAAATATGCAATTAAAACTTTCTAATCAAAATAATAAACAAAAAAAAGTAATGCCTGCCAGCAGGCAAAGAAAAGGTGAAAAGAAAAATTCAATCAAGTTTTCATACAAAGAAAAATTTGAATTTCAACAACTGGAATTGGAAATAGAACAGCTAACAAATGAACGTGCTGAGATTGAAAGAGATTTGTCAAATACCAATCTTTCGCAAGAAGCTATAAAAGAAAAAGCAACCCGCCTCGGCGAAATACTAAAAATTCTTGAACAAAAAGAAGAAAGATGGCTTGAGTTGAGTATTATGCAGGATGATTGAAGCTCCAGAAAAAACCACACTTAACAAATACATACAAAAACTGTGTAATATAAGCTTTTACTCTATTTTCACAATTTTATTTTACCAAGATATCCGGCAAAATATAATGGTAAAGATAAAAGCGAATAAACAATATTCTTCTCTTTATTTTTTATTCTGATTTTTGCCTTTAAATTATGTCCATAATTAGGAATATCCATATTTAAACGAATACCCTTTTGTTTGTTTTTTTCACTTAAATATACTTGCATCGATTTTAATGTTCCTGTCTTGCCTGCCTTAACCTCAACCGGATATATTTCATTATCCTTTTGAAAAAGATAGTCTATCTCTGCATTTGAATTCTTAGCTTCACGTACCCAATAGTAGAGTTTTGTCTCTTTATAAAAAGCAAAAGAAGCTATGAACTCTTGTCCAACAAATTGTTCGGCAAGTGCACCCTCAAAGTCAGTAGTAAGGGTTTTAATATTATTAAGTTTAATTTGTGCCAGATGACAAGTTAGGCCAATATCTATAAAAAGCGGTTTAAAATTTTCATTATCTGCATATTGTGTTATTGGCGGATTAAATGATTTTGTTCGTCGTACCAAATGAATTACCCTACTCATTTCGAGCTTTAATAATGCTTCTTTTAGTTGTGTTGAATGAACATTGCGGTCTATATTTACATATTTTACTTTTCTCCCAATATTATTAGCAACATATTGTAGAGATGATTTGAGAAGGCCCTGTTGTTGTCTGCTGCCATATTTAGCAAAATCATATTGTAATGATGTTAAAATATTAGCATGTATTTTTTCAACTTCTAATAAGTTTTTAGTATCAATATATGTTTGTATTGCTTCAGGCATTCCCCCAATAAAAAAATACAATCGTAAATAGTCAGTTATTTTCTTATGAATTGCTTCACTAAAATTAGTGCCAGGCATATAACTATTGATATAATTGCATAACTCATTTTCACCAAGAGCTGTTAAAAATTCCTGAAAATTCAGAGGAAACATATAAGCATACTCCACCCTTCCTATTGGCATTGAATATTGAATTTCATTTAAAGTATGGTCTAGTAAGGAGCCAGCAGCTATAATATGTAAATCAGGAATTTGCTCATAAAAATAACGCAATGAAGCAATCGCTTCCGGTAAAAATTGTATTTCATCAATAAAAAGTAACGTTTTTCCATTTATTATTGGAATACTGTATAATGCTGTTAATTCATTGATAATATTTTGCGGATTTTTACTTTCAAATACAGATAGTAAATTACTTTCCTGCTCCAGGTTTAAGTAAAAATAATACTCAAAATTGTTTTTCCCGAACTTTTCAATAATGAATGTCTTCCCAACTTGTCGTGCACCCCTTATAATTAGAGGCTTTCGCCTTGGATTTTGTTTCCATTCATTTAGGTGTTGTTCTATATTCCGTTCCATGATATATTTTTAATAAAGATACAATAAACTTACAAAAGTAACTAAAACACTATTGGAAAATAGATAAAACCACACTAAAACACTATTGGAAAATAGATAAAACCCGGAAAATACTATGATAAAAAGCAATCCGCCTCGGTGAGATAATAAAAATTCTTAAACAAAAAGAAGAAAGATGGCTTGAGTTGAGTATTATGCAGGAAGATTAAGTAGCCCCGGCAAGAATCGAACTTGCATCTAAAGTTTAGGAAACTTCCATTCTATCCATTGAACTACGGGGCCAAAAAGTTTGACAAAAATAACTATTTTTCTTTAAGTAATTAGCAGTCGAAGGAAAACTATATTTTAATAAGCTTTTCAGCTGCTTTTTCTAACGTTTCTTCCGATTTGGCAAAACAGAAGCGTAATAACTTGTGGTCTTCCAGGTCGTGATTAAATACCGAAACAGGCACTGATGCAATACCATTTTCTTTTGTTAGCTTTTCTGCAAATACAGTATCTTTTTCGTCGCTTATCAGGCTGTAGTCCAATATTTGAAAATATGTTCCTTTTGCCGGTTTCAGCTTAAACCTTGAGCCTTTCACTAAATTATTGAAAAAGTCTCTTTTTTGCTTATAAAAACTACCTAATTCCAGATAAAGCTTTTCCTTTTTTAAGAATTCTGCTACAGCATATTGAATGGGCGTATTTGCTGCATAAACTACAAATTGGTGAATTTTTCTGAATTCATGCATTAAATTTTCGGGTGCAATACAATATCCTAACTTCCATCCGGTAGTATGGTATGTTTTTCCGAAAGAAGAAACAATAATACTACGCTCGGCTAATTTTGGATAACGGGCAATACTCTGGTGTTCAAAGCCGTCAAAAATTATATGCTCATAAACCTCATCGCTTAAAATGATAATGTCGGTTCCGGAAACTATTTTATTCAACTTTTCAATATCCTGAGCTGATAGTATTGAACCGGTTGGATTATGCGGTGAATTAATAATAATCATTTTGGTTTGAGTATTTATAGCTAATTGCATTTCTTCCCAGTCAATTTGATAATCCGGCATTTTCATATCTATAAACACAGGTTTTCCGCCATTAATAAGTATGGCAGGAACATAACTGTCATAAGCAGGTTCAACTACAATTACTTCATCTCCTTCGTTAACAAAAGCTGAAATGGCTGTATAAAGAGCCTGAGTGGCTCCTGCCGTAATGGTAATTTCAGTATCAGGATTATAATATAAAGAATATTGTTTTTCAATCTTTTCTGAAATGGCTTCACGCAATTCTATCACACCCTGCATTGGAGCATATTGGTTAAACCCTTTTTTCATGTATTGATTTACCAGACTAATTAATTCATCGGAACAATTAAAATCAGGAAATCCCTGAGAAAGATTAATTGCATTGTGTTCATTAGCCATTTTCGACATTACTGCAAAAATAGAAGTGCCAACATTAGGCAATTTCGATTTAACATTGTTTTGATATAACATCAGAGTTGTTTGTAATTATAAGTTTGTTGATTATTTAAGGCGGCAAATTTACTATAATTTTAATTTTTAGCGCACTGTTCTCAAATATTAACGAACATAAATTGAATAAATTATTAATTTAGCTTAAACCGATTAAAAAAACTAAAGAGATGAGAGCAGAAGGTAATTTGAAAAAAATGAAAGTTAAACAGAACTATCCGGTAGATTACTATTTAGAGATAGATAACACACATATTTATATGAATGAATTAATTGGGAAGAAAATAATAATAGAATTTCTTAATGAGATTAATTGTATGAAGTGTGGTGCAAAAACCAAGAAATCTTTCGGACAAGGATATTGCTATCCCTGTTTTATTAGTATTCCGGAAACCGAAGAATGTGTTTTGAGGCCTGAACTTTGTAAGGCGCATGAAGGAATAGCACGCAATATGGAATATGCAAAAACACATTGTTTAATTGACCATTATGTTTATCTGGCAATTTCAAGCGGATTAAAAGTAGGCGTAACCCGTAACAGTCAAGTACCAATCAGGTGGATTGACCAAGGAGCAACTCAAGCTATTAAATTAGCCAAAACGCCTAATAGGTTTATTGCAGGATTAATTGAAGTTGAGTTGAAAAAACAGATGGCAGATAAAACCAATTGGCGAAATATGCTAATGAACAAAATAGATGTTGAAATTAATTTATATGAAGAAAAAAGAAAAGCACAGGCGCATTTGCCAATCAATTTACAAATATATATAGATTCTGACCATACAGTTTATGAGTTTAATTATCCGGTAATAAGTTATCCTGAAAAGGTAGTTAGTATTAATTTAGACAAAACCCTTATATTGAAAGAGAAACTAACCGGAATAAAGGGGCAATATTTACTTTTTGAAAGTAATAAGGTAATAAACATCAGAAAGTTTGGCGGATATAAAGTGCGGTTTGACATAGAGCAGTAAAATGCTCTGTTAAAAATAAGATACTGATTATGAATGATATTGTTTCCAATTGATAACAAAACCATGAATTGATACAACCTTAAATTCCCCTGTTTTGCAACCTTTCATTAAATTCTTTAATATAACTTCGGGCAACCGGAACCGCAACATCTGAATTTAATAGTTTTAACCTGTATCCCTGAGCATTGCCTGTTACTTTATCAATTTTTGAAATATTTACAAGGTAAGCCCTGTGGCATTTAAAAAAATTCTTATAAGATTTTAAATTCTCTTGAATTCGCGTTAACGTACTTCGTAAAATTTGTGCTTCCGTTTTTGTTTCTTTAGAATAATAAACTTTTACATAATTCCCAATCGATTCAATGTAATACAATTTATTTGCTTCTACAGAAATATTTTCTTTTCTGTTTTCAGACCATAATGTAATTATTTCAGAATCTGTTTTTTGCTTATTGTCAATTCGTTGCAATCCTTCGTTCAAACTTGTTGCGCTAACAACATTTTGCTTCAAATATTTATTTTGTGTATATAAAACAAGTGCAGTTAAAGGCAAAACTGCAACAGCTAAGGTTACAAATTGAAAAACAACAATATTGTGAAGATTAAAAATTGAAAATGAAAAAATCATGCGCGAATAAATCAAATTTCCTAATCCAATAGTAAAAGTAATCCATAACACCCATAAAATTTGCTTATAAACCACCCATTTTTTCTCATTAAATATATTGCTGAAAATTAATTCAATAATTATATTAAAAGTCAAAATAAGCATGGTAACAAAGCCATATCCTATAAAGATGTATGCTTTATGTTTGCTTTGTACGTCAGATAAACCAAACGGCTGAAAAATATATAAAAACAAAGTTATAAAAATGCCAAAAGACAATATGAGTTTCCATTTATTAATACCGGGATTGCTAAACGGGTATGGTTTTGTCAGAATACTTAAAATCATATGTCAGTCAAATAAATTTATTATGTAAAATTAAATATTTAATTTATTGGAACTAATTTGTTATCATAATAACTGCATTTAATACCATGAATTAATTGCAATAAGGCAAGTTAACATATTGTTAACTTAAATTATAACAATATGCTTGCAAAAATTAACCGGATAGGCTTATGAGGTAATTTACTAATTTTGTTAAGTTAGTAGCAACAAGGTGGTAGTTACTCGCATTTAAACACTTTTGGTTTTGACTGATATACAATAAATGATTTAGAAACTACTTAATAACATGATTATACAGAAATCCTTTTTACATATTTTATGAAATATATAGTTAGTCTTTTATTATTATTAAATATTTCTTGCACTTATAATAAGAACAATAAAAACACAGAATCTGTAAATAATTTTCGAGGGGAAAGCGATTTTGTAAA
>JAADFW010000031.1 GCA_013152655.1 Chlorobiota bacterium
TGAATATGAAAGCTTAAAGGATGATGAGGATAATCTATCGGAAGATGACAATAGAACATTTCAACAACAACGTAACTTATTTGATTTTATGAGACGTTTGTTAGTAAAACGTTTCGAGAGTTCATTTGGGGCATTTGAAAAGAGTATTCAACGCTTTCTTCGCACAAACAGAATGGTATTATCTTTCATTAAAAAATCAGGGAAATATGTATTGGATAGAAAAGTGATTGAAAACATTTACAATGATGCAGATGATGCAGATGATTTTACTTATGATGCTATTAAAGAAGCTCTGGAAGAATTTGAAAGAAATGCTGTAAATCATACCAAGCCAAAGCACACAAAAATCTATGATATTAAGACCTTTCAATTTAAAAAGGAATTTACAGATGATATTAAAAATGACATCAAACTTTTTGAAAGAGTTGAACAAGAAATTAAGAATTTAAACATCATTGAGAACGACCCAAAACGTGAAGCCGTTTTAGAAACAATAAAAGAAGTTTTAAATAAAGAAACAACCCCAAGAAGAAAGATTGTTTTATTTACGGAATACACAGATACAGTGAGACATCTTCAACAGTATTTTGAAAAGGAACTATTGGGTCGAGCAATGTTTTGTGACGGAAGAATTACCAAAAAATTTGCAAAGGAATTAGATGCCAATTTTAATGCAAAATACCATGAACAAGTAGATAATTATGATGTCCTAATTACAAGCGACAAACTTTCGGAAGGTTTTAACTTAAATAGAGCCGGTTTAATTATCAATTATGACATTCCTTGGAATCCAACTCGTGTAATACAGCGTGTTGGTCGTATCAATAGGATGAGCGCCAAAGTTTTTGATGAATTATTTATTTATAACTTCTTCCCTACTGACCAAGGTTCAGATATTGTGAAAAGTAGAGAGATTGCTCAACAGAAAATGTTTTTAATACATAGTGCATTAGGAGAAGATTCTAAAATTTTCGATACTGACGAAGAACCGACACCAAGTGGATTATTCAGTAAAATAAGTACAAACCCTGAAGAAAATGATGAATTAAGCACAAGTACAATTATTCGTAATGATTATAATGAGATTGTTGAATCACAGCCAGAAGTCATTAAAAGAATTAAGGATTTGCCTAACAGAGTTAAGACTTCAAAATTATTTGATGACAATAATGTAGTTGTTTTAAGAAAAAAAGGAATGGCGTTATTCTCAATCGTTCATCAATATGAGAATAAAAAACCAAATGACAAACCAGTTGAAAAAACCTTTGAGGAATTAATTGAATTTGTGAAATGTGAACCAGATGAAGAACGACAACCATTAAATAGTGCTTTTTGGAATTCTTATGAAGAAATAAAAGCTTTCAAGCCAAAATACAAATCTGGCAGAAGTGAATTGGCATTAGAGAATCAAGCAAACATTGCTTTAAAAACACTTCTAAAAGAAAAGAGAGACGATTTAGACCAAGAATTGGTTTCGTTTATTGATACACTTTTAAAGGATATAAAAAAGTATAAAACGTTGCCGAAATATACTTTACGACAATTAAAATTGCCAACAAAAGACAACCGATTTAATGAATTAATTATGAACATCAAAGATTTAAGAAGACGATTAGGAGACGACTATTTGAATGTGATTTTAAATAGAATTGACAACATCGAAAATGACGTGATAATTGCAGTTGGAAATAAAAAAAATGAGGAATGAAAATCCACGCTAAAAGCCATACACATTGCCAATACACCGAAAAAAATGAAGATTGTAGCAAATTTGGGTATTACTTAATCAGAATTTACTTGCGTGAGCTCACTTCGGCCGGTTCCCGCCTGTCTGCCACTACAGGCAGGCTTTGCATCCCACTATGCATCACCACTACCTGTTCCGGTTTATCGGAATTCATACAATTTGCTTTGCTTTTGCATGAACCACGAAGTGCTCAGCGAAGATAATTAAGCAGGTTAATTTCCAAAAACATATTACAAGAATAAACCGGCTGCTAAGATTTAATTGTCACTATTATATTCTGGCTCGAACAGTTAATATCAGATTTCTTCCGGGAGCAACAACTCCTGACGAATAAGGACGATACCTTACATTAAACAAATTTTCAATTCCTGCATTTATTTGAATAACGGAGTTTATTTGAAATGATGTTTTAATATTTAGCGTAACCCATGCAGGAGACATTGGATTTCCATTACTGTCAGTTGCGTATATGTGTGGCTTTTCCCTTTCAGATGTTGACAGCTGACTATAACTTAATTCACCATTATAAATACTATACAAATCTGCTTTAAAATTCTCAAAAGTAAATATCAGGTGTGTTCCTCCAAAAGTTGGGGTAACATGTCTTAATGGATTATTGTCCTGATCAAAACCTTTTATATAATTTAGGTGCGACTTAAGTGAAAAATTATTAAAAATATCAGCATAAACAGAAAATTGTATTCCATATAAAACACCATAATCTGAATTTACAAGTGCTTCAACTTTACTTAATGTTCCATCATATACTATTGAATCTAATCCATTGAAATTAAAATTGTCACGAACCATTACATTATTAATATATGAACCAAAGCCTGTTAATTCAACTTGCAATTTTTCATAAAATGAAGATGAAAATCCAAGGTCAACATTATATACATACTCAGGTGTAAGGTTTTTATTTGGTACTATTACATTACCCGGCTCTGAATCAAAAACTTTTCCAATATCATCAATGTTAGGAGATCTAAATCCGGTTGAAAAATTTAATTTTATTTGTGTATTTGTAACAGGTTGAAATACGGCTCCAAAACTCCCGGTTATTGCATTATTACTAAGGTCAATTTCTTTAAACGGAAACGGATAAAATGTAGTGTCAAAAGGTGCGAACAATTCAATATGATTTACCCTTAAGCCAAAAACTAAATTTGTTTTTTCTTTTATTTTTCTTTTTTGATTAATATAAAATGAAAAAAACGAGTATGTTGAATTGTTTGGATACCTGCTGGGGTATTCTATTGTTTCGCCGTTTGTAATGTTTTTTTCAGAACCAACAGAGTTAACTAAATTATCCGCTAATTCAATTCCATAATAAAGCGAACTATTTTCACTTAATTCTTTATCAAAATTTACATTAATTGTAATCATTTTTACGTTTTCCTGTCTTTCGCGCAGCAATAATTTGTTTAGTTTTCTATCGTGCCTGCTTTCTTCATAATTTTGTAACGCAATTATAAACTTTGAATTATCAAAAAACAGATTTGATTTTCTTTCAGTAATTTTAACTGAATTCATCATCCATTTTTGAGGGCCATAATACCATTCAGCATATTTTAATTTATTATCTTTTTTTTGAATTAAGCGGTCGTAACGGGGAACATCTGATAGTTTAGAGTAATGAAAAGCGTATTCTACATCTATTGTATTTGTTGGCTTATATCTTATTTTTTGCAGAATATTAAATTGGCTGTATGCAGTAAATTTTTGAACATTTACATTTTTATTATTTACTATTGAATCTACTCCGTTTATAGTTTCAACATATTCAGGGCGCGTATAATCTGTGTGCTTCAAATTTCCCATTTTCAAATCATCATAATCGCTATAAGTAAAGCTACTTACATAAGCAAATTTGTTAAACCCTAAGTTGAAGTCAAGATGCCCTGTTTTTTCAAAATTTGCAGAGCTATACCTAAGCATTGCATTTGTAGATATAAATGGCTTTTCCTGTGTTGACAAAAATGGCTTTTTAGTATGAATGTCAATTACACCTCCTATAGCATCACTTCCGTAAATAACAGAACCCGGGCCAAGTATTATTTCTGAACTTTCAACTGCATTTGCATCCAGAGAAATTATATTTTGCAAATTTCCACTTCTGTAAATAGCATTATTCATTCTAACTCCATCAACAACTAAGAGTATTCTGTTAGCAGCAAATCCTCTAATCATAGGGCTTCCTCCGCCCATTTGGCTTTTTTGAATAAATATTTCATCCGATTCGCCAATTAAATCAGCAGTGGTTTGCGGATTATTAAATTGAATTTCTCGTTTTGAAATAGTTTGTATTTTATTTGGAACTTCACTTTTATTTTGCTCCCACTGGTTAGCAGATACAATAATCTCACTTAAATTTAAAACACTCTCTTCCATTTTAACAATAAAATTCAACTTTTTTAATTCATTGTATGAAATATTAAGATTTTTAAAAGCCGGATGTTGAAAGTTTATTTTTTCTGTTTTATTAAAAGAGCTAATATCTGCTTGTCCTTTTTCATTAGTTAATGTAGTGCTTTCGTGATTGTAGATGAACACATTAATAACAGGTTGTTTGTTTGTTATATTTAAAACGGTAATAGTTTGTGATTTTCCCACAAATACACTTATTGTTAAAATAATAAATATAAAAACCAGCTTTATTCGCTCTTTTGTTTTTAATAACAGTTTACTCATTTTTTTGTTATAAAGTCATTCAAAATTAGAAATTTATTCAAGGAGCCAAACGTAAATAAAGGAAAAGTATCTGTTTTTTTATTAATTATAAAATTATAAGAAATTGTTGTTCGTTTTTGATACAAATATTTTACATTTGAATAAATTTAATAATTTTGAAATAGTGCAATTAACGTACAATAGAAGCTTATTTCATAAACCTGACTATTATGGCAATAAACGAAGGAAATATACTTGTAATAGATGACGACAAAGACGTTCTTGTTTCATTAGAAATGTACTTAAACGAACATTTTTCTATAGTACAAACAGAGTCGAATCCACAAAATTTGTTTGAACATTTAAATACTGTAAATATTGATGTTATTCTTTTAGACATGAATTTTAAGAAAGGAGAAATGGATGGAATGGAGGGCATTCAATGGTTAAAAGAAATTCTTAAATTTAAGCCTGGAATTATTGTAATACTTATGACTGCTTATGGCGACATTGAATTGGCAGTAAAAGGAATTAAAGAAGGAGCTTTTGATTTTATTCTTAAGCCATGGGAAAATGCAAAGCTTTTAGGAACAATTCTTTCAGCCATGAAATTAAGAAAATCGAACTTAAAAGTTGAAAAACTTCTTAATACGCAGCAAAAATTAAGTCAAGACCTTGATCAAAATTTTAATACAATTGTTGGCCATTCTGATGCAATGATTAATGTATATAAAACCCTTGATAAGGTTTCACAAACAGATGCCAATATTTTAATACTAGGCGAAAACGGCACCGGAAAAGAATTAATTGCACGTGAAATACACCGTAAATCGTTACGACGAAATGGTGTTTTCATAAATGTTGACCTGGGTGCCGTTAATGAAACATTATTTGAATCAGAAATGTTTGGCTATGTTAAAGGTGCTTTTACAGATGCAAATAAAGATAAACCGGGAAGATTTGAATTAGCAGAAGGTGGAACTATTTTTCTTGACGAGATTGCTAATTTACCATTTTCCCTGCAATCTAAACTCTTAACCGTATTGCAAAACCGAAAGGTGGTTAGAATAGGGTCATCAATTGAAATACCTATTAATATAAGGCTAATTTGTGCAAGCAATATGCCCCTTCATCAAATGATAAAAGAAGGAAATTTCCGGCAGGATTTAATTTACAGAATTAATACCGTTGAATTGCATTTGCCTCCTCTTCGGGATCGTGTTGACGATATCCCAATATTAATTGAACATTTTCTGAAAATATATTCTCATAAATACAAAAAAGAAGGTATAAAAATAGAAAAAAGTACAATTACACGACTAAAAAAACATTCGTGGCCGGGCAATATACGAGAGCTGCAAAACGCTGTTGAACGTGCTATAATACTAAGTAATAGCGATAAAATTACTATTGAAGATTTCTTGTTAAACAATGCACAGGCTGCATTTCCTTATGATAATAATTTAAACATTTCTGATATGGAAAAAGCCCTGGTTATAAGAGCAATTGATAAAAACAATGGAAATATTACCCGGGCTGCCAAAGACCTCGGAATAAAAAGAAATGCCCTTTACAGGCGAATTGAAAAATATGATTTATAAAAAATTCAGTTATTCGTTATTATTGCGGTTATTTTTTCTTTTAGCTACATTAACAGCCCTTGCTTTTGTTATTGTAAATATTAGAAATACAAACTGGATATTCACAACTCTTACATTAACTTTTTTAGTTTTACTTCAAGTCTATAATCTTGTACATTTTGTAACCAAAACAAATAGAGATTATGCCCGGTTTTTAATTTCAGTTAAAAATGGAGATTATATTTCAAATTACAGAAGCAGTTTTAAAGATTCCGGATATAAAGAATTTTACTCTTCACTAACAGAAGTGCTTGAGTTATTTAGAAAA
This sequence comes from Chlorobiota bacterium, assembly GCA_013152655.1. Taxonomy (GTDB): domain Bacteria; phylum Bacteroidota; class Bacteroidia; order Bacteroidales; family B39-G9; genus JAADFW01. Next base: position 6,329 of record JAADFW010000031.1, read on the forward strand.
GTAAAAATTGAAAAAGAAGCACAATTCCAATATTTACGACAAATAATGAGGCAGCTAAATGTTGGGGTTATTGCTTTTGACCGCGATGGCGTGATTGAAGTTATGAACCAAATGGCAACACGCCTGCTTAGAACAATAAAAGTTGACCATTGGGATAAATTAAAAACAAAAACACCGGAATTTTATGAAATTATAAATAGCATTAACAAAAAAGACAAACGCTTAGCTGATGTTATAATAAAAGGTGAAAAAAAACAATTTTTAATTGAAGTAAATACGGTTTTATTAATTAACAAAGAACATAAAGTAGTTACATTTCAAAATATTAAAAGTGAAGTAGAAACCAAAGAAATAGAAGCATGGCACAAACTAATAAGAACAATGGCTCACGAAATTATGAATTCGCTTACTCCAATAACTTCATTAACCGAAACAAGTGTAATGCTGTTACAAGATGAAAAAGGGAGGTTAAAACAGTTAAAAGAATTAACCGAAAAAACCATTTCCAACTTATCAACGGCTTTAAAAACCATACAATCAAGAACTAACGGATTACTTGAATTTATAGGCAATTACCGAAAATTAACAAGGGTTCCTACGCCCAAAATGCGAAAAATACGTATTGACGATTTGTTTAAAAAAACGGAAACCCTTATGGCTGTTGAAGCAAAAAAACAAAATGTAACTATGCAATGTAAGGTGTTTCAAAAAAACCTGACTGTTAATGCAGATTCAGGACAAATTGAACAAGTATTAATTAACCTAATTACAAATAGTTTAGCTGCTGTAGAAAATGTTATTTCCCCGAAAATTATTATTTCAGCATTTGCAAAAGATGAATCAGTTATAATTGAAGTAATTGATAACGGAGTAGGTATTAATCCCGATAAAGTTGATAAAATTTTTATCCCTTTCTTTTCAACTAAGCCTTTGGGAACGGGAATCGGGTTAAGTTTGTCGAAGCAAATTATGAAAAAACATAAAGGAGATATTGAAGTCTTTAGTATTCCCGGAGAAAAAACAACTTTTTCGTTATATTTTCCGTTATAACAAAAAAATTTATACGGTCATAATATCTTTTTCTTTTTCACTAATAAGTACTTCAATTTTTTTAATGTATTCATCATGAAGTTTTTGAATATCATCTTCTGCATCTCGCTCCATATCTTCAGATAATCCTTCTTTCTTTAATTTTTTAAATTCCTCAATTATTTCTCTTCTGGTATTTCTAATACTAATTTTCCCCGTTTCGCCTTCTTGTTTTACCTGTTTTACCAAATCATGTCGTCGTTCTTCTGTTAATATCGGAACATTTATTATAACTAACTCTCCGTTATTTGAAGGATTTAAACCAATATTAGCCGCCATAATTGCTTTTTCTATTGGAGTAATCATTGCTTTTTCCCAGGGTTGAATTTTTATGGTTCTGGGGTCAGGAACGTTAACATTCGAAACCTGATTTAAAGGTGTTAAACTACCATAATAATCAACCATTATACCGTCGAGCATTTGAGGATTTGCTTTTCCTGCCCTTATTTTAAGAAGCTCTTTGTCTAAATGCAAAATGGTATTATCCATTCTTTCTTTTGCATCATCTAAATAAAATTGAACATCATCTTCCATAACAATAATGTTTTTACACTAAAATATTAATCAAAAGCTAAAGATATTTATTTCCTGATTAAAGTACCAATTTTTTCTCCTAAAATCACTTTCTTCAAGTTCCCTGATTTATTCATGTCAAATACTATTATTTCCATATTGTTTTCTTTACACATGGCAAAAGCAGTTAAATCCATAACCTTTAACTCTTTACTTATTACTTCTTCAAAACTCAAATCATCAAAACGTGAAGCATTTGGTTCTTTCTCAGGGTCGGCAGAATAAACACCGTCAACACGAGTTCCTTTTAACAATACATCGGCATTCATTTCAACGGCTCTTAATGAAGAAGCTGTATCTGTTGTAAAAAAAGGATTACCGGTACCACCTGAAAATATTACAATTTCATTGTTTTCTAATGCTTCGTTTGTTTTTCTTTTACTATATAGTTCTCCTATTGGTTCCATTTTAACTGATGTCAACACCCGTGTTTTTTGTCCCAGTTTCTCCAATGCCGATTGTAGTGCTAAACTATTAATAACTGTGGCAAGCATTCCCATATAATCTCCATTAATTCTATCGAATCCTTTTTTAGCTCCTGTTAACCCTCTGAATATATTTCCTCCTCCTATTACAATGCCTAATTTAATTCCCATGCCTGCAATTTCTTTTATTTGTTCAGCATAGAGCAGTAACATGTTTTCGTCAATGCCGTAATTTTGAGATCCCATTAACGATTCACCGCTTAATTTTAATAATGCCCTTTTATATTTAGCCATTTTTAGAATGTATTATTATATATTATTTTGCTAATGTACATCTTAGCATTTTATTATCAAAAAATCTTTATTTACATAAAATAAAAAAAGCCATCCTTTAAAAGAATGGCTTGTATTTAATTTTTATAAGAAATCTTAAACATTAAGAGTAAATCGTTTAAAGTCAGTAACATTAAGCTCTTTATCAGCGTTTTGCATGTATTGCTTAACTGTTATTTTACTGTCTTTTATAAAGTTCTGATTAAGCAATGTGTTTTCTTTAAAAAACTTATTAAGTTTTCCCATCGCTATTTTCTCTACTATATTTTCAGGCTTCCCTTCTTTTAAAGCTTGTTCTTTACCTATTTCTAATTCTTTGTCTATTACTTCTTGTGGCACATTATCTTTATCAATAGAAATAGGATTCATTGCAGCAACCTGCATTGCAATGTCTTTTCCAACCTGCATATCAA
>JAADFW010000032.1 GCA_013152655.1 Chlorobiota bacterium
AAGTTTACAACAAAAGCAGTAATAAAGCATTGGATGGCGGGGAATTCAATAAAATGTTACAATAAAAGCGGCTGTTTACTGCGAGTTGAAACCACCATAAATAAACCGGACTTGCCCGGTTTGAAGCTCAAGAAGCCAGCCATCAATTTGATGGCATACTATTGGTATGGACTCGGAAGTAACAGCCGCTATATTGAAACTATTTCAGATATTGATATTTCCATATTAGATGAAGAAATATACAGGAAGTATCAAGAGCCCATTACCAATAGGAGAGGAGTAAAAATTCCGGCCCCGGATTTAAGAAAAGAACATCAAGTTGAAATTCTTGAGGTTTTATTGTCCTCAAGTAATCGTTCTTTAGGCTTTAGAAGTAAAGATTTGAAGCAAATTTTAGGAGAAAACTGGAAAACTGCAAAAATAGCCTATGAATTACGTAAATTAAGAGAGCGAGGAGCAGTAAAAAAGCTACAATCATCTCATTATTATCAACTTACAAAAGAAGGTTATATTTGGATTTTTCTTTCATTTTTCAATTCTAAGCACATTGTAAAACCTTTATTATCTGTCAGTTATAAAAAATCTAATTTTCATGATATGCACCAAGCATCAATTATTGAAGGTGCATACTCAGATATAAATAGGGCTGTATCTTTGATTATGTCAGAATTTAAGTTAGTTTCATAAAATAAAAAAACGTGAATTTTATTTACGTTTTTGAAAAGCTAAAACATATACATCTAAAATTAGATTAGAATATAATATTTTTTACCAATGAAGTTAACAATTAAAAAACTTTTAGTATTTTTCATTTTTTCAGTCTTTGTAAATAGTAGTAATTGTCAAATAAATAATTCTCTTTTTATTAATATTGAACATACAAATTCTATATCGATAGAATTATTTGGAAATACAGCACCATATTCAATTAATTATGAAAAAATATTTCGAATAAATGATGCTATTTTTTCTGGTCGAATAGGCATTTCAACATTACCTTTTAAAACAGCATATTTCTATGATTTTAGAGAAATTGGATTATTATCAGAATTTTCATGTTTAATACCTTTTTCAAGACATATACTAGAATTAGGTAATGGGATTAGTTATTTGTTTCTCTTTGATAATATTAATAAGGAAATTGGAGTCAATAATTCAGATTTATTATTTTTTATTCCTAGGATTGGTTATCGTTTTTATGATAAGAATTTTAATAGATATCTAAAAATTGGATTTACTCCTATTATAATTCTTGATGTTAATGAGGAAGGTGATGAATGGAATAATAATGTATTTATACCATTTGGTGGCATCGCTTATGGTTTTAATTTTTAATTTAAAAAACAGTTTAAAGAATTGAAAAAAGATACAATAATCATAAAAAATGTAATATACTTCTTAACTTTATTATTATCGTTATTTACATTTAGTTGTATTAAATTAGATAAAGAACCGCAAAGACCTATAAGTAATTCAGAATTATGGAATTGCTATAATAAAACTGAATGGAATGAAAATAGAATTAGAGAATCAATTATTGGAAAATGGAAATGGATATACACATATGACTACTGGCAACCTGATGATGCAAGATATACTGATAATGAAAATATAGTTATTGAATTTTTCAATGATTCTACATTGAATGTAATAAATAATAATAAGTTTGAATTTTCTAATAGATGGAGTATTAGATATGCAAATGAAGACTTTTATGAATTGAAACTTGACACTTCAATTTCTTTTTTGTGGGGTAGAATATTGATATGTGATGATATTATTGAGTTTTATGCTAGTTATGAAGATTTAAGTGATAATTATTTCAAGAAAATAGACTAAATATAGCATATATAGACAAAAATAATTAATAATACTGACCTAAAAGTCGTTTTAAAGCGAACGTCAAAGTAATTATCTTTGCATAAAAAAATGCAAACAGTTCAAGATAAATTATTACAACAATATCTTTTATTTGAATACACAAGTTTTGACAGGGTAGTTTTACGAGGCTACATATAACGATTATTTGTAGAAGTTATAAAAAAATCTAATTTTCAAGATATGCACCAAGCATCAATTATTGAAGGTGCATACTTAGATATAAATAGGGCTGTATCTTTGATTATGTCAGAATTTAAGTTAGTTTCATAAAATAAAAAAAACGTGAATTTTATTTGCGTTTTGAAAAGCTAAAACATGAGTATTAAAAATGGGGAAAAATATTTTAATCATATTATCAATCTTTATTGTATCAACAAGTTGTAATAAAGATGAAAGTAATCCAGCATCTTGTGAAAATGATAATTCAATTGATATTATTTCCACGAGAAACTTTAAAATGGGATTTAGTACATGGAGTTTTGGTCCTGATAAAGCAGATAAGGAAGAGACATATCAATTTATAGCTTCTAATTCAGACATATATTCAGAACAAATTGATAATAAAATCCCATGGAATGCATGGATAAACGGCACAGTTTTACCTGGTGAATTTACTGACGATATTGAATTTAGTGTATCAAGGAAGTTGAGTAACCACCAACTATTGCTATCTGTAAGTTTGTTAAATACCGGCCGCGATAATTTGGAAGAAGATTATGATGGCTCAATTCCTGAACATAGTACTTTGAATGATCCAATTATTGAAAATGCCTATTTCAAACACCTTCAATATCTAATAACTCAATTCAATCCGGATTATTTAGTAATTGCGATGGAAGTTAATGATTTAAAGTTAAAATCTAACACGAAATGGAATGAATACAAGTTATTAATGGTTAATATACGCAGTCGTTTGAAAGCGATTTATCCGAATTTGCAATTATCCGAATCTATAACGTTACATAACTGGTTTAATCCCGAAGTTGATAATCCGGCAGACTATATAGCAGAAATAGCAAATTATATAAATCAGAATTTAGATTTTGCAGCTATCAGTTTTTATCCCTTTTTCAAAGGCGAGCATAATAAATCAGAGTTTCAGGAAGCATTTGATTTTTTAAATTCACATATCAACATACCTATTGCTTTTGTTGAAACAACTCATTTAGCCGAAAATTTATCTATTAGTAGTTTTGATTTAAATATAGAAAGTAATGTTTGTGAGCAAAAAGAATATCTTGAAACACTTTTATTAAACGCATACAATTATAATTATAAATTTATTATATGGTGGGCATACCGCGATTACGATAAACTTTGGGCAACTTTTTCACCCGAATTTCAAGATATTGGAAAACTATGGAGAGATACAGGTTTACTTGATGAGAATGGAAAAGAAAGGCCGTCTTACACAGTTTGGAAAGACATATTTAACAAATAAAATTATTAACAGTGTATAAAATAAGAGAGATAGCACTAATATCAAGGTTTGTAAACCGTTTCAACATAACTGTAAATTGAAAGATTTATACTTCGTAATCACCTATTTTTCAAATACCAAACTCAAAATATCTTCTGTATTTAAAGCTATTTCATTAGCACCTGCATCCTGTAATTCTTGCAATGAACCAAAACCGTAAGTTACGCCAATAACATCAATCCCGGCTTTTTTTGCACCTGATACATCCCAGTTTCTGTCGCCAATCATTACTATTTCTTCTTTTTCAACTTTAGGAAAGAAGTTAATAATCTGTTCAATTAATTCTGCTTTATCCGACAAAGTTCCATTTATTTCAGCTCCTGTAATATGTTTAAAATAATGCTCAATTTTAAAATGTTTTGCTATTTTTTTAACATAGATTAATGGTTTTGAACTGGCAATACAAAGTATTTTATTATTTAATTTTAATTGCTTTAAAGTATTTTCTATGCCGTCATATAATTCGTTTTCAAATATTCCTTTCACAGCATAATATTCTCGGTAATACTTTACTGCATTAACCACATCGGCAGGGTTGCTGAAAAAGTGTTTAGAGAAAGAATATTTTAAAGAAGGGCCAATAAATTCATCTAAAACAGTTTGATTAATTTCTGTTATTCCAAACTTATGAACAGCAAATTTCAAGGAATTAAAAATTCCCTTTTCAGAATTAGTGATGGTTCCGTCTAAATCAAAAATAATAAGCTTTTTATTTCTCATTATTTTTCATTTTGTTTTTCAAATCTTCAAGCGACAATAATATTGTCTCGTTAGTTGCCGGAAGCGAAAATTTTGGCTCAAATTTATGATTGCCAAAAGCCGAAATAGCATCTTTTATGGCCATCCAAACAGAAAATGCCAGCATAAATGGCGGTTCGCCAACTGCTTTACTTTGCCTTATGGTATTCGGATGTGGTGCATCTTTTAATAATTCCACTCTAAAATCATCAGGTATATCACCAATTCCGGGTATTTTATAGGTGTCAGGCGAATGATTTAATAAATTTCCTTTATTATCCCACTTAATATCTTCAGTGGTACACCAACCCACACCTTGAATAAATCCACCTTCAATTTGTCCACGGTCAATTCGTTCATTGATTGATTTTCCTGCATCGTGCAAAATATTGGTTCTTAATATTTTATGATGGCCTGTTAAAATATCTAATTCTACAACAGAAACTGACATGCCAAAAGCATAATAGTAAAACGGATGGCCTTTGCCTTCCTCGCGGTTAAAGTGTACGCCGGGAGTTTTGTAAAAACCAGTAGCACTGAGGCTTACTCTATTTAAATAAGCCATGTTTATTGCTTCAACAAAACTGAATTTCTTTGCATCGTGTGTTTTATCGAAAACCATATTGTTTTCAAAGGCAATATTTTCGGGTAAATGCTTTTTGTTATCTGTTTTATCAAGTTCTTTTGCAATGACCTCGGCTATTCTTTTCTTTAATTTATCAATAGCATTATTAACAGCCATTCCGTTCATGTCAGTTCCCGATGATGCAGCAGTAGGTGAGGTGTTGGGCACTTTTGAAGTATTGGTAGCATTTACACTTACTTTTTCAAGTCCAATGCCAAAGCCAAGAGCAGCAATCTGTTGCATTTTTGTGTGTAAGCCCTGGCCCATTTCCGTTCCGCCATGATTTACTAAAACTGTTCCGTCTTTATAAATATTTACAAGTGCTCCTGCCTGGTTTAAAAAAGAGGTGGTAAACGAAATGCCAAATTTAACTGGTGTTATTGCCATTCCTCTTTTAATAAATTCATTTTTTTTGTTAAATTCTTCTATTTCTTTTCTTTGTGTTTTGTATCCTGATGATTTATAAAGTTTTTCCCAAAGTAAAAATAACCGATTGTTTTCAATGGTTTGTCCGTAAGGTGTAATATTATTATTATCAATGCCATAGAAATTACTGAAACGTATTTCAGCAGCATCTGTTTGCAATTTTCTTGCTATTTGGTCAATAATATTTTCAATACAAGCCATTCCCTGCGGGCCGCCAAATCCCCTGAATGCTGTGTTTGATGGCAGGTTTGTTTTCCATGCTTTGCCTGTGATTTTAACATTTGGAATAAAATAACTGTTTTCAGCATGAAAAAGTGCTCTTTCTAAAATAGCCATACTTAAGTCGGTTGAAGAGCCACCATTAGCATTCATTTCAACTTCGTAAGCTTTTATAATACCATCTTTATTAAATCCGGCCTTATAGTTAAAGAGGTAGGGATGGCGTTTCCCGGTCATTTTTTGGTCATCGTCGCGAAATAATCTCATTTTAACCGGCCTTCCGGTATGTTTTGCCAAAAGTGCACTCCATATGGCAACATGATTTCCTTGTGTTTCTTTACCTCCAAATGCACCGCCCATTCTGCGTACCTGCACTTCCACATCATTAATGCGCGTATTTAATACTTCTGCAAGCAGTAGTTGTGTTTCGGTTGGATTTTGCGTTGAACTAAAAGCCGTCAAAGTATCACCTTCCCCGGGAACCGATAAACAAACCTGTGTTTCTAAATACCAGTGTTCCTGAGCTCCCGTTTTTAGCATACCTTCAATAATATAGTCACATTCTTTAAAAGCTTTATTTACATCTCCACATTCAATTTTTCTTGGTGGTTGTAATAATTTGCCTTTTGTAATAGCATCTTCCAATGTTATTACCGGATTCTTTTCTTCATATTCAATTTCAATAATTGAAATGGCTTTTTCAGCTATTTCTTCACTTTCAGCAGCAATAAGTAAAATTGCCTGGCCAATAAACTGAACTTCATTTTCAGCTAATACTACTTCATCATGTATTATGGGGCCCATCTGGTTTTTACCGGGAATATCTTTATAACTTAATATAGCATGAACGCCATTTAACTGTTGTGCTTTGTTAATATTTACTGATTTTACTCCTGCCTTTGCAAAGGGACTGTAAAGTACTTTCCCAAACAGCATTTGCTCATTAATGTTCATGTCGTCAATATATACAGCTTCGCCTGTTACATGATATGCTGCACTTTCGTGTGAGGGTTTAATCATATTATTTGATTTTTTTAAAACTAAAGAGTTTCCGTTTCCGTCCAAAACTTTAATAACAGATTTTTAGCCATAATCATTCTTGCTTCGGCACTTGATCGGGCATCTGAAATGGGTGTGAAATCATCTTCTAAAGCATGCATGGCTTTCTCTATATTTTCACGGTTCCATTTGTTATTTATAAGCAATTTTTCTGTTTTTTCTGCTTTTTTGGTTATTTCTGCCATTCCTCCGTAAGCCAGGCACAATTCTTCAACTTTATGCTCTTCATTTAATTGTACCATAAAACCACCACTTACCGATGAAATATCCAATTCTTTTCGTTTCGAAATTTTATAAGATTTAATGTGCCTGTTTTTGTTTGTTTTAGGAATAATAATTTCGGTAATTATTTCATTAGGTTCAATTATTGTTTTTCTGTAACCTGTAACAAATTCTTTGGCTAATACCATTCTTTCTTTGTTTTTGTTTTGCAATTTAATTTTAGCATCATATGCAATTAAAACAGGCAATATATCACCTATAGGCGAGGCTGAACCAATATTTCCGCCCATTGTTGCCAGGTTTCTTATTTGTTTCGAGCCAAAAACAGATAACATGGATGATAAGGCTTCATATCGATTTCCAATTTCATTTTTAATTTTGTCGAGCTTTACTCCTGAGCCAATAATTAATTCTGTATCAGTTTTAGTAATTCTCGAAAGCTCTTTTACTTCACTAATGTCAATAATAAGTGGAATCTTTTTCTTTTGTTTGGTAATTTGTAAAGCTACATCAGTTGAGCCGTTTATTATTGTAGCCTCAGGGTAATTCCAAATTAAATTAAGTGTATCGGGTAAATTAAATGTTTTATAATATTGCTGCTTTTTGTTTGTAAAGCTTAAACTGGTTTTTGTATCTATTTTTTTTAATTGATTGATAATCATTTTTTCATCAAAAAAATCATTTTTAGAATTCAATGGAATATTTTCTGCTGCATTTATTATACTTTTATATCCGGTACACCGGCAAAGATTACCGGCTAAATAATCGTTTACAGTTTCTTTTTCATAAGTAGTTTCGTTTTTTGAATAGGAAAACAAAGACATAACAATTCCCGGTGTACAAAATCCACATTGGCTGCCATCATATTCAACCATAGCTTTTTGAACCGGATGTAACTGTTTTGATGAGCCCAGGTTCTCAACTGTAATAATTTGTTTTCCATGAACCATAGGAAGCAGGATTAAACAGGAATCAACTGCTTTGTAGTTTAGCGAATTGTCTTTTTCTGTTTCAATAATTACTACTGTACAGGCACCGCAATCGCCTTCGGCACATCCTTCTTTTACTCCTTTGTGGTTGGGCAAACTTCTTAAATACTGCAATAATGTAGTAGTAGGCGAAAATTGATTATTTTCGTTAAAATGAATCTTTTTTATTTGGTTATCGAGAACAAATTCAAGTATATTATTTGATTTCATTAGTGAATGATAGATAATTAGTGTTCAGTTTCAGTTTTGTTTATTTAATTTACCCCTTACATCAATTAGTTTGGCTAAAATTGAAACAACAATTTCTTCCGGTGTTTCACAAGTAATTGGAACACCCATAGGCCAGTCAATTTTTTCTATTTCCTTTTCAGTTAGTATATTATTTTGCAAATATGACTTTTTAGCAGTTTCTATTTTTCGTTTGCTTCCAATCATTCCGAGATAAGCAAATTCCTTTTTTGCACAATGTGCTATCACATCATAATCATATCCGTGTTTGTGTGTAATAGAAGTAATAAATACCCGCTTATTAAACTGTAGCTCTTTAAAAGCTTCATTATGATTTTTATTTATTGTACGAATAACTTCGCTATTAAAATCATCAAATATTGATTCTCTTTCATCAATAACAGTAACTTTAAATCCCAGTTTGTTAGCTTGTTTTGCTAAAGCTTTGCCAATATGGCCGGCACCAAAAATATATAAGTCATACGATTTTAAAATTGGTTCAATATAAATTTCAACATTTCCTCCACAACCCATTGAGTGGTCTTCCAGTAAATTATGCTTAAAATATTTTGGCTTGCCAATTTTTAAAGTTTCTAATGCATCTTTAATAACCTGATTTTCTAAACTTCCTCCACCAATAGTGCCAAAAATTTTTCCACTGGAATAAACAAGCATTTTAGAGCCTGGTTTTCTCGGAGTGGAGCCTTTAATACTGGTTATTATGCATAAGGCACAATCAATATTTTCATTTTCAGATTCAATTATTTTAGCGTAAATATTATCCATTTTGATTACAATTAAATAATTCTGCAAGGTATAAAATAAAGTAATTTATGTATTATAACTGTATTATTAAACTGAGTCTTATCAGTTCATTTTGAATGATTTTAAATTAGTAACTTATTAACTAAATTATAAAAAGTTATCAACTTTAAAATTTATCGTATAATTATTTTTATAAATTTAAAACTTGTACTGAAAATTAACAATAAATTAAAATAGCTTTTATATAAGCATTATATAAAAATCTTTTTTTTACTATTTATTTAACAATTATTTATTAACCAATTTATTAAGATTATGAAAAATAAATTTACAAAGTTTTTTATGCTCCTGATTTTTGGAGTATTTACCGGGATTTTTGTCTATGGACAAGGTTCTACAACTGCCGGCTTAAATGGCCGCGTAGTAAATGGTGATACAGGAGAGACTTTACCCGGAGCTACTGTTTTGGCAGTTCATCAAGGTACAGGTTTTCAGTATGGTGGCATTACTGATGCAGATGGTTATTTTCGTTTGCCAAACTTAAATGTTGGTGGCCCTTATAAAATAACTGTATCGTTTGTTGGTTATCATAATTATGAGCAAGACAATGTTTATCTTTCTTTAGGACAAACTTTAAAACTAAATGTGAAATTAACTGAAGATTCAAAAGAACTGTCTGAAGTAGTTATTGTTGGAAGCAGAAACGATTTGTTTGACGGGAACCGTACAGGTGCTCAAACTGTTGTTGATGAAGATGTAGTTAGAAATATGCCAACCGTTGCTCGCGATTTGAGTGATTTTACAAGGTTAACTCCTATGGCAAGCATTACATCCGGCGGAGGAATTAATATTGCAGGGATGAATAGCCGTTATAACTCAATTTATATTGATGGTGCTATTAATAATGATGTTTTTGGATTGGCTGATAATGGTTCAAATGGTGGACAAATAGGCATTTCACCTATTAGTATTGACGCAATTGAACAATTCCAGGTGGTTATTGCACCTTTTGACGTAAGACAAGGCGGATTTGCCGGAGGTGGTATTAATGCTGTAACTCGAAGTGGTACAAACAAATTTAAAGGTTCTGTTTATTATTTTATGCGAAATGAAAATTTAGCAGGAAAAACTCCTACTGACGATGAATCGGTAGATAAAGTTAAATTAGATCCTTTTTCAACAGCTACATATGGCTTCCGTTTAGGCGGGCCAATTATTGAAAATAAATTGTTCTTCTTTGCTAATGCAGAATTACAAAAGGAAGAAACTCCTCAGCCTTATGATTTTAACACCTATATTGGTGATGCATCAAGAGCCGATATTGAATCCTTAATTTCTAAAGTCAATGGGTTAGGTTATGACCCGGGAGGATATGAAAACACTACTAAAACTTTAGATGGAACTAAATTTTTAATTAAATTTGATTATAACATTAATAAAAGTAATAAATTAATGTTAAGGCATTCTTATACTAAAGGTGTTTCAACCAGCCCGTCTCGTTCAAGCAGTAGTAGAATTAATTTTGCTAATGGAGGAGTTTATTTTCCTTCTACAACAAATTCAACTGCTTTAGAATTGAAAAGCTATTTAAGTGAAAGTTTTTCCAATAAATTCATTCTTGGCTATACTACTGTTCGCGACCAACGTGACCCAATAGGCGATAATTTTCCTAAAGTAAAAATTCGCGATGGAAATGGCGATATTTATTTCGGTAGTGAGGAGTATTCAACTGCCAATCAGTTAGATCAAAATATTTTTACTTTAACTGATAACTTCCAGTTGTATAAAGGAAGACACACTTTTACTTTTGGAACACATAACGAATTTTATTCAATATATAACTTATTTATAAGACAAAATTTTGGAGTATATGAATATGATAGTTTATCACAATTTATGACTGATGTTAATGCTTCTGATTTTTATAGAAGTTATTCTGTAATTGATAATATAACAGGTGATGGTTCAGCAGCAGCAGCAGATTTTAATGCTATTCAATTAGGATTTTATGCTCAGGATGAAATAGATGTTAATGATAAATTAAAGGTAACTGCCGGTTTAAGAATTGATATTCCTATTTTCCCGCAAAATCCCGAAGAAGACACGCATTTTAATTCTGCAACCATTGATTCAATCACTCAGTGGGGTTATGATATGCAAGGAGCTAAAGCCGGACAAATGCCTAAGCCTCAATTTATGTTTTCTCCAAGAGTTGGATTTAACTACGATTTAATGGGTGATCAGTCTGCACAATTGCGTGGTGGTATTGGTATCTTTACTTCAAGAATTCCATTTGTATGGCCAGGTGCTGCCTATAATAACAATGGCTTAATGGTAGGAAATACTTTCCAGTCTGATGTTGCTTTTAACCCCGATTGGAATAACCAGCCTACTTCAACTACTTTTGACCCGACTGCTACTGATGTTCCTTCAGGCGATATTAATTTATTTGCGGAGAATTTCAAATTTCCTCAGGTTATGAAAATTGATTTAGCTTTTGATAAAAAATTACCAATGGGGCTTATTGGGTCGGTTGAGGTTATGTACACAAAAACATTAAATAATGTGTACTACCAAAATTTTAATATTAAACCTTCTGTGAAAAATTTAACCGGAACGGGTGATACAAGGCCTATTTTCAACAGGTATGATGAAGTGGATGATACTTATGGCTATATTATGCTGGCCACTAATACCAATAAGGGTTATACTACTAACTTTACCGTACAATTACAAAGGCCGGCTGATCAAGGCTTAAGCGTAAGTATTGCATATACTTATGGAAATGCATTTGCAGTTAATGATGGTACATCTTCTCAGAATTCTTCTCAATGGAGATACATGGAACAGTCTTCAGGAAGAAATTATGTTGGGCTTACAAGGTCAGACTTTGATTTAGGACACAGAATTGTTGGTTATTTGTCGTATAGTAAAGAGTATATTGGCCATTTAGCAACAACCGTCTCTTTATTCTATAATGGCCAATCAGGTAAAACTTTCTCATACACTTATAATAATTATAGGTTAACTAACGAGAATAGTAAAGATATGGACCTTATTTATGTACCTGCCGATCAAAATGATATTCATTTAATTGATATCGGTTCGCCGGGTGATGATGACTATGTTTCTGCTGCTGATCAATGGAAGGATTTAAATGAATATATTGAACAGGATGCATATTTAAGCACAAGAAGAGGAAAATATTCAGAAAGAAATGGCGCACGTTTACCATTTGTTAATATTTTCGATTTCCGATTCTCACAAGATTTATATACAGATTTTGCAAACAGGAGAAATACTTTACAATTTACTTTCGATTTGTTTAATCTTGGAAATTTAATTAACGATACTTGGGGAAGAAGATATTATGCTAATTATTATGGAAATATTCGTTTAATTAAATTTAAACAATTTCAAGCTGATGGAACAACCCCTGAATTTACTTTTACACGGCCTAAAAATGATGCTCCGTGGGATATTGATGATTCTGGTATAAACAGCTCTCGCTGGCAGGCACAAATTGGAATTAGATATATATTCTAAATTATTCCTTAATAGTTCATTGAAAGTGGTTGAGATATTTCAGCCACTTTCTTTTTTTCTTTTCTTATGAATACAAAAACAACTTTTTACACTTTATTAATAATTGGTTTTTTGTTAATCGGTTCTATAAATTGTACCCGTAGAGCAGATAACAATAATAATAACCCATATCTTCTTATACTTTCAATGGATGGTTTCAGGTGGGATTATCCTGAACATGCTGAAACACCTGTTTTAGATTCTATTGAAAAAATAGGAGTTAAAGCAAATATAATTCCTTCATTCCCGACAAAAACATTTCCTAATCATTATACATTGGCAACAGGACTTTTCCCCGATAATCATGGAATAATTCTCAATAATTTCTATAATTACAAATTAGATAAAAAATATTCATTAGGCAATAATGCAACTGTTGTTAATCCTGACTTTTATGGTGGAGAGCCAATTTGGGTTACTGCTGAAAAACAAGGTGTTATTTCCGCTTCATATTTCTGGGTGGGTTCAGAAGCTCCTATTAAAGGTATCTTGCCAACTTATAGTAAGCCTTATGATCATTATTTCCCTTTTTCATCCATTATTGACAGCGTTATAAACTGGTTGCAATTACCTGAAATAAAAAGGCCGCATTTAATAGCATTTTATTTTAATGAACCTGATTTAACCGGACACGAATATGGGCCAAACAGCTCGGAAATAGTTAGAAAAACAGAATTTTTAGATAGTTTATTAGGAGTTTTCTTTGCAAAAAAGAATCAATTAGACATTGCCAATAAACTAAACATAATAATAACTTCCGATCATGGCATGGGTGAAATTTCTAAAGAAAAAACCGTTTATTTTGATAATTATATTTCAAGAAATTGGCTGGAAAATTCATATGGTGGCTGTCCGGTATTTTTATTAAAAGCAAAAAAAGAATTCTATGATTCAGTATATAATCACCTTAAAAATGTAAAACATATTTCTATTTGGAAACCTGAGGAAATTCCTTCGAATTTGCATTTTGGACATAATGAAAATATTCAGGATTTTGTGGTTAGTGCCGATAGTTTGTGGAATATAGATTGGAAAAATCATCATTCTGACAAGGGAACTCATGGATATGATAATAAAGATACTGACATGCAGGCAATATTCTATGCTATTGGCCCCGATTTTAAAAAGAATTATAAAAATAAACCTTTTCCAAATGTTGATTTATATTCTCTAATATGTAATATTCTTAACTTGAAACCGGCACCCAATGACGGTAATTTTGACGATGTGAAAAATATGGTTGTCAAATAAATTCAAGTGTCTTCTTATTAATTTCCCAATTAACTGAATAATGACAAAAATTATTGAATTATCAACTAATGAAATAATACAACAGTTTGAAAGTAATAATTCAAGCCTAATTGATATTAGGCCGGTTGATGCATATAACGGTTGGAAACTTCAAAATGAAAAAAGAGGTGGACATATTAAAGGTGCAAAATCGTTACCTGTTAAATGGGCTAATTATATGGATTGGATTGAGGTAGTTCGTTCAAAAAACATTTTGCCTGAAAACAATATTATTGTTTATGGTTATTCTTCCCATCAAAGTCAAAAGGTGGCACAATTATTCATAAAAGCAGGTTATTGTAACATATTTGTTTATAATCATTTTATTAATGAATGGGCAAATAACAACGAATTGCCAATGGAGAAGTTACAAAGATATTCAAATTTAGTTTATCCCGGGTGGGTGAAAAATATTGTTGATGGAAATGTTCCTTCTGAACATACAGGTGGCAAAACGGTTATTTGTCATGCACATTATAGAAATATAAATGCTTATTTATCAGGACATATTCCCGGAGCAGTTGATTTAGATACATTGGCTCTTGAAAGCCCTGAAACATGGAATCGACGTTCACCGGAAGAGCTTAAAGCCGCTTTGCTTGAACATGGAATAACAGCTGACACAACTGTTATTTTATATGGAAAATATATGTCGCCTGATAATAATGATGAATTTCCGGGAAGTGCTGCCGGGCATATAGGTGCAATACGTTGTGCCTTTATTATGATGTTTGCCGGAGTTAAAGATGTTCGCGTTTTAAACGGGGGATTCCAGGCATGGAAAGATGCTGGCTTTGAAATTAGTAAAGCAGATGTGCAAAAGGTTCCTGAAAAAGATTTTGGAGCTAATATTCCGGGAAAACAAGAATTAGTGGTTGATATTCCGGAAGCTAAAGAAATGTTGAAATCAAAAGATGCTGATTTAGTTTGTGTGCGTAGTTGGCCTGAATATATTGGTGAAGTTAGCGGGTATAATTACATAGAAAAAAAAGGTCGAATTCCCGGAGCTATCTTTGGGAATTGTGGCTCTGATGCTTATCATATGGAAAATTACAGAAACATTGACCATACTACACGAGAATTTCACGAAATTGAGAAAATTTGGAGTAATGCAGGAATAATACCCGAAAAACATTTGGCTTTTTATTGCGGAACAGGATGGCGTGGGAGTGAAGCATTCTATAATGCATGGTTAATGGGTTGGCCACGGGTTTCGGTTTTTGATGGCGGGTGGCTTGAATGGAGTAATGATCCTGAAAATCCTTATGAAACAGGAATTCCTGAGTTTAATGAAGTAATATAAAAATGAAGTATGTTTTAATCCATACTATGTTTTATAATGCCGTTGTGATAGGCCAGGCATTTGACTTATACAGATATTCAATTGGTATAACAACAAAAAAAAGTTCCACTTTATTGAAAAATGGAACTTTCTATCTATTGTATAACAAATTATTACAAACCAAACTCAGGTTTTATTTGTGCTACCCAATTTTTAATTCTTTCATCAGTTAAATGCGACTCATGATCTTCATTTATTGGGAGGCCTATAAATTTACCGTCAATTATTGCTTGAGACTCTTGAAAATCATAATTATCAGTACTAACCTGTCCAATTATTTTACCACCAATTTCAAGTACTTCCTTTCCTAATACTCCCAAAGCATCAACAAACAAAGAAGCGTATTTAATATTATCGCCTAACCCGAACATTGCAACTGTTTTACCTTGCAAATTCATAGTTCTCAGTTTTGGTAAAAAATCATCCCAATCTGTATTCGGGTGATGTAAATCCCAGGTATCTTTGCCAATAGTTGCAATTCCGAAAATAATTTTATCATATTCCATAATTTTATTTTCGGCTACATCTTTTACAGGCAACAAATCAATGTTTTCATTGCCAATTTCATTAGCTATTTTTATCGCAACTCTTTCAGTGCTTCCTTTTACAGGCCCGTAAATTAATGCTATTTTTTTCATATCATTTATATCTGTATATAATTAATTATTTAAAGGTCAAAGATATAATTAAATCATTTTCATTGATATAAATTAATTGTGAATTTTTTAAAAATACTCAGGCATAAAATCTATAAAACTTTTTTCATGACTCAACAACTACTTTAACAGTTGAATTATCGTGAATTTCAGCAACTCTTCCCGATGGATCGGTATCTTTTTGCCATTTTGGGATCCATTTTTTTACTGTTCTTATACTGTTTTTATCAGGAAAATGCTTTTCAAATAATTTTCTGAAATAAAATGCCTCTTTAGTATCAGGAGTATTGTAAGGAAAAATTTCGGAGGCTGTAGCAAATTCTTCATCAGGAATAGTATTGTCTGCAAATTCCTTAACAGAATCAATCCAGCTATATCCAACGCCATCTCCAAATTGCTCTTTTTGTCGCCATAAAATTTCATCAGGTAAATAGTGGTAATCTGAAACTGAAAAAGCTTCTCTTAAAATTGATTTTTCTATTCTGCCAATAGCTTTATCAGGCCTTTTATATTCAGGTGATATTGACATGGCAACATTCATAAATTCTTTATCCAGAAAAGGAACCCTGGCTTCTAAGCCTGATGCCATTGTTGATTTATCGGCACGCAAACAATCAGCAGTTGATAACAACGATACTCTTCTAATGGTCTCTTTTTGAAATTCTTCTGCTGAGGGTGCATTATGAAAATATAAATATCCTCCGAAAATTTCGTCTGAACCTTCACCCGACAGTACTACTTTAATTCCTTTTTGTACAATTGCTTTCGAAAGAAAATACATAGGTATTGCAGCGCGTATGGTGGTAACATCGTATGTTTCAAGATGCCATATGACTTTTTCAATGGCTTCAAGTCCTTCTTCAATAGTAAACAGTATTTCGTGATGAATGGTTTCTATAAAATCTGCTACTTTTCGTGCGGCTTTTAAATCGGTAGCTTCAGGCGTTAAGCCAATTGAAAAAGAGTGTAATTTTTGGCCGGTTTTGTACAAAAGCCTTTTAGTAATTGAAGCTATTAAACTGGAATCTAAACCACCGGATAAAAGAACACCTAATGGAACATCGCTCATTAATCGTTTCTCAACAGATTTTATTAATGTATTTCTTAACAGTTGCGGTTCAAATATTTTATCACAAAAAATATGATTTTCCCAAGCAGGTTTAAAATATTTTACAAACCCGGTTTCTGGTGTATAATAATAACCGGGGGGGAAAGGTTTCATTTCTTCACACTGGTCGGCAATGGCTTTCATTTCTGATGAAAAATACATTCTTCCTTCTCTATCGTAGCCATAATAGAGTGGTTTAACACCGATTGGATCGCGGCCAGCCATAAATTTGTCCTGGTCAATTATTACAAATACAAAAACGCCATCTAATTTATTACAAAAATTGCTTCCGTATTTTTCGTACAAATGAACAATTATTTCGCTGTCGCATGTTGTTCTGAACTTTTTGCCTTTAAATTCTTGCTCTTTCAGTTCTAAGTGGTTGTAAATTTCACCGTTATGTATTACCCATGATGTATTGTTGCCTTGAATAGGTTGTGTGCCGGTTGTTAAGTCAATTATTGAAAGTCGCTCGTGTGACATTACCCAACCGCTTTCAGATTGGTAGATTCCTGATTCGTCGGGGCCTCGATGACTTTGACGTTTTGAAAGTTCTTTTACTTTTTGTTTGTCTGTTTTTCCTATGATTGCTATAATTCCACACATAATTTTTTTTTTAAGATTTATAATAAAATAAAAACGGCCTTCCTTTTTTGGGAAGACCGTTATACACATTAAAGTTAAGCCTATCCCTATGGAGGTAGATTATTATTATTATTATTATTTAAGTTATTATTTAGTAAGCTATTATCTTTCATTTTATAAGAATTTTTAATTTCAAAATTTATTAATAAAAAAAGCCTTCCCGGTTTACAGGAAGGCTTTACTATTATTTTGTGTTTAACTAATATCCTTCCCGGCTTATGAATAATTATTATTCAAAGCGTTATTAGAAGAATTATTATTTAAACTGTTTTTTCTCATTTCTGTTACAATTATAGTTATTCAATAGTTTAAAAACAAATGTTAAAAGATAATTTAATAGAATTATATTAGCTATTTCTGCTTAATATACTCGCAATAGCCAACAAGATACCCAGAATAATTCCTAGAATAGCTGCAAAAAGAACTTGATAATCAGCAGGTAATAAAAATGTTATCGTATGTGCAGGTATCCAAAAAAGAATAATGGTTTTTTTGAAAACAAAATTCCATTGAATATTCCAATCCATTTCTTTTAAAATAGTAGCAAATGGAATAGGTTTAAAGAACCCGGATAATGTACCGCCATTATTCAGAATATGCGTATCAGTAATTTTATGAAAAGTCATCATAACGGGAGCAAAAATTAAATTTAAAGCAGAACTTGTTGTAAAAGCTACACCAATTTTGGAAATAGAAAGCTTACCCTTCATTATTTCGATGGCATTTTGTAAACCCATTGATTTTAAAAATACCGGCGTACCCGATGCAAAAATTACAAAAGATATTTTAATACAAATGCCTAAAAAACCCCAAACCAATATTCGTGGTAAAATACCAAATCCGGTTACATAATATTTCCCTGTTTTAATTCTTAATCCAATTAGTTCTCCTAAAGTGGCCAATATGGCAAATTTTATAAAACTGGTAATTATGCTGTGTTCATGATTATATTCTTTATAAAAACTAAGAATATTATCATTAAGAATGAATGGAAGAAAAAGAATTATTATAAGTAAAATTAAATAAATGTCGAATTTTTTCATCGGTTTAATCAATGTTGCTTTTATATAAAATTTACTGATTATTTATTTTTGAATTCGAATTCTTGCATCAACTGCAACAACACTTTGCTCCGTTCCTAATAACGGGTTTAAATCCATTTCAATAATTTCCGGGGCAATTTTTACTAAAGCTGACAGCCTGGTTATAATATCTACAAATTTTTCTTCGTTTATTCCTTTTTGCCCGCGTGCTCCTTTAATAATTCCATAACCTTTTAATTCTTTAATCATTTTACTTGCTTCGTTTCTGGCAAGTGGTGCTAACCCATAACTTACATCTTTTAGTACTTCAATAAAAATACCTCCCAAACCGCATAAAACCATATGTCCGAATTTAGGCTCAAATTTGGCACCAGCAAAAAGTTCAATTCCTTTCAACATTGGTTGCATTAATATGGAAGTAGTATCTTTTATTTGCATCATTCGTTTAAATTCACTTGTTACTTTTTCATTATTATCTACATTTAAAACAACACCTCCAACATCTGATTTATGAACCGGCCCAACTACTTTCATTACCAGAGGAAACCCTAATTCATTTGCTTTTGCCTTTGCATCGTCAATATTATCTACAATAGCTTCTCCTGCCCGGTTTATTCCGGCAGCATCTAATATATCCTGAACTTTATCAGGAGTTAAATATCCGTTTTCAGAAGAATCAATAATTTTTTGTATTTTATTTTTATTAATTTGAGGTAATTCAATATTTGCAGGTTGTGGTTTGGATGTACCATATATTTTGGTTAACGCATTGCCCAAAACAACCTCGTCAGGAAAATTAATTCGCCCTTTTGATAAAAAGTGCTCAATTTCTTTACCGGCATTTATCACCGAAGGTAAAACAGGAAATATTGGTTTTTTGCAACTTTTCATTTTCTCATCCAATACATCGTAAACTTCGTACACGTCAAAAAGCCCAGGACTACCGAAAATTACAATCATTGCATCAATTTCCGTAAATTCTTTATCGCAGTAGTCAATAATGATTCCTAATTGTTCGGCTGTTCCTGTTGCCAAAAAATCAATCGGGTTTGCAACAGATGATCCGGGAAATAAATATTCTAATAATTTATTGGCCTTATCACCTTTAACAGAAGGAATTTTGAGTCCGCCGTTTGATAAAGAATCGGTTAACATAACAGCCGGCCCGCCTGCATGAGTTATAATGGCTATATTTTTACCTTGCAGTTCTTTGTGCATAAAAATACCGGCAATAGTTGTCAGCTCTTCTCGGCTATAACATCTTACAATACCTGCTTTTTTAAATAAAGCATTTACCGCAGTATCTGAACTGGCTAACGCTCCGGTATGTGATGAAGCGGCACGGCTTCCTGCTTCAGAACTTCCGGCTTTAATAGCTGCAATCCTGCACCCTTTTCTTATTAACGAAGAGGCATGCTTTAATAACATTTCAGGTTTGTCAATATTTTCAATATACAGCAGTTTTACTTTGGAACTTTTCCCATGTATGTAATTATCATCCATATATTTAAGAACTTCTTCAACACCTGTTTGTGCGCTATTTCCAACAGAATATACACTGGAAAATGTTAACCCGTTAGGTATGCCGGCTTCCATTATAAAAACAGCAGTTGCTCCTGAACCTGAAATAAAATCACAACCTTGCTCTGCTATTTTAGGAACAGGTGTTGTAAATACACCTGTATAATTTTTGTTTAAAACTCCAATACAATTAGGGCCAATTAAACTACCACCCACTTTATTAATCTCTTCAACTATTAGTTTTTCAATTGCAGCACCATGGCTGTTTTCTTCACTAAACCCGGCTGATAAAATGATAAAAGCTTTGGTGTTTTTTTGTTCGGCTAATATTTTAACGGTTTGCAGACAAAATTTAGCGGCAATAGCCAATATTGCCAAATCAACATTTGGTAAATTATTCAAGTCCTTGTAACTTTTTATTCCTTGTACTACATCTTCTTTTAAGTTGGTTACATAAAGTTTTCCTGAAAATTTTCCTTCAATTAAGTTTTTTAAAACTTTACCACCGGTTTTCATAGCATTGTTTGATCCCCCTACAACAACAATACTTTGTGGATTTATTAATTGTTTGTTTATCATTATTTTTGTAATTGTTTGTAAATAAATTGATTAGGTAATTGTTGTGCTTTGCTGGTACAAATATAATTAATTGTAAAATTACAAAGTATGAGGAATGTTATATTTCTGAATTTGGTAAAACAGAATGGAGAAAACATGTTGTTATAAACAAATGCTTGCCGCAAAATAAATAACAAAATGTATTTTCAGTAACAATACTTTAAAAAACTTCAAAATTTTACTTTAAAAAATAAATTATGATTATTATTACAAATAATTTGGTATTCAAGTTATAGTAACAATACAGCTTTCAATTCTTGACAATTATTTTTATTATTTTTAATAATTTTAAAAGAATGATATTAAAAAGGCAAACAACTTTATACAAGGAAATAAAGAGCGATTTAAAAACAGGTGATATAATTTTAATGCACGGGTTGTATCCAAGTAGCCACGTAATAGAATCATTTGAAGGTAGTTTATGGTCACATTCGGCTATTATTGTTATTGCTGAAGATATAGGGCTTAATGTTGGAAAAGACAATATTTTACTTTGGGAATCAAATTTAGACACACCTGTTAAAGATGTAATATTGAAAACGACAAAATCGGGGCCTATGCTGGTAAAACTTTCAGAACGGTTTGCCTACAATATTAAGCATAAAGACGATAGCCGGTTTGCTATAAGGCATTTGTACATAAAAAGAACTCAGGAAATGTTCAAAAGTTTAAAAAATGTAATAAAAACTGTTCATAGTGCAAAATTTCCTGATACGTATAATGAAATGCACGATCCGATGGAAGGCCGTTTTTTTAATAAACAAACTTCGCTAAAAACAATATTTTGCAGCGAACTTGTGGCATATACATATATGAAACTTGGGTTACTTACAACTATTCATCCTTCAAATAGTTATTTTCCTGTAGATTTTTCAGATAAACTATCGGTAGGACTATTAAAAAGAGCCTGGCTTGGAAACGAGATATTATTAAAAGTAGATGAATAACATGAAACAAAGGAATAAAGAAATTGAAAAGCACTATAAAAACCATCTTACTGAAGCAAGTTTAAAAAACTTAAACATTAAACTTGCAGTTGGCATTTTAATATTATTTTATTTTGTTTTTTCCGATTTATACCTGAGGCATAATATTTTGGCATTTTACACCAGAATATTTCCAATAAGCATAGGAGTATTTTTGTTTGTTTTTAACTTAATAACAAACCAATATCAATATACAAAAGCTAAATTATATAACTTGTTTTTATTTAGTCTTCCTATAATGATGTTTGGCAAATGTTTAGTTCATATAAATGAAACTGCTTTAGCATCGGCTGTGTCGGGAACAATTTTGGTCATTTTCTTAATTTCTTTAGATATTAAAACAAGTTTACGTAATACAATAATTATTTATGCTATACCTGTAATATTGTTTATTATTGTTATAGGGCTATTTTTTAACCTTAGTACAGAACAATATCTTTTATTATCAAATATATACCCGATTGTTATTTTGGGTTATATTGCGAATAGAATACAAGATAGGTTAAGATATAAATCGTTTGAATCAAATTATTTGCTTGCTATTGAAAAACAAAGAGTAGAACAATTATATGAAGAAACTCAAACACAAAATGAAAAAATTAACAAAGTAGCCAAAGAGCTAAAAAAGCTAAATAGTACAAAGAATAAGTTTTTTTCTATTATTGCACACGATTTAAAAAACCAGTTTAATGCAATACTTGGTTACAGCGAATTGCTTAAAAAGGGTTTAAACAATTTAAATACAGTACAATTTGAAAAATATGTTAATATTATAAATAAAACATCAAAGCAAACCTATAATTTATTATTAGACTTATTGGAATGGGCAAGTGCACAATCAGATGAAATTAATTATAACCCCGAAAAACTGTTGTTAAATAAAGTTATAAACGATAGTATTAAATTATTTGAAGAGCAAGCTGATAAGAAAAAAATATCGTTAATTTATAACGAACAAACAGATATTTATGTATTTGCCGATTTATATATGCTTAATACAATATTGCGAAATTTAATTTCAAATGCCATTAAATTTACACCTTCCGGAAAAATAGAAATATCAACAGCAAAAACAACAGATAAATGTGAAATAACAATTATAGACTCCGGCATAGGAATTTCTAAAGAAAAAATAAAAAATTTATTTAAAATTGATAAAGTAACCTCATCGGTTGGCACCAATGGCGAAACAGGCACAGGTATTGGCTTAAGCCTGTGTAAAGAATTTATAACTAAGCATAAAGGGAGTATTTTTGCTGAAAGTGTAGAAAACAAAGGAAGTAAATTTACTTTTACAATTTCATGTTATAAAAATGATTATGAAAATAAATAAAATTAGAGTTTTACTGCCGGGCATTTTGTATTTATTGTTATTAAGCTGTAACTCATCTGATAACAATAACGAAATAAACAGGGGCTACATTGTTAACGTGGGCGACTTAGCTCCTGATTTTACCATAAATACTATTGATGGGGAATCTAAAAAACTTTCTGATTATAAAGGGAAAGTGGTAATGTTGCAATTTACAGCTAGTTGGTGTAGTGTTTGTCGCAAAGAAATGCCTTTTATTGAAAAAGAAATCTGGCAAGTTTATCGAAATGAAGATTTTGTGCTTTACGGAATTGACAGGGACGAACCATTAAAAAAAGTAAAAAAGTTTAGCAAAAAAATGAAAATTACTTACCCTTTGGCTTTAGACCCCAATGCTGATATTTTTGGATTATATGCAAATAAAAAAGCAGGAGTAACCAGAAATGTAATTATTAATAAAGAAGGAAAAATTGTTTACTTAACCCGCCTTTTTAATCGTAAAGAGTTTGATGAGATGAAAAATGTGGTAGAAAAATTACTTTCAGAATAAAACACTAATTAATATCATTTTTTTAAGGTATTTGGCAATATATTTTTGTAGTATATTAAATTTTTGTATTTGAAATGAAAAATACAGTAACCGGTATATTAGCGCATGATGAATTATTAAAAGAGGATATTATTCAACTTTTAAAAACAGATGTAAAAGAACGAAATATAATTTATCAAAAATCATCTGAAATAAAAGAACAATATGTTGGTAAAAAAGCATACTACAGAGGACTGATAGAGTTTTCAAATATTTGTTATAAAGACTGCTTATATTGTGGAATAAGAGCCGGAAATAAAAAGCAGGAACGCTATAATTTAACCGATGAAGATATATTAAAAGCAGCTAAATTTGCCCACGAAAATAAATTTGGTTCTATAGTTTTGCAATCTGGCGAACGGGAAGATAAAGAATTTATTAATAGAATAGATAACCTGCTAAAGAAAATAAAGCAAATATCAAATAATGAATTGGGCATTACCATTTCGTTAGGCGAGCAAACAGAAGAAACTTATAAACGCTGGTTTGAAAGCGGAGCACACCGTTATTTGTTGCGTATAGAATCTTCATCAAAAGAGTTGTTTGAAAAAATTCATCCGGTTAACAAAAAGCATTCTTTTGAGCGAAGACTAGAATGTTTATACGCTTTACAAGAAGTGGGCTATCAAACCGGAACAGGTGTAATGGTAGGTTTGCCATTTCAGACTTTGGAACATTTGGCTGACGATTTATTGTTCTTCAAAAGCTTTAGTATTGATATGGTTGGTATGGGGCCGTATATTGAGCATCAAGAAACACCTTTATACGAATTCAGAAACACTCTTTTGCCACTGAATGAACGCTTTAACCTTACACTTAAGATGATAGCTATTCTGCGTATTATGATGAAAGATATTAATATTGCATCTGCTACAGCTTTACAGGCAATTGACCCTGCCGGAAGGGAAAAGGCAATAAAAATTGGTGCAAATGTAATTATGCCTAATATTACACCAACTATTCACCGTACAAATTATCAGCTTTACGAGAATAAGCCTTGTATTGATGAAAGTGCCGACGATTGTGGTAATTGCATGGAAGCAAGAATTCACCTCGCAGGCGATGAAGTAGGATTTGGAGAATGGGGCGATTCAAAACATTACTATAAAAGGCAGAAAATATAAATTACTTAATCGAAGAAAATGTATGCATTTCCCGGGTTAATTATATTTATTTACCGACAAATAATTTTTTACATAATCTTCAATTCCGTCTTCTAATGTTATAAACTCCTTAGTGTAGCCAATAGTTCTTAATTTTATCATTTTTGCTTCTGTAAAATATTGATATTTATCGCGTATATCTTCGGGTGTGTCAATAAATTCTATTTTTTCACCTATGTTCATAGCGTTAAAAGCACTTTTAGCTAAATCAATAAAAGTCCGTGCTTTTCCGGTTCCTAAATTATAAATTCCCGAATCTTTTCTGTGATGTAATAAAAAATACATTACATCTACCACATCTTGTACATAAATAAAATCTCTTTTTTGTTCACCGTCTTTATAATCGGGGTTATGCGAGCGGAATAATTTCATTTTACCTGTTTCTTTTATTTGATTATAAGCATGAAATATTACCGAGGCCATTCTTCCTTTATGGTATTCGTTAGGGCCGTAAACATTGAAAAATTTTAATCCGGCCCAAAAGTAAGGTTTGAATTCCTGCCTTAAAACCCATTTGTCAAATTCATTTTTCGATTCGCCATAAGGATTTAAAGGTTTTAAACTGCTTACAATTGAATGGCTGTCGTTATAGCCAATTTCACCCATGCCATAAGTTGCAGCCGAAGAAGCATAAATTAATGGTAAACCATGTTTAACACAAAGTTTCCAGATTTTTTTTGAGTATTCAACGTTTAAGTCGTTAAAAATACGTTTGTCAAATTCGGTAGTGTCTGTACGCGCACCAAGGTGAAAAATAAATTCAATAAAACGTTCATTTTTCTCAGCCCATTCAAAGAAATTTCTTCTGTCAATTTTTTCAGTAAAAACTTTTGTACTATAATTAGGCTTTTTTTTATCAATAGAAAAATCGTCAACAAGTATTATGTCTTTAAAACCTTCTTTATTTAGCCGTGCCACTAAATTACTTCCAATAAATCCTGCCGAACCGGTTACAACAATCATATTATTTAATTTTATTTTCTACAAAAATAGGATATTGTATGTTATTTACTAATTTCAATTCAATTGCTTTTTTATACAAAATCTCTACAGCATCCTTTCCTTCGTTCCCTATATTTAGTGAAAAGTTATTTACATAAAGCTCAATGTGCTTTTTCATAACGTCTTCGCTCATTTCCTGCGCATATTGTTTAATAAAATTTAATCCTGAGTCAGGTTCATTAAAAGCAAATGCAATACTGTTATGCAATATTTGGTCTATTGTTAGTTGAATTTCAATATCAAGGCTTCTTTTAATAGCAATTCCACCCAGAGGGATAGGCTTGTTTGTTGATTCTTCCCAAAATTCGCCTAAATCAATTATTTTTTTCAGGCCTTTTTTTTCATAAGTAAACCTGTTTTCGTGAATAATTAAGCCTGCATCAACCTCACCGCTTAAAACGGCTTCTTCAATATCAGAAAACAAAAATTCAGTTTTGTTCGTAGCATCTGGACAGGCAATGCTAAGTAATAAATTGGCGGTAGTTAGTTTTCCCGGAATAGCAATTCTTAAATACTCTATTTCATCGGGATATATTTTCTTTTTACTAATTAACAATGGCCCATTGTTGTTTCCTAAGGCACTTCCCGAGTTTAAAAAAATATACTTGTCAGAAACCTTTGTGTAAGCAGCATAACTAATTTTTGTAATGTCTAATTCACCACGAAAAGCCAAATTATTTAATTCTTCAATGTCGGATAAATGCAATGTAAAATCAAAGCCGTTTGTATTTATTTTTTGATGCACCATGGCATTAAACATAAACGTATCATTCGGACATGTTGAAAAACCTAGTTTTAATTTCATTTATAATTTATATAAAATGTTTGAAATTATGTTGAACACCCCAATCAATTACATTGTGTATTATTTTATTTAAGTTATTAATAGCCAGTGGTATATTCCAATTATCCTTATTTCTGGATTCAACCATATTTGAAATTGACCGGATTTGATAACATGGCAAAGCTAAAGATTGGCAAACATAAAAAAAAGCAGCACCTTCCATCGTTTCAATATCAGGATTAAACTTATTAATTACAGCTTCAATACTTTTTTGGCTTCCATGAACTTTATTTACAGTTATTCCTTTTACCCATTTAATTTTGTCAATTACCGGATTATTAATGAAATTTTTATTTATCAATTCTCCGTTTGTAAAAGGAAATGTATTTAATGAATAAAGATTTTCTTCGAAAATGGTTAAAAATTCTTGCTCATTTTCAATGCCTAAGTCTGAAAAACTATCATTTATTACATGAACCACACTTCCAATTTCAATATTTTTTTTAAAACTGCCCGCAATTCCGGTATTTATTATGAGCGAATAAATATTGCCGGATAAATGCTTTGTTAAATGAAAAACGGTAAAAGGCATTCCAATACCCGTGATTAAGAAATCTATTTTTATATTTGCATATAAACATTCAATAAAGTTTTCTTTTTGACTTATTGTTTTGCATTTTTTTAAAAACGGATTTATTTCTTCTAAAGTTGCAGATACTAATAAAATACTTTTTTTATCGTTCATATTTAATTATAAATGAAAAGATAAAAGTAGGAAAAATGAATAATTATAAAAACTAATTAATGATGATACATTTAACAAGGCGTGAAAGATTTAATGCAGCGCATCGCTTATTTAATGAAGACTGGGACGATAAGAAAAATTTTGAATGTTTTGGGAAGTGCGCTAATCCGAACTGGCATGGACATAACTATGAGTTATTTGTTACGGTAAAAGGAAATGTTAATCCGCAATTAGGATTTGTAGTTAATTTAAAACGTTTAAGTAAAATTATTAAAGAAAAAGTGATTGAAAAGCTCGATCATAAGAATTTAAATCTGGAAGTGGACTTTTTGCAAGGGAAAGTGGTATCTACCGAAAATATTGCCATAGGAATTTGGGAACAGTTAGAACCGGCTGTAAAGAATATTGGAATAGAACTTCATTGTGTAAAAGTGGTTGAAACCGAAAATAATTTTGTTGAATATTTTGGTTCGTAAAGCAAAGAATATTTAAAACAATAAGGATGTTTAACATAAATTATACAGCAGAAAAGAAGGAATAAATTATATTTGAACTTTTTTATGATAATATTAAGAAATGAGAAATAAGGTTGAATAAAACTAATTATATAAACAGATGAAAGTAGTAAATAGCGGAATTGAAACCATAGACGAATCAGGATATACTAAAACTGAAAATTATAACCAGAAAACAACCGATAAATTAATTGATTTGTACAGAAATGTATTGGAAAATATACCTGGTGAAGATCCAGAGAGGGAAGGATTGATACGAACGCCACTAAGAGTTGCAAAATCAATGCAATTTTTAACGCAAGGCTATGCTATTAATCCGAAGGATATTTTAAGATCTGCTATGTTTAAAGAAGAATACCAGCAAATGGTATTAGTAAAAGATATTGATATTTTTTCACTATGCGAACATCATATGCTGCCATTTTTGGGCAAAGCCCATGTAGCTTATATACCAAATGGCTATATTACCGGACTAAGTAAAATTGCCCGAGTGGTTGAAGCTTATGCCAGGCGGTTGCAAGTACAAGAGAGGCTAACAACACAAATTTTAAATTGTATTCAGGAAACACTGGAGCCTGTTGGAGTTGCAGTTGTTATTGAAGCACAGCACATGTGCATGCAAATGCGTGGCGTTCAGAAGCAAAATTCAGTTTCTACTACTTCTGCTTTTACCGGAGAATTTTTAAATAATACTAAAACACGCGAAGAATTTATCCATATTATAGGTTCAAATTTGCATTAAAACAAGATTAAAAATCTATCATTTTTACTAATTGTACAGAATTTTATGATAAATATTAGCATATAAATATGTTAATGAGTTTATTTTTGCAATCTTAAAATTTAATAATTAAAAATATTTTATATGAAAGCTTTTGTATTTCCGGGGCAGGGAGCCCAATATGTCGGGATGGGAAAAGAGATGTATGACAGTTCAGAAAAAGCCAAAGAATTATTTGAAAAAGCAAATGAAATTCTTGGTTTTAGAATAACAGATTTGATGTTTAACGGAACTGACGAAGACTTAAGACAAACAAAAGTAACTCAACCTGCTATTTTTCTTCATTCGGTTATTTTAGCAAAAACTCTGGGTGATAAATTTATACCTGAAATGGTTGCCGGCCATTCATTGGGCGAGTTTTCGGCCTTGGTGGCAAATCGTGCATTATCTTTTGAAGATGGATTGGTTTTGGTTTCAAAAAGGGCAATGGCCATGCAAAAAGCTTGCGAAGCAGAGCCATCTACTATGGCTGCCATTATAGGGCTTGAAGATAAAAAGGTAGAAGATATTTGTAAATCAATTGATGAAGTTGTGGTTCCTGCTAACTATAATTGTCCGGGACAACTGGTTATTTCAGGTTCAATGAAAGGAATAGACATAGCTTGTGAAAAACTGAAAGAAGCCGGTGCTAAAAGAGCCCTGCCTTTAAAGGTAGGCGGAGCATTTCACTCGCCGCTAATGGAATTGGCAAGAGTTGAATTGGCCGAAGCTATAGAAACTACAAAATTCAGTATTCCTATTTGTGCTGTATATCAAAATGTAAATGCAAAACCGGTGGCCAAGCCCGACGAAATAAAACAAAATTTAGTTGCCCAGTTAACTTCTCCGGTTCGCTGGACACAAATAATGAACAATATGATTGCCGACGGAATGACATCATATATCGAAGTTGGCCCGGGTAATGTTTTACAAGGTTTGTTGAAAAAAGTAAACAGGCAAATTGAAACTTCCGGTGCTAAATTGGAATTGTAGATTATTTGATTGTATGAATAGCAAGTTAAATTATTACAATAACCCGGTACATTTTTTTAGCTTTAAGTATTCTTTTATGAGGAATATAATACTGTTAATACTATTTACAATTGCTGATAATTTATATTGTCAAAATGAGATAATGTTAAAAAACGGAACTAAAATTGATAATATCGATTCAGTTGAAATAAATAAAGGATTTGTTAAATATTTTAAATCAGGAATAAAAAGGACAGTTAACCAAACTGATTTTAACTTTTTATTTGTTAAAAATGAAAAGGGGAAAAAATATAGAAATGTTTATGCAGTTTATAACAGCAAATTGAACTTTTTATTTGAAATGAAAATAAAAAATTCCAATTTATCAAAATTGGTTTTATTGGATGTGATTTCCTCTTTATCAAAAACTTTGACAAAGGAATTTAGAAACGGATTCATTGTTACGTTTAAAAATGATACAATTAGAAGTACAATATTGAATAATCAGAAAAATGACATATTAAATTATTTAGTAGTAATAGCTAAAATTGATAGTAATAAAATAAAATTATTTTTTCCAAAAGATATAAAAGCTTATAATAATGGCTTTGATAATTTTATTAGTATTAACAAATTTGATAATGGCCCCGATTGTTTTATAAAAGAAGAAGAAAGAGGGGAAATAAACCTTTATAGCAGAACTACATTGCCACATGATAGAACATTTTTATATTTTATACGATATGGAAGTAATAAAAAAATGCATATAGTAAATCCTGAATTAAGTACTGTAAGAATAGACTTTGGCAATTACATTACAGTGAGTTATGAAAAATATTTTAAAGCTATTATGTATGCATATATGAATGATTGTCCTGAAATTATATCAAAAGTTAATAATAAATTTTATAATGCTTATGAACTTAACGTAATTGTTCATGAGTATAATAATTGTAAGTAAATTTTGCTTATTATAGTAGGTTATTAAAATGTAATCGGAACAATAATTAACTAATCAAGTGTGATTTTAATAGCATTACAATTAAACAAATTACTGCATAACAAACGACAATAATGCAATATAAGGTGGAACATTTATTTACTTTACATTAAAATTGGTTTATTTAAAAGTCGTTTTTTGTTTTTACCCATTCACTTTTATTTTTTTTATTAAATCATTTTCTGAAATTTGTTCATTATTCTATTAATAATTTCAAATTGAAGACTAAAATGAAAAGGAGTTTTATTTGCATTTTATTATTCCTTTTTTCACAATCTGTATTTGCACAAAAGAACTGGGATTTTGAAATTTGCAGTGGTTTTATATATAATTTTCCATCGCCATTAATAATTACTCAAAACAATTACCCAACTATTAAATTATGGGCTAAATATGAAACAGAACCATTTCGTTTACCTCCATATTATGATTTAAGAATAACAAGACTAAATGAGGGAAAAGGATGGGATTTTGAGTTTTTTCATCATAAAATTTACTTGGCTAATAAACCTCCGGAAATACAGCGATTTTCTGTTTCGCACGGATATAATGTTTTTACGGTTAAAAGGGTAAATAAACTTAATAGTTTTATTATTCATTATGGAGGTGGTTTTGTTCTTGCACATCCTGAAAACACGATACGTAATTATCCGTTTGATGAAAAATTGGGAATAGGAGGTAAAGGGTATTATTTTTCAGGAATTGTTAGTGAATTTGCTATTGATAAGCGAATATATTTTACAAAATATTTGTATGCTACTGCTGAATCAAAAATAACCGCATCGTATAGTATAGTTCCTGTTTACTCCGGAAATGCAAATATTGCTTTATTGACTTTACATTTAATTTTTGGAATAGGTGTCGAATTATAATTTAGGCAAGTAAATTATTTTTTTAGTTTCAAAGAAATCTTCTTCAAAAAAATCTGAAATATTAAATATTTTCATACTATTCCTATAAGGTTTAATTTCATCGTTGAAATCTCCTCCTTTTAAATAAATAATACCATTCTTAAACTTATTTTTTTGTGAAGATGAAATATTCTTAAAAACTATTTTTGCAAACTTAGGGAAAGCTGTAACAGCCCTGCTTACAACAAAATCAAATTGTTGTTTAATATTTTCAACTCTTTGATGTTTAGTTTGTATGTTGCTTAATTTCAGTTCACTACTTATGTTTTCAACCACTTTAATTTTTTTGCCTATTGAATCTATAAGCAGAAAGTTTACCTCTGGATATAAAATAGCAAGTGGAATACCCGGGAATCCGCCACCTGTGCCAACATCAAGTATTTGTGTATTGGGTACAAAACTGAAAATTTTTAATATAGATAAGGAATGAAGCACATGCCTCAAATAAAGTTGGCCTATATCTTTGCGTGAAATTACGTTTATTTGACTATTCCAAAATGTATAATGATTTTGAAGTTGCGAAAATTGTTCAATTTGTGTAGAACTAAGGTTCGGGAAATACTTTAATATAATTTCCATCTTCACAAATATTTATATTCTATGTTCCTTCTTTTTTAAAATATTATAGAGTAATTCTCTTGCTCTAAACAGTTGTGCTTTTACTGTTCCTAAAGGCAAGTCAAGATTAATGGCAATTTCTTCATAAGAAAACTCTTTAAAATACCTCAATTCAATTAATTTGCGATACCTTGGCTTTAATTGCTCAACAACTTCCCTCATTAGTTTTGCTTTTTGGTCTTTTATCATACTTTCTTCCGGGTCAAGGTCAGTAGTTGTTAAATGGACTGACTCTTCAACTTCTCCGTGCTCGTTTTGCGAATGAATGGAAATATGATTATTTGTTTTTTTGCGAAGAAAATCAATGCAATTGTTAGTTGCTATTTTAAAAAGCCAGGTACTAAAGGCAAAACTGGGAGAATATTGCTGAATGTTTTTAAATGCTTTTCCAAAAGCTTCAATGGTTAAATCTTCCGCATCAATAGGATTGTTTACCATTTTTAAAAGCATAAAATAAATGGAATCTTTGTAACGCTTAAGCAATTCAGTATATGCATTTTGATTGCCATCTGAAGCAGCTATTACTAATTTGTAGTCTTCTTTTGCTTTATCAGAAAAATGTGGGCCTACTTCCATTTAGTATTTCTTTGCGATAGATAATTTGTAAATAACAAATATAAATTGATTAATGGAATAAGCATGTCAAAAAAAGGTGAAAAAAGTAATATATTTTTAATTTCAAGCTTTTTCATATATAATTTTTGAATTATCAGCTGAATAATTATCCGTAATATGAACAAACTCAAAACTATGTATAAGTATTTGTTTAATATCAGCAATAGTATAAATGTCAGATATAAAAATAATTTACTTCCATATTCTAATCCTAAAAGTATTTTGTCTTTTAACTTATAGTGCTTTCCTGTAGTTAAATGCCTTTTTTTCTGAATAAGCCAATCATTAATTTTTTCTTTTGGTTTTGATAGTATTTGTCCGTCTGATGAAAAATTAATAGATGTATTTTGTTTGCAAGCTACTTCATTTATAAATAAGTCATCGTCGCCGGAAAGTATGTTTGCATGCGATGCAAAACCTTTGTTTTTTATAAAAACCGATTTTCGGTAAGCCAGGTTTCTGCCAACACCCATATACGGAAAGCCAAATGCAGCCATGCCTAAATATTGTATGGCAACCATTAAAGTATCATATTGAATTATTTTGTTTAAAAATCCTTTTTTTAATTCGTATCCGCCATAACCTAATACTATGTCGGTTCCCGGTTTAAAAGTACTCGCTATAGTTTGCAGCCAAAATTTACTTTTTGGAAAACAATCTGCATCAGTTAGTACAAGAAGTTCATTTTTAGCTGCTTTTATTCCAACTGTTAAAGCCAGTTTTTTACCATGATAGAAATTAATATTTTCATCTATATTGGTATAGTTAAAATGCGGGTATTTTAATTTATAATTAGCTAAAACCGAATCGCTATCGTCGGTTGAAGCATCGTTAACAACAATTACTTCAAAATCAGGGTAATCTTGTTTTACAATCTCAGATAAATTATTTTTTAAATTTTCTTTTTCATTTCTTGCACATATAATAACAGAAACAGGTGGCAAAGGTGAAGTTTCTGAAGTTTTTTTTATCACTAAAGCTTTTGGATAAATGAATAACCAATAAAATAATTGTATAATAAAGCTTATTAGATATACTATACTAATAAAATAAATTATAGGGTGTATATTTTGCTCAATAAATTCTAATATCACGAATGAAATTTTTATGATTCTACCTTCATATTCTTACTTTTAAACTTCTTGCCGTTTACTAATTACTGTTCACTTTTTAAAAGCCGACAATTTTAAAAAACATTTTAGTCATTACAAAACTGTGAGTAAGTTTTTAATTTATTTAAGATTTTAAACCCTGTTCTTCATATTAGTCATACTAAATTATTACAGTATTTTCGAAAAGTCAAGCCTTTTGAAAAAGGAATTTGCATTGTTCAAAAATTTACAATGTTAATAATGAATAAATCATGTAGGGGCTAAATATTATTTTGAGGTGCTGGAATTATTGCAATCTGGTTTTATCTGATATATAAATTTTGTCTATCACGTGTTCTCAAGCTCCGT
>JAADFW010000033.1 GCA_013152655.1 Chlorobiota bacterium
ATAATTATATTTGATGGGGGATTTAATAATTGATTTTTCTTTAGTAACTGTTTCTACCGGAGGCAACCCATTTTGCATGATAGTAAATCCACCGGCATATTTTATCTGTGGTGTATAAAAACCTCTTGATATGTTTAATCTTATTTTTTCATTTTGATATCTATTGTAATAGTTTAATTCAGTATTTATGAAAGCACCAAATTGGTTTTTAATTTTATAATATCCATTATACCCGTTATAGTTGTTGTCTTTGTAATTGTAATATATAGTATTTGTTTGCTGATGCCCTAAACCGGCTATGTTTTTATTAAAAACATCTATTACAGCCGAGTTTATATTTGTCATTTCAACTTCTACGCCAAGAGTCCATAAATCCTGGGTTATTACTATTATGTCCACATAATTTCCGGTTTCATCAGGTTTAACGTATATTTTTACATCACGTATGTATGGCAAACTTCTTATAATCCGTTCACTCTCTGATATGTCAATCGGGTTTAATTGTTGTCCTTCTTTAAAAAGCAACG
The DNA here is from genome assembly GCA_013152655.1 of Chlorobiota bacterium. Taxonomy (GTDB): domain Bacteria; phylum Bacteroidota; class Bacteroidia; order Bacteroidales; family B39-G9; genus JAADFW01. Next base: position 528 of record JAADFW010000033.1, read on the forward strand.
ATTTTTTTAAAATTATTGTTCTGGTGTTAATATGAAGTTGATTTGCTTTTTTTATATACCACTTTTGAATTGTAATGTTAGTATCGTAAACTGAAGGGCCAAACACTTGTAATTTTTTAATACTAATGGTTTTAATAGGATATCCTTTATATTTTGAAAAAGGAATTTCACTCTGCCTGTTAACGGCGTTATATCTGTTGTAAGATTTAGCCGGTGGCCTGAAAAAAAGATTATACATTTTCTTTGACCATTTTTTTCCTGAATATTTTTCTTCAATTTTTTTATAAAAATTTTCAGAAACAGTTTCAGGATTTTTTTTAATATGATATTTTATTTGTGAAGGAATGTAGATAGTAGTATCTGAATGTATGACAATACTTGTATCTGGTAAAACTAATTTATCGCCTTTCTGTAAACTAAGTGTGTCAATAACATTATAAAATATATTGTTTTGTGAATAAGTTAAGCCATGGGAAAAGAAAAACAGAATAGTAATAATGATTACTAAAAAAGGTTTTATTATGTTTTTTTTGTTCAACAAATTTTATAAAACTAATTAATAACTTATAACAAAACTATCCGGATAATTATGTTGAATACTATTGCGATAACTATTGGCATCTTCTATTGTTTTGAAATTTCCAATAATTAAACGATATGTTTTACTACCCTTATAGTTTACAATCTGAATGGTTAATTCTTTTTCAATAGAATTATTAATATTGTTTGCAACTCGCATTAAATTAGCTATTTCAGTATAACTTGCAATTTGAATTCCGAAACCTGCAGGTATGTATTTTACCGTATTTAACTTATAGTATTCTTTATTATTTGAGTTCGGTATTTCTGTAATCATGTCATTTAAATTACCGTTTGCTGTTTCAACAATTTCAAGTCCAACATCAGTTGTACCTTCTTTAATAAAATCTAATTTATAAGCAGCTTTTTTTGAAACATCAATTAGCCTGTTTCCGGTATATGGGCCACGGTCGTTAATAATAACTATTACAGATTTATTGTTTTCTAAGTTGGTTACTTTTACAAAGGTACCAAATGATAAATTTGGATGTGCGGCTGTTAATTTGTTAGCTTGATAAACTTCTCCACTTGCAGTAATGTGCCCTTCATAGCTATCAGCATAATATGATGCTTTGCCTTTTTGATAATAATTTTGCTGTGCAAACAAATTTATTGATATTAAAAAAAATAAGTATATGGAAGTTGCTGAGAATCTCATTAAATAATACTTAAATGGCTTTTAAACTTAAATCTAAACTCTTAATCTGGTGTGTTAAAGCACCAACCGAAATAAAATCTACTCCGCATTCGGCATAGCTTCTTATCGTTTCATAATTAATTCCTCCTGAGGATTCTGTTTCATACTTTCCGTTAATAAGTTCAATGGCTTTTTTTGTATCCTCAATACAAAAATTATCGAGCATAATTCTGTGAATACTGCCAATTGATAATATTTCATTTATTTCTTCCAGGCTTCGTGCTTCAATTTCAATTTTTAAATTTTTATCTGTTTTTTCAAGATAAGAAAGTGTATTATTTATTGCATTCTTTATGCCTCCTGAAAAATCAATATGGTTGTCTTTAATCATTATCATGTCGTACAGTCCCATCCTGTGATTTACACCGCCTCCAATTCTTACCGCTTCTTTTTCTAAAAAACGTATTCCGGGAGTTGTCTTTCTTGTGTCTAATATTTTTGTGTTTAACCCTTTTATTTTATTAACGTATTTATTTGTTTCGGTAGCAATTCCGCTCATTCGTTGCATTATATTTAGAACTAACCTTTCCAGTTGAAGAATAGAAATTGTTTTTCCTTTAATTATAAAAACTATATCTCCCTTTTTAATATAACTTCCATCGGTTATAAATTTTTCAAATAGTAGGTTAGGATCGAATTTATTAAAAATTTTCTCAGCTATTTCAACTCCTGCTATTATCCCTTCCTCTTTTACTAATAACTGTGCTTCACCCGTATTTTCTTTAGGAATACATGCTAATGAAGTATGATCGCCATCTCCAATGTCTTCTTCCAATGCAATTTTTATGAAACTATCTAAATATTTGTCAATTATATTCATTTTCAATTCTTAACTGGTATATATAGTTCTTTTTACTTATTGTACGCATGAATATTGAAGTTCTGAATGTATTGTCTTCTGTTATTAGAGTTCCGATTAAATAGTAGGCATCAGATTGATTCCCTTCATGTAATATTTTAAAGCTTACAGGTTTATTTTCATTGAAAAACCTTTTCAAAATATTTTCTGCTTGTGCCAGGCTATATGTATTGTTGTTCCCATTTACACTTAATTCAATTTCAGGTTTAAAAAATGTTACTAATTTTTCGGTATTGCCTGTTTTAAGTGCATAAATAATTTCAGAGGTTTTTTGAGCCACACAATTGTTATTAATTAAAATAAAAATCATAATTAATACCAATGAAAGAAAAAATCTTTTGATATTCATACTTTTAATTTATTAACGTACAATTAGTTAAATAAAGAAAACAGTTGTTAAAAACTTCCAATTTTGCAATTTACAATATATAAAATTAAGTTAACTTTTTGAAATAATTATACAATTAGGATTTTCATATCTGTTTTAAGTTTATGTGTAATTATAAACTGTAAATTAATATATTTTTAACTTTGTGTTATGCGCATAAAAATAATAATGGTTGGAAAAACTGTTAAGCCTTATCTTATTGAGGGAATTAATGAATACTTGAAAAGATTGAAAAAATATATAACAGTAGAACAGGAAATTATAGCTGATATAAAAAATAAAAATTTAACAAAACAACTACAAAAGCAAAAAGAGGGTACACTAATATTAAAACGTTGTACTAAAACGGATTATATAGTTTTGTTAGACGATAAAGGGAAAATGCGAACTTCAAATGAGTTTGCCCGGTTTTTGCAGGAAAAGATGAATAGTTCAGTTAAGAATATTGTTTTTATTATTGGTGGGCCTTATGGGTTTTCACAAGAAGTTTATAATAGAGGAAACGAAATGTTCTCATTGTCGCGCTTGACTTTTTCGCATCAAATGATCCGATTAATTTTTCTTGAACAATTATACAGGGCTAATACCATACTTAAAGGAGAACCTTATCATCATGATTAAGAAAATCATTAAAAAAAATAATTTATTGTTATTTGCCGTTTTGGCCTTTATTGTTGCCGGCATTAGCGATAATAATTTATTAAATAATAAAAATATACTTTTTGATGTTGGATATTTTCAGGAAAAAATTATTGAAAAGGATAATAAATTATCTAAAGATATTAAGCAGATAAATAATTGGTTAAATAATAGACAAGTAAAGTATCTGTTTATTAACAAGCTGTTTGATTATGATAAAAAATATTATAAAGAAGGGGAAGCTTTTCTGGTTTATAAAAATGACAGCCTGAAATTTTGGTCGAATAATTCTTTTAGTTTACATGATAACCTGAACACATTTAAGAATAATAAACCGGTTATATTTTTAGGGAATGCCTGGTTTTTATTAGAAAAGGAAGTAAAAAATGATATAACTATAATCGGATTATTAAAATTGAAACAAAAATATGAATATGAAAATGAATTTTTAAAGAATAAATTTCAGTCTGATTTTTTAACTCCGCCAAACACTAAAATTGTAACAGATGAGAATTTAAATGGAATAAAAATTTATAACAAGCATAAAAAATATTTATTTTCATTGCAGTTATCGCAAGTATCAAATTATATAAATCATAAAAACGGAATAGCAGTAACTTTTTATTTAATAGGATTTACATTGCTTTTTTTGTTTTTGTGCCAGCTTAATATTAAAGGAAATTACAAACTTTTAATATTGTTAGTCTTTTTAGCTTTTACCCGCTACGTTTTACTTAAATTTCAAATTCCTAAAGTAGTTTTTTTATATAATTTTTTTAAGCCTGAGTTTTATACAGCTTCAGTATTAACACCAACGCTTGGCGATTTTATTATACATGCTATAATGATTCTTTATTTCAGCATAGCGTTTTATAAATTTTTTAATCTAAATGTTTCTAATAGCACGGCAAAAAAATCGAAATATATTATAATTGCCACATTTATTGTACTCATCAATTTTATTATAATACAATTGTATAGAATTGTTGAAGATTTAATTGTGAACTCATCAATGAGTTATGAAGTTTACAAAATAGAGGAATTTACTTCATATACTTTTGTAGGTTTTGTTATTCTGACTTTTTTAATTATTTCTTTTGTATTGCTTATTTTTAAATTTGCAAAAGAATTACAAAACATAATTAGTTTTAGATATTTTATTGGCCTATTTCTGGTAGCAAGCATTGTTATAATGATAGTTGTTATAGTGTTTAATCCGTTTGGAATTATACCTGTAATTGCTTTATTATTACTTGTTGCAGTAATTTTTTATGCTCAATATTATAGAAATTTAGGTTTTATCTCAACAGTTATAATTGTTGGTTTAATAGCATTATTTACCTTTTTAATTATTTCAGAAGAGAGTTTAAAAAAAGAGAAAAATCAGCGAAAAGTTTTAGCTGAAGAGTTAGCCGCCGAACATGATCCTGTTGCTGAATTTTTACTCGAAAATGTTGAAGAAAAAATAAAGAAAGATTTAGAGATAAATGAAATAATTAGTGCCGGAAATTTTGATTTTGAAAAATTATATGATCATATTCAAAAAAGATATTTTATTGGATTCTGGTCAAAATATAATTTACAAATAACAGTTTGTACTCCGTTTGATAGTTTATTGATTCAACCCGACCAACAATGGAAGCATTGCTATGGCTTTTTCGATAAGCTGGTAAAAGAACAAGGGGAGAAATTAGAGAATTCTGATTTTTATTTTTTAGACAATCAAAGTGGGCAGATAACATATTTTGGATATTTCACCTACTTTACTGAAAACAGCCCTGAAATTAGCATATACATACAATTGGAATCAAAGTTAATTTCAGAGGAGCTGGGTTATCCCGAATTATTATATAATACCAAGATACCTCTGTCAAAGGATTATGCAAATTATTCTTATGCAAAATATAAGCACGATAATCTTATTTCTCAAAATGGAAAATATTTATATAGCCTTAACCTGAAAACTTATGGTAAACATAATCAGGAGTTTACTTTTTTTAAGCTTAATGGCTATAATCATCTTTTGTATAATGTAAACAATGAAACTTCTATTATAATTAGTAAATTGAGATTTACTTTTTTTGATGGACTTATCTCCTTTTCATATTTATTTGTTTATTTCTACCTGTTAGCCTTAATTTTTGTAACCATTGATAAATATAAAAAAGGATTTAATTATTCTTTGAGTTTTACACGAAGAATTCAATTCTCAATGATTTCTATTCTACTGTTATCGCTTTTGTTAATTGGTGGAGGAACAATAATTTATAATATTAAGGAGTATCAGTTCAGGCATTATAAAAGCATAAGCGAAAAGTTGCAATCGGTTCTTGTTGAATTAAAGCATAAATTAGCTTATGAAGATGAATTAGATCCTTTAATGAATGAATATATTACTACCTTACTAATTAAGTTTTCAAACGTATTTTATTCTGACATAAATATTTATGATTTAAACGGTAATTTATATGCTACGTCACGGCCCGAGATTTTTAACCGTCAACTTATAAGCAGGAAAATGAACCCTGAAGCTTATGCTGAAGTAGGAATTAAAAAACAGGTTGAATTCATACATGATGAAAAAATAGGATTGTTAAAATTTGCATCTGCGTATGTGCCATTTCATAATGAAAAAGGAAAACTTCTTGCTTATTTAAATTTGCCATATTTTTCAAAACAGGGTGAATTAAGTGAAGAGATTTCAACTTTTGTTGTGGCAATTGTTAATATTTATGTATTGCTTATCATTTTTACAATTATTATTGCCGTGTTTATTTCACGTGAAATTACCCGGCCAATAAAGTTAATTAGTGAAAAATTTAAAGTTATTGATTTTAGTAAAAACAACGAGCAAATTCATTATAAGGGTAAAGATGAAATAAGCAGCCTGGTAAATGAATATAACCGTATGGTTGTTGAATTAAAGGAAAAAGCTGAACTGCTTGCAAAATCTGAAAGAGAAACAGCCTGGAGAGAAATGGCTAAACAAATAGCACATGAAATAAAGAATCCATTAACTCCTATGAAACTTAATGTGCAGTTATTAGAAAAAATCTGGAAAGATAAAGATGAGAATTTTGAAGAGCATTTAAACAAAATAACACAATCACTTATTGAGCAAATAAACTCTTTGTCAGCTATAGCTACTGAGTTTTCCGGATTTGCTAAAATGCCTAAACCACAGAGTGAAAATCTTAATTTAATTGAAATATTAAAAGACAGTATTACCCTTTTTGAAAACGCTACTAATATTAAGTTTAAATATAATTTTGACAATCTTGAAAATATATTGGTCTTTGCAGACAGAGAACAATTATTACGTGTTTTTAATAATTTGATAAAAAACTCTGTTCAAGCATTAACTGAAATAGAGAATCCGGTAATATCAATAAATGTAACTACTTTAAAGCACAAAACTATTGTTGAGATTAATGATAATGGAAAAGGGATACGCATAGAAATGAAAGACAAACTATTTCAACCCAGTTTTACTACTAAAACTAGCGGTATGGGGTTAGGTTTGGCAATTGTAAAAAATATTGTTGAAAATCTTGGCGGAAAAATTTGGTTTGAAACAGAACTTAATAAAGGAACAAGTTTTTTTATTGAACTGACTGCATCAGAATCAAAAAAATAGTTATTTACTTAAATTTTTTTAGGCATACCCAATTCTAAGGTTGTAAAACAACTCAAATTTGTTGGTATAGTCTTAATTTTCTAAAAAAACAGGAAATAAGCCCTAATAAAATATTAGCAATTTGCGTATTAAAACGCAAAATAAACATTATATTTGCGTATTAAAACGCAAATTGTTATGATAAATAGGATTCTTGAAAAAAATATTTATACCAATTTGAATAAAGGTAAAATTATACATATTCCGGGGGCGAGACAAGTTGGCAAAACTACTTTATTAAAGAAAATAACATCTATTAACCATCATTCATCAATACTTTGGTTAAATGGTGATGAAACTGATATCCGTCATATGCTTACTGATGTAACATCAACTAAACTGAAAAGCATTATTGGGAAAAGCAAATTTATAATAATTGATGAGGCACAACGCATAAGTGATATTGGTATTGTTTTGAAATTACTGGCTGATAACTTTCCTGATGTTAAAATAATTGCTACGGGTTCTTCAGCTTTTGACTTAGCAAACAAAATAAATGAACCATTAACAGGCAGAAAAACAGAGTTATTTTTATTTCCTATTTCTTTTAGTGAAATGGTTAATCATACTAGTTTACTTGAAGAAAGCAGAATGCTTGAACATCGAATGATTTATGGGTATTATCCTGAAGTTGTTACATTGCCCGGTGAAGAAAAAGAAGTATTAAAAAGGTTGACAGATGCTTATCTGTACAAAGATTTGTTAACGTATGAAGGTTTGAAAAAACCAGATTTAATTGAAAAGCTATTACAAGCCATAGCCCTACAACTCGGAAATCAGGTAAGTTATAATGAATTAAGTAATTTATTAGGTGTTGATAATCAGACTGTTGAAAGATATGTTAATTTGTTGGAAAAAGCATACATTATATTTAAACTACCGGCTTTAAGTCGTAACCTAAGGAATGAGCTGAAGAAAAGCAGGAAAATATATTTTTATGATAATGGAATTCGTAATGCTTTAATTCGCAATTTTAACCCATTATCATTAAGGCAGGATACTGGAGCATTATGGGAAAACTTTTTAATAAGTGAGCGATTTAAAGCAATAAGCTATGCCGGTGTGTGGATGAATAAATATTTCTGGAGAACCCAAGCTCAACAAGAAATTGATTATGTTGAAGAGTATAATGGTATTTTTTATGCTTTTGAATTTAAATGGAATCCAAAAAGTAAAAAGAGGTTTTCAAAATTTTTTACCAATGCTTATCCGTCCAATAAAACAACTATTATTAATCGTGATAATTACTTTAATTTTATAATACTGTAAAGTATTGGTCGTTAGAATAATTTATGGATATTGAATTAAATTGAGCACAATGCCTAAGAGTTGAAAATATAATAGCTTTATATAGCAATAATAAAAATCAGTACTAAGAACCAACTAAGCATAACCCATTATTTTATATACTATAAACCCGGCCCATTCATGAATAAGCAAATCCCAATAGTAAAAAGCTTCTTTATCAGGTAAAAACATATAATCAAATTCATATTTACGCGGGCCGGCTTTTTTATTTACGGCATAAATGTCAAATTTAAAACCTGCTTTTTTAAAACAAGCTTTAGCCCTGCGCATATGAAAAGCGGAAGTAACTAATAAATATGTGGTTTTTGAATCAAAATATTTAGTTAGTTTTTTTGTAAAAATGGCATTTTCGTGTGTGTTTCTCGATTGATTTTTATTATTG
>JAADFW010000034.1 GCA_013152655.1 Chlorobiota bacterium
ATATTCCTTGTTTAGGTTTTAAGCTACTATTTTCAAGAGCTTTAAATATCTTATCAATTTTTTCATCCGTTACAATTTGTTTCATTTCAACACTTTCAAGTCTTTGAAATATCGCAGCATTATTAGAAATAAATTTTCGCATTTCCACGAACGCTTCCATAATTCTGATACTCACATCAACAGCTGTTTGGCTGTGCAATACTGCAGAAAGCATTGCAACACCTTGCTCTGTAAATGCATATGGATTTACAGTTGAGTGTTTAAGTTTTTCAAACCGGTCGCAATTTGCGACTAGTTCATTTTTCTCATTATCAGTTAATTGAAATCTAAAACTATCTGGAAATCTATTTAAGTTTCTCTTTACTTGTTCATTCAATCTTTTTGTTGGAACATCATATAATTCAGCTAAATCTCTGTCAATCATTACCTGAAGCCCACGAAATGTGAATATCCTATTTTGAATACTGCTTACCATTATCCCTTTTTTATTGCCACTCATTATTGTCCTTTATTGATAATTTGATTATTGGATTGGATTACACAACAAATATACAGATTTCAAGGCGATAAAGTCTTCATTAATTATTTTCCAATCCTGTAATTTTTTATGAATAATTTTTTCTTTCTTTATTACATCCTTGATTTTATATACCTGTTGGGCTTGCAGACAACGGTGTGGCTATGCGATGTGCCGCTTTTTATTGTTTAATTTTTCAATTTACCAATATGTTTAACCAAAACTCAATCATCTTATTTACAATTACTTGCGGCATGACGTATAGGTGTTGTTATTGTTATGCACTGGCATTTTTCATCGTTTTATTTATTTTTCAGGCTTACTGTAATAACCAATCAATAATATTTAACTTTTGAATACCATCTATATTTACATTATCATAATCAAGTGTTAAGAGATATTTTGGGTAGTTGTCATTAATTCTTTTAAATGCCGAGATTTCTCTTTTAAATGTTTTTTCGTCATTAACAGTAAAAGCTACTTGATAATATTCTCTTTCATTATTTGATTTTTGCACTACAAAATCAATTTCTTTATCATTGTGTTTCCCTACATATACTTTACCTCCCCGTCTAAATAGTTCAAAATAAACTATATTCTCCAGTTTATGTCCTAAATCCGTATCATATTTATTGGTTGCTGTAATATTTCTTAATCCCAAATCTACAACATAGTATTTTTCATTTGTTGTAAGTAATTCTTTACCTTTTATATCATAACGAGGCGCTACATATAAAATGTAAGATTGAGTTAGAAAATCCAAATATTTAATAATTGTATTATGCGATATCTGTTTTTGGGAATTTTTACTAAGTTCTTTTGCAATATTTGTAGGTGAAACATAAGACCCAATCGAATTAAATAAAAAACTTATAACACGATGTAAATTATGTATGTTTCTTAATTTGTATCGTTGTGCAATATCCTTAATTATAACCGTATCATAAATTGATTGCAGATAATCATTTACCAAATCTTTATCTTGTTTGGATAGTGTTACTGCCTCGGGAAAACAGCTTTCATTTAAATATTTACGGAAAAGCTTGTCGGTATTTTTTTCTTCTTCATATGCTAATACATATTCTTTAAACGAATATGGTTGAATGTTAATAGCAATATATCTACCTGTTAATAGTGTTGCCAATTCACTTGATAACAGGTAAGCATTTGAACCGGTTATGTATAAATCTATTTTTTTTTTGACATATAAACTATCAATTAGTTTTTCGAAATCATTAATCATTTGCACCTCATCTAAAAAAATATAATATTTAGTGTCGGCGTTTACGGTTTTTATGATTTCATCATATAATTCCGTCCAGTCTGTAAAATTTAGATTTTCTCGTTCCTCAAAATTGATAAAAATAATATTCTTTGAAGAAACACCACTTGATATTAATTCATTTTTAAAGACTTCCAATAAAGTAGATTTACCACTCCGCCTAATACCTGTAATGACTTTTATTAGATTTTGGTCTTTAAGTTGCCTTAACTTATTTAAATATACTTCTCGTTTTACCATTATTTTTTTCGACAAAGATATATGTTAATGACGAGAATTCAAAATATTATTATTTTTCGTCATTAAGCCGCTTGCTTGTGCATAACGTGTTGGCTATGCGACGTGCCGCTTTTTTTATTTGATTTTCGTGTTTACAATTTTTTCAATTAATGTTTAATCTTCTCATTTCCAATGTACTGCGGCATGGCGTATAGGTGTTGTTGTGCACCGTAATTATTTCAATTTTTTAATTGCTTTTCTGATTTTTTGAATTTCAGATTTTTCCTCATATAAAGTTTTAACCACAAATTTTAAAATAAGATTTATATTCTCTGCTCGTTCAAGACATTCTTTTTCTGATAATGAATGTAAACCTTCTGAAGTCTGTTTGTATAAAATCTTGAATGGATTATCGCCTAATGCTTGAAGAGATTTTGGCAATAAAGGAAATATGTTTTCATAAATGCTATAAATCTGAGTTGTGGCACTATATTCTGAAATCAATTTTTTAATTTTATCGTCAGAGGAATTTAATTCTGATATTTCTTTTAAAATTTCAATTAATTCTTTTTCAATTATACGTCTGAAATATGCAAATGAACCAATTCCAAAATTTTCAGATAAACACCTTATTCCTTTATAGTACCAGTTTCCTGTTTCTCTGTCAAAGTATTTCTGAATATTCTTGTCAATAGTAATTTGTGGTTCCGGTTTAACTCCAACTTTCTCAATGTAAATATTTGCACGATTAAGATTTAATTCATCTACTGGTTTATATTCTCCTTTATCATCTTGTCGGAAAGTATTTAATTCATCTTTTGGTATTGGGTTATCACTCCATATATGAAGAAGAAAATCCACATGATAATTTTTGCATGATTTACATTTTCCAACAAAATGATGGGTAAAATCTAACACATCATTTTCCTTTAGAACTTCTTCAGGAACAGTATCTCCTCTCATATTTCCCCAAAAATCCAATGAATAGTCTGGTGCTTCTAGTTCAAATGTCTTAATTTCTTTTTCATTCTCGCAGAAATAGGAAAAAGTCTCACCATGTAAATATAGAGGATTAGTATAACATTCTTCCGTCCGAAGGAATTTTTCAACAGCACAAAATTTCTTATATAAAGGGAATTCTGAGAGAAATGTATTTAATCTATGTTTCTTATGCATTTGTATTTGTTTTATGGTGCACAACGTGTGCGGGTATGGCACGTGCCGTAATTTCCCGTTTAAATTTTCTATAAAGCTACCTCTTTTATTTTACCGTTCATTTTCTTATAAAACCGTGATTTGCGGCATGGGCTATACCCTGCTGTTGGGCTTTCGTGCTTTATTCTTTCATTCAATCAAAGTTTGTCAAAAGGAACATATATTTTTCCAGTTTCATTTGCTGTCCTACGTTTTTTATACAACAAGTCAGGTAATGTTACTCTACCGTCAAGTATCGCTATTATATCAATTCCATCCATAATAATTATCGACTTAAAATCTGGGGAAATTGCTTCAGGCGTTAATCCTTCAATTGTGATTAATAATCCCATTGCGATTTTCAATTTACTTTCAACTTTATATGTAAAAGAGGCTAAATCTCCTCTGTTTACTTGCTGTTTCCATTTGGCTTCGAGCAAATAATCAGTTCCGTCAAAAGTAAATGCACCGTCAATTTGTTCTCCGTAGTTTTTGAATGAACTTTTCGGGTCTAATTCATATAATAGAAACAGCTCATTAAGGAACTTTTCAAAATCAAATCCACGTTGCTGAAAATTTGTGTTTACTGCAATTTTATTGAATTTTGCTTTGAGGTCAAGTAATTCCTCTTCGAGAGATTTGTTCTTTGCAATTTTCTTTTCGGCAGTCAGTTTTCTTTTTCTTGCTTCTTCTTGTTCTTTTGTAACTTGAATATATCCTTTGGTGTGTTTTCTTAATTTTTCTACAGCATCTTTTGCTTTTTTTGTCTTACTTCCATCTTCATCCCAAAATTCTAAATGTGGAAAATCGGTTAAATCTGTTACTGCAAGCAATAAATTCATTAAGTCATCTTTATAAATGTCTGGACGATTTGTCATTCGTTCAATTAATTCCTTTACACTTTCTCTTTTTGTCCCATTCCAATTAATTGTGCCAACAATTGCAGAATTATTTAAAGACAGTTTTATAAAATCTTTCAAATCATCTTTTTTCCAAAAGATAACTGATAATGCCTCTTTTAAAGACATTATTGCTTGAGGTGATATTTTCTTATTATTCAAACTCATTAAATTGGTTTATTCACTTTTTTTAGCATGAAGCCCAACGGTTTGAATATGGTGCGTGCCGCAGTTTGAAACGAATATTTTTCAATTTACCACTAATTTTATTTCGTGTATTAACTTTCATATTTACAGATAATTGCGGCATGCACTATATTTTTTGTTAGGGCACGTTATTCTTTCATTTCCAATCTTTTATTGTCCAAGTAATACAATTTAATGCTCCGCCATATTTAACAATTTTTGTCATATTAATTTGAGCAATTCTATCATTTTCAGCATAATCAGGATAGTATCTTTTTATTTGTTCTAACGCTTGTTCATCTTCATCTATTTCAAATTTTGGTAAAAGAATCAAATCTTTCGTTTGAAGGAAATTAATATATGCCCAATTTCGTTTATCTCTTTTATTCACATTGAACCTAAGAAATTTATATTGAATTCCGTTTTGTTTAAGACGATACAAGAGTTTTGTGTCATATTCGTAAATCTCACTAATTAAAACAGTATTGCTATTTATAAATCTTAATACTCCATCTGAATGACCAAATCTTTCTTTTTTATCCCAAGGTATCAATATTATTTTTTCAACTTCAAATATTCTTTTCAGTTTCTTAATTAATTCTGTCTTAGAATATGACAATCTATTTTCAACAACAACTTTATCAGTTAATATTAAACAATTGTTAGATTTTACAACATTCCCGCCATCAAGAATTATATCGGATTTTTCTGTGGTAAGTTGAATCAAATCACAAACAATATCAGGATATGTTTTTAAATCTCTGCAACCTTTCCATTTCCCTTGTAAGTAATCAGGGTCATAACGATATTCAATAAATTTATTTTTTAAAACTTGAATTGGCATATAATCTCTTGCCCAAATATCTTTTGTTCCTTCTAAAAAATCATACTCAATTGCGTATTTATCTAAAACCTCACATATTCGCGTACAGGGTGCTTTAAATTCACTTTTATTTCGCAGTAAATCAGAGAAGAAAACAAAATTTGTGTCTTTATCTGCTATCATTTTAAAACCTCAATTTCTGGATATGAGAAATAATTGTACTTTGAATTCAAATAAAATTTGTCTGTGCCTTCCTTTTTTAAATTAAGACCTTGCCGATGTTTCTTAAAAATTTTCAATACGTTTTTTTGACCATCTTTTAAGTAAACCAATCCAGATGAATCAAAAATATTTTTATCTGATTCATAGAGTTCAAGGATTGATAAAGTTCCATCAATATCTTCAATAATCTGATTAGTCAAATTACCAATTCCCGTTATAATTTCATTTGTTTCTACATTCTCAATTGCTCGGATTAATATTCCACCAAAAATTGTCTCTCCATTACCGATGGTAATATCAATCCCTTTTTGTTTAAGTCTAGCGTATTTTTCAGGGTCTTTGAAGCGATGAAAATATAATCTTTGATTTGTTAACTGTCTTTTATTTTTATGGCAATAGAAATCTGTATGAATATGTGAATAATAGTAAAACTCTATTTCTCTAATTCGATATGAATTAACTCTTGTAACTAATTCAGTCTGATTCAGTAATATTTTTGCTATCCTGTCAAAATCATATTGATAGTCATCTCTTTTTTCGTTCTTTCTAATGGTGAAAATATCGTTCATTTTCGCTATTTCTAATGTGCCCTAACGTGTGCGGGTATGGGACGTGCCGCAATTTCCAGTTCAAATTTTCTATAAAGTTACATCTTTTATTTTACCGTTAATTTTCATTGTATGCCGTTATTTGCGGCATGGGCTATACCCTGCTGTTATGGGCTGGGCTTTTATTTAATTTTAATAACAATCCATTCTTTCTTGTTTATATTATCCAAATCTTTCATATTTATTTTTTTTATTTCTCTTGAATACCTGTTAATAACCAATTTCTCATTAGGGTTAAGGCCTGATTTAATATACTCACGTACTCTCTTTTTTTCATTGTTTGAAAGACTAAATTCATCAATATCTTGGTTATCATTTTTATAATTTTCCCCAGCCACAACATTTTCATTTGAATGGAATTCAAGAAAATCATCATTGACGTTTAATCCCTGATTTAATTTTTTTAATTCTTTAAGTATCTGGCTTAGACCATCTACCTCTTTATATTGAAGATTAACTCGTTCGTTAATTTTCCAATACCAACAATTAACTTCTCTTAAAATCAAAAAAACCACGAATACAATTACGATAGTAATCAAAATTATTGAAAGTGTGCTGTCCATAATAGTAATTTTTAAATGTTTAACAATATTATTAATGAACCTATTAATACAATTATTACGATAATGTAATTTATAATGGATTTGAAAGTAGACTTATTTTTACCAATGAAGTAAATCATCCCAATCAGAATAATTCCCAATACAACTGTTGTTTTCATATTAAAATAGCGGTTATGGCGAAATTTTTTTTTCTAAAACCTTTGGTACTGCCACTTCATTCTGGTTATACGTTAAATTTTATTTTTAGCCAGTTCTTTCTGAAGGTATTTTTGGATTTAATTTTCGTTCTAGAAAAATTTCAACCGCTGCAACCCAATGATTATCTTCTATTTTCTTAACATTAAATAATATTATTTCAGCATCAGATACTTTCTCAAGTTCTTTTATGTTGTAGTCTTTGTTACGTGTATTTGCATCAATATGTTGCATAGTACGCATTCTACTATTAGTTAAATGTCTGCCTACTTTCCAAGTTTTATTGTCACCGTAAAAGACATAGACACCAGGGTAATAAATAAAATCGTGTTTGGCATCTAACACGTTTTTGCGGGTAAATGATTTGCCATTTAATACCTTAATGATTTCAAATTTATCTATAATTGGTTTAAATTCTGTTTTAAAAATCTCAATTATCTCATCTATTCCTACTGAAGAAGATTTCATAAGTATTACTTTTAAAAGTTATTACTAATATAATTTTAAAATTCTATCGTCTTTTATTTTATACTGAATCATAATACCTTTCCCAAGTCTTTCAAGTTTATAGCTTTTTTCTTGCCTTGCCCATAACGGTGTGGCTATGCGATGTGCCGCTTTTTATTGTTTAATTTTCGTATTTACAAATATTTTCAATCAATGTTTAATTATCTTATTTACAATTACTTGCGGCATGACGTATAGGTGATGTTGTGTGGCGTATTATTGTTCTTTCATTCTAAATTTTTTCCATCTAATCAATTCTGCTTCAGGAAAATTATCTTTTATTTTATCAATATATTTTTTTCTATAGTTTCGAGCAAGAAGGAATATTTTAATAGTTTCATTTGTTGAGAGTTCTTCAATTCTATTTTTAAGATTTAGTAAATTATCATCAGTAAACAGTCTTTCTAAATTTTTTTGATTTATACCTCCATATTTACTTTTATCCCTAATTTTTATTGGTTCATTAAACATATCAATTAGAAAAACACCTTGATATTGTAATTTTTCTAAAAATAGTTTGTATTCTTCCGAATTTATTGGTCTGTAAGCTACCCTATTTTTCGGGCCATTCAAAATTAGAGTTTTTAAGTGAATTTTCCAATCATATCCATAGGAGTTTTGTTTTTTAATGCTTCATGGGGTCTGTGATAATTGTAATCCTCCCTCCATTGGTCTACTTGCTGTCGAACTTCGTTAATTGTTCTAAAAACATATGCATTTAATAGTTCTCTGCGCAAAGAGCCATTTAGGCGTTCAATATAAGCATTTTGTGTAGGCTTCCCTGGTTGTATAAAAATAAGTTGTATTTTATTTTCTTTACACCAGTTATCCAACTTGTCAGATATAAATTCAGGCCCGTTATCTACACGTATCATTTCAGGTTTCCCTCGGATAACTAATAATCTGTTCAATACTCTTATTACCCGTAAAGCCGGTAAGGAAATATCTACTTCTGTTGCCAAAGCTTCACGGTTATAATCATCCATTATATTGAGTAAACGATATCTTCTGCCATCCCATAGGCTATCATTCATAAAATCTATTGACCATACCTGATTCTTTCTCTCCGGTTGAAACAATGCTTGTTTAACTCTGGCCGGTAATCGTTTCTTTGCTCTTCTGCGAATATTCAGCTTCATTTGTGTATAAACTCTGTAAACTCGTTTGTGATTCCAATGATAACCTTGTCTGCGTATCCGGTGATAACATTTCCAAAACCCAATGGAAGGATGTTTATCAACCATTTCTCCCAGTAGTTGTATGATTTGTTCATCTCCTTCTTTTTGTTTGGGTTTGTACTGGTATGTACTCCTGGAAATGTGAACCGCTCTGCATGCCTGACGAACACTTAGCTTTTGTTCTGAAGCTAAATAATCGACCGCTGTCTTTTGCTCATCAGGCGTTACAACTTTTTTTCAATCAGCTCTTTTAATGCATAATTTTCCATACTCGTTTCAGCATACATCTTTTTCAATTTGGCATTCTCTACTTCAAGTTCTTTTAGTCTTTTTACTTCTTTTACTTCCAGTCCGCCATATTTGGCTTTCCAGTTATAAAAGGTTGCCTGGCTTATGCCATACTCTCTGCAGAGATCCGCTGTAGGAATGCCTGCTTCTTGTCGTTTTAAAATAGAAACAATTTTTGTCTCAGAAAATCTTGTCTTTTTCATCTTCTTCTTTTTTGACCGTTTAAAATTAATAATTTATTCTGACGCGCCCGCTCTGGCGGGCTTGTCCAACTCTAATTTTAAATGGCCGAATTTCGGGGAAGCTTACATCAGAGTCTATACCTTTTAGTGCATTCATTAGATTAGTTTTCAATACTCCAGG
Organism: Chlorobiota bacterium; assembly: GCA_013152655.1. Lineage (GTDB taxonomy): Bacteria > Bacteroidota > Bacteroidia > Bacteroidales > B39-G9 > JAADFW01. Next base: position 9,045 of record JAADFW010000034.1, read on the forward strand.
AGGTAGATTTTTTTCATTCTTCATATTAATTTCCTCATTAATCAAGTTTTATTTGCGTATGCATATTTTTGCTTGTGCACAACGTGTGCAGCTATGCTGCGTGCCGCAATTTTATTGTTTAATTTTCGTATTTATAAATATGTTTAATCAAAGTATAATCCATTTATTTACAAGTATTTGCGGCATGAAGTATAGGTGATGTTAGCGGGCGTTATTCTTTTAACTTCTCATATTTAAAAGTACAACCTGTATCAAAAATTTCTCCAGATTCTTTATTAATCATAAATGGAACAAATTCATTCGGATCACTGTCTTTTAAAACTAATTTAATTATATCAGGTCCATCGCTATCATGAGTTATTACAGTAGACATTTCGTTTTTCTCTGAGGCAATCCTTTCAACAGTAACTTGTGACTGCAATTCTTCAATAATCACTGTCACCCAGATGACTATTTCGATTATTTTATATTTGCTATTATTTGAGTCATAAAGAAACAATTTTTCTGTAGGTTTATGTTCAATACTATATTTCTCTTCCTTATTTATATTCATGCCTTCAGCCTGCAATACTATTCTTTTATGAAAAATACCAGCTTTGTTTATGAGTCTATTAAAGTACTCCCTATTCTTCAGACCACGAATTGGTTTTTCTTAGTTGATTTTTTTATAATTATTTGTGTTGTTATTGCTGTTAATATCGGG
>JAADFW010000035.1 GCA_013152655.1 Chlorobiota bacterium
TTTCTTTTTTAAATTTCTGTCCCCATTCAATTATTCTACTTTTATAATTGTTTTCTGTTAAGAGCAGTTCTTTAAGATTGATATATTTTTTTAATATTTTATTTCGTATAAATGCTTTTGTTTTATTATAGCCTTTATCGCAATATACAGCTCCAATAAAAGCTTCAAAAGCATCCTCGTAAATACTTTTAGAAGTATTATTTTTATTTGCCGGAAACTGTAGAAAGTTGTCGAGGCCAATCTGTAAAGCCAATTTACTTAGGTTGTCGCCATTCACTATTTTTGATCGCATTGTTGTTAAGAATCCTTCATTTTTATGAGGATACTCATGAAAAAGATAATCTGCAATTACAGCATCAAAAATAGCATCGCCAAGATACTCTAACCTCTCGTTATTAATTATAGTCCCATCCTTATAAGTTATTGTTGACGAGCGTGGAATAAAAGCCGTATTATAATATTCAAGATGAATTGGCCGAAAACCAAGGATTTTTTTTAAAGCAAAATAAATATGGTTCTCTTTTTTAAAGGGGTTTAGGTTTTTAAGTATTAGTAAAAACACAAATTAATCCTTGAATTTTTTAAAGATAACAGAAGCATTATGGCCACCAAAACCAAAAGTATTACTAATAGCAGCTCTAACTTCACGTTTTTCGGCTTTGTTTAAGGTATAATTAAGCTTTTGATCCAACTGGGAATCAAGCTTTTTACAATTAATTGTCGGAGGACAAATATTTTTTATGGTTGCCATAATAGACGCAATTGCCTCAATAGCACCGGCAGCACCTAACAAGTGCCCGGTCATTGATTTAGAAGAGCTTATATTTAATTTATAAGCATATTCTCCAAAAACTTTTTGAATTGCTTTAATTTCAGCTACATCTCCTAAAGGCGTTGAGGTTCCATGAACATTAATATAATCAATATCTTCGGGTTTTAAATCAGCATCTTCTAAAGCAGCATTCATTACATTAATTGCACCAATTCCGTCAGGATGTGGCGCAGTTAAATGATAAGCATCAGCAGACATTCCTCCACCGGCAACTTCAGCATAAATTTTGGCTCCTCTTCTTTTTGCATGCTCCAGTTCTTCAAAAATTAAAGCACCGGCTCCTTCACCCATTACAAAACCATCCCTGGTTTCGTCAAATGGCCTGGAAGCAGATTTATACTCATCATTACGTTTTGAAATAGCCTGCATTGAATTAAAGCCGCCAATACCTGCTTCATTTATTGAAGCTTCAGAACCTCCGGTAATAAAAACATTAGCTTTCCCTAACCTAATGTAGTTAGTTGCATCAATAAGGGCATTGGTTGATGATGCACACGCAGAAACAGTAGTAAAATTAGGCCCCCTAAAACTATATTTCATTGATATATGGCCGGAAGCAATATTGGCAATCATTTTAGGAATAAAAAACGGACTATACCTTGGTGTATAATTACCTTCAACAAATCCTTCAATTTCATGAAGAAAAGTACCAAGTCCGCCAATTCCTGATCCCCAAATAACCCCGGCTTTATCTAAATCAATAGCCTTCAAATCAAGCATGCTGTCTTGCATGGCTTCTTCTACAGCTATTAACGCAAACTGTGCATAAAGGTCTAACTTTCGTACTTCTTTTCTATCAAAAAAGTCTTTAGGGTCATAATTTTTAATTTCGCAAGCAAATTTTGACTTGAATTTTTCAGCATCAAAACGGGTAATTATATTTGCACCACTAACTCCATTAATTAAATTTTCCCAGAAACTATCTAAAGAATTCCCAATTGGCGTTAGTGCTCCAAGACCAGTTACAACAACCCGTTTTAATTCCATAATAATTCAAAAAATATTAAAATTTACTTTGCGTTCTTTTCAATGTATTCTACTGCTTCACCTACTGTTCCAATTTTTTCAGCTTGATCATCCGGAATTGCAATATTAAATTCTTTTTCAAATTCCATAATTAATTCAACGGTGTCAAGTGAATCAGCACCTAAATCATTAGTGAAACTAGCTTCTTGTGTAACTTCGTTTTCATCAACGCCTAATTTGTCAACGATAATTGCTTTTACTCTTGATGAAATGTCAGACATAATTGTAATTTTTTTTGGGTTAATAAATAAAAATTTAAACAGTGCAAAGAAATGAATTTAACCAAAATTAAAAAAAAAAATTAAATAAAAAATAAATATGGTTTTAAATTTTAAATGCTTAATTACTGAATATTAACAATATACAATGTATTAAACCCTATTGCTTATTCTGATAAAAAAATGAAAATTAATAACTAATTTTACTATTTTTATGTATAATAATCATCAATAATCTTCATAACTTGCTTAAAAACAACGAAATATCAAAAATTGCAATTTTTGCTTCAGGTTCAGGAACTAATGCAGAAAATATTATTAAATATTTCAAAAATTATTCATTAGTTGAAATAAGTATTGTTTTATCTAATAAAAAAGATGCACTTGTCTTGAAAAGGGCAAAAAATCTTAATACTGAAACAATAGCTTTTAATAAAAAACAATTTAACGAGACAAATGAAATTGTTGACTTATTAATAAATAAAAAAATTGACCTCATTGTTTTAGCTGGCTTTTTATGGTTAATACCTGATAATTTAATACAACAGTTTCCTAATAAAATAATAAATATACACCCGGCACTTCTCCCTAAATATGGAGGAAAAGGCATGTATGGCAAATTTGTTCACGAATCTGTTCTGAAAAATAAGGAAAAAGAATCAGGAATAACTATTCATTATGTTAATAGTAAATATGATGAGGGTAAAATAGTTTTTCAATCGAAAGTTATTATTGAACCCAATGACAATGCCGGGTCATTAGCTAAAAAAATTCACCAGCTTGAATACAAATACTATCCTAAAGTTATTGAAGGATTACTGATTCCTAAAAAGTTTTAACTTTAAAGCTAATAAATAATGCATATTATTATATCTCCTGCCAAAACATTAAATTTTGATTTACCTGAAGAAATTAAGGCCTGTTCTTTTCCTCCTTTTTTAAAAGAATCAAAAAATATAGTAAACAGTTTAAAGAAATATAATACCAACGAACTTATGCAATTGATGAGCATTAGTTTTAAACTGGCCGATTTAAATAAATATCGGATTATGAGTTGGAATTTGCCTTTTAGTATTGAAAATACAAAACCGGCAATGTTTGTTTTTAACGGAGATGTATATACAGGACTTGGAGCAAAATTATTTTCAGAAAATGAAATAAATTATGCCCAATCTCATTTAAGTATTTTGTCGGGTTTGTACGGAATTTTAAAACCAATGGATGGAATACAAGCATATAGGCTGGAAATGGGAACTAAATTACAAATAGGGAAAACAAAAAATTTATATAAGTTTTGGGGTGACAAAATAACTATTGGTTTACTAAATAACATGAAGGAAGCAAATGATACGGCTTTAATTAATCTTGCATCATTAGAATATTCAAAAGCCATAAATTTTAATAAAGTAAAACATAGAGTTATAACACCTGTTTTTAAAGATTTTAAAAATGGGAATTATAAAACAATCAGCATTTTTGCAAAAAAAGCACGCGGATTAATGACAAAATACATTATAAAAAACAGTCTTAAGCTGGTAGATGATTTAAAATTGTTTGATTATGAAGGGTATTCTTATAATGATAAATTATCAGAAGGTGATAAATGGGTATTCACAAGAGATTAAAAATTTAATAAAAGTTGTAAAGAAGGCTTACTATTAGAATTTGAAACAGTAATGCCTAAAAGCCGGATACGCTTACTTTCCAGATTTACTAAATCTAATAGTTTTACAGCAATTGATTGAATAAGAATTTTATTATCAATATTTTCCGAAATAGTTTTACTCTTTGATAATTGAGTAAAATCTGAAAACTTGATTTTTAAAGTAAGTGTTTTGCCAAAATAGCCATTCTTTATTATTCGTTTATGCAAAACAGATGACAAAAGATTAATTTGAGTTAATATCTCTGAATAATTTGTAATATCTTTTTCAAAAGTCCTCTCCACACCGAGAGATTTTCTTGTTTTATTTGGTTCAACCTTTCTATTATCGTTTGCCCGGGCTATGTTATAAAAATATTGCCCGTTTTTTCCAAAATTTTTCACCAGGAATCCTAATTCCTTAGTTTTCAGGTCTTTCCCGTTTTTAATGCCTAATTGCTGCATTTTTTGAGCTGTTACATTACCAACGCCAAAAAATTTTGAAACAAGCAGTTTTTCAATAAATTGTTCAGCCATTTCAGGAGTTATAACAAACATTCCATCAGGCTTATTTATATCTGAAGCCGTTTTTGCCAAAAACTTATTAAACGAAACTCCGGCCGATGCAGTTAAGTTTGTTTCAGCTTTTATCAATTTTTTAATTTCTTTAGCAATTTGTGTAGCATACTTAAAATGTTTTTTATTAACAGTTACATCCAAATATGCTTCGTCAAGTGAAAGAGGCTCAACTAAATCGGTAAATTCAAGAAATATATTCCTTATTTGTTCAGAAACAGATTTGTATAAATCGAAATTGGGAGGTACAATAATTAAATCAGAACATTTTTCTTTCGCAATTTTTACCGGCATTGCTGAAAATATTCCAAATTTTCTTGCCTCGTAACTGGCAGCAGCAACTACTCCTCTGTCCCTATTGCCACCAACTATTAGTGGCTTTCCTATGAACTCCGGATTCTCCCGTTGCTCAACCGAAGCAAAAAATGCATCCATATCCACATGGATAATTTTTCTTATTTTTTCCATAAATTGATAATTATATTAGGAAATTAGTTGGAAAATATTTAATTTATCAACCATTTTAACCTTCAACCGGTTTATATTATGTATATAGAAAGATATAAATATATTTAAAATTAAATATATATTTACGAGTTGGTGTTTAATAAAAAAACTCATTTAAATTAATCATTATGGATAGAGAAGATGTTTTAGCTTTTTTAAAGCTCATCGATTATGAAAAAACAACAAAACTCGACTTGTCGAATAAAGACATTACCCTTATTCCACCTGAAATTGGCAACTTAATAAATCTGGAACATCTTGATTTAAGTTATAATAACATACAACAATTACCAAAAGAAATAGGAAAACTTAAAAAATTAAAAACCCTTCTTTTATTAAGAAATGAATTAGAAGAATTGCCTCCTGAATTAGGTAATTTAAATGAATTAACCTTAATTGATGCAAGTCATAATAAGTTTAAAAAACTACCTAAAGAAATTGGGAAATTATCAAATTTAAAAACATTAGATGCCAGTTATGGCCAATTAAGAGAATTACCGTTAAGTTTTATTAACCTTTTGAGTTTAAGAGAATTATATCTTGAAGAAAACAATTTCGTTTTCCCTCCGGCAAAGGTTGTAAAAAGAGGCTTATATGCAACCATGTACTTTTTAACAGATGAAAAAAAGAAAAGAGAAGCATCTAAGGTAGTTTTACAGGTATTTAATATTCCCGATCAAATTAAAAAGCCATTTACAGAATATATAGAATGTTTTAATGATATTATATCTTCTCCAAACCGTAATGATATTATGTTTGACATCAAGTTTATGAAACATGATATTCAACCCGACATTAAACTTCATACGGGTGTACAAGAACACTTAAAAGAATTTTTAAGTTTTATTAAAGAAAATATCAGCCAGGTAAAAGGAGAAACAACAGAAAAATTAAAATCAAGTTTGTTTAGTCTTGAAATTGCAGAATTAAAAACTCAGATTAATTATTTTAATGAATCGTTACATAATAAATTAGAGGAAATAAAATCTATTCAAGAAAAAATGCAAAAGTTTTCAGACCTCCTTGAAAAAAAATCAAAAAAGCCTTAAAATTATAGAAATACAAAGGGATATAACTTCTATAATCATAATTTTTTTCCTAAAGAATTTTGTTAATTTTGTGCCATTTAAAATTATATGTCATATATGAAAAAATCAGTTTATTATTGGTTAATAGCAATATTAATCACATTGGGTGCCGCTATATATCAAAGAATGACAGGCCCCACATATCCAAAAAGAATTGCGGTTGAATCTTTTAATAGTATTTATCATTTTAAACTTCCTACAAGCCATTCAAGTTCAACTAATTGTAAAATAACACTAAATGTGAATAATGAATCCATTGAAGGAGAAGTATTTTATAAAAAATATCCTTCAAACGACCAATGGACGATTGTTCCGTTTGTTGTAAAAAACAATATGCTAATTGCAGAATTGCCCAAACAAATGCCGGCAGGCAAGTTAATGTATCATATTAAGTTAGAAGAAGCAGGAAAAATTATTTATGATGGAGACAATATTGTGGTCAGATACAAAGGAGATGTCCCTACTTACATTTTAGGCCCCCATATATTCTTCATGTTTTTTGCAATGTTGCTATCAACTTTAGCCGGATTATTAGCAATTGGCAAAAAAAGCTCATTCCGTTTTTATTCCAAACTCACACTATTATGCTTAATTATTGGAGGAATGATATTAGGCCCTATTGTACAAAAATATGCTTTTGGTGAACTATGGACAGGCATCCCTTTTGGCTGGGATCTTACTGACAATAAAACACTTATCGGATTTATTGGATGGCTGGTAGCCGTAATAGCAAATTGGAAAAAAGAAAGGCCCGTTTATTCAATTATTGCAGCAATTATTTTATTATTAATCTATTCAATACCGCATAGTATGTTTGGTTCTGAACTGGATTACAGTTCGGGGACTATTGGACAAGGATAACAATAGATATATTCTGTTATTGAAATAAGATTACCTTTAATTACATTTCAGTTATACTTCAAATAACAATTTTAGGTTTAAATTATGAACACTCGAAAAGTACGTGTACGATTTGCCCCAAGTCCAACCGGGCCTTTACATATTGGAGGAGTTAGAACAGCACTGTTTAATTACTTATTTGCTAAAAAAAATCAAGGAGATTTTATCTTAAGGATAGAAGATACTGATCAAACACGATTTGTTAATGGAGCTGAAGAATATATTATTGAATCGCTTAAATGGTGTGGGCTAAAATTTGATGAAGGCGTAAATGTTGGTGGCAAATATGGGCCTTACAGGCAATCAGAACGGAAAGATATTTATAAGCAGTACGCAAAAAAGCTTCTCAATTCAGGCCATGCTTATTATGCATTTGATACAGCAGAAGAATTAAACGCAGCCCGAAAAGAAAGTGAAGCAAAAAAACAAACTTTTACTTACGATGCTGTTACAAGAAAAAAAATGAATAATTCACTTTCATTGTCAAATACCGAAATTGAAAGTAGATTAAATAATGGTATTTCGTACGTTATACGATTCAAAATTCCACAAAATATTGATTTAGAAATGAACGATATTATACGAGGCAAAGTAACTGTAAATACAAACGCCCTTGATGATAAAGTTTTATTTAAATCGGATGGAATGCCAACCTATCATTTGGCAAATATTGTTGATGATCATTTAATGGAAATTTCGCATGTTATAAGAGGTGAAGAGTGGCTGCCCTCTCTGCCCTTGCATATTCTATTATATAAAGCACTTGGATGGGAAAACACCATGCCTGAATTTGCCCATTTACCCCTGCTTTTAAAACCCAACGGAAATGGAAAATTAAGTAAGCGAGATGGTGATAAGTTAGGGTTTCCTGTTTTTCCGTTAGAATGGAAATCACCCGATGGCGAAATTTTCTCCGGATATAAAGAAGCAGGTTATTTCCCTGATGCTTTTATAAATATGCTAGCCTTTTTAGGTTGGAACCCCGGAACTGAAAAAGAATTATTCACATTAGACGAATTAGTTGATGCATTTAGTTTTGACAGAGTTGGAAAATCAGGGTCAAAATTTGATCCGGAAAAAACAAAATGGTACAACCATCACTATTTAATTAAAAAAGACGATGAAGAATTAGCCAAGTTGTTTCAAAAAGAATTAATTACAAAAAATATTACGGTAGATATAACCTACGTAACAAAAATATGTGGAATAGTAAAAGAACGGGTTAATTTTGTATCTGAATTATGGGAGCAAGCTCATTTCTTTTTTCAGGCACCTGTTGAATTTGACGCAAAAACAGTAAAAAAACGATGGAAAGAAAATACACCTGCCATAATTAGAGATATTAAAAATATTATTCTCGGTATTGAATATTTTGATGCATCAACAGCACACGATGCCATATTTAAATATATAGAAGCGAAAGAACTGGGAACGGGACAAGTAATGAATGCATTACGCTTAATTATTGTTGGTAGTAGCAAAGGACCCGATTTGTTTACAATTATTGAATTGATTGGAAAAGAAGAATTGCTTAAACGTATTGATTATGCTCTTGAAAATATTAAACGATAGTTTTCGAAAATAATTTATATTATCCTAAGTTCGATATTAGGAATTCAGGTTGTTAATAAAGGTAAATATTTTTTTATCTACAAAATAAAATTCTTAACTTTTCCTTTTTAAAACTTAATGCTATAAAACAAGATGTCTTTCATAAGCAAGATTTTTGGGCCAAAGTCAAAATATGACAAAAGCCTTCCTTATACATATACGGCAAAAGTTTATAGTATAGAAGAGAACAAGGATATTTTTATAAATTATTTTTCTGACACTATTTGTGGTTTAATTGAACATCTCGACAAAAAAAACATAGAGCCTGAAAATGTTGAAATTTGTGGCGTTTATCGTAAAAAAGAAATACCTCTTGATATTGAATATTGCATAAGTAGTTCAGGACGATGGCTTGAAAGGCCTCATATTTGCCAATCGCTTGAGAACCATTATAAAAAAACACTTGATATTAGATATAAAGGACATACTGAAAAGCAACCTTGTGCATTTGATGACAGAGACAGAAATGGAAGTTAATTAACCCGGGAAATGCATACATTTTCTACGATTAAGACTATACCAACAAATTTGAGTTGTTTTACAACCCCAAATTTGGGTATGTCTAAATCGGGGTTTCC
>JAADFW010000036.1 GCA_013152655.1 Chlorobiota bacterium
TAATACTAATTAATAATTATTTGAATATATTTAATAAAATACAGGTTTTCATTTTTTTTATTGTGGCTATGAATATTAATTATTCATTTTCGCAGACAATGAAAGACACCATTAAGTTGAATGAGATTAAGGTATTTGAAAGAATTGATTTTGCCCCAATTGGTAGTAAAGCAAATAAAATAGATTCTGTTTCATTAGCTCAAAATGTTGGGAATACACTTTCTGAGCTTATTATGGATCATTCTCCGTTATTTATTAAGTCTTATGGCTATGGTGCACTGGCAAGTGCTTCTTTCAGAGGAACATCTGCAAATCAAACGCAGGTTTTGTGGAATGGCATCAATATTAATTCACCAATGTTAGGACAAACTGATTTTTCATTAATTCCTGTTTTATTTGTTGATGAAGTGTTAATAAATTATGGAGCAGGCTCGCTACAGGAAACAAGTGGCGGGATAGGAGGAAGTATAAATTTGATAAATAAGCCAAATTGGAAAAACAAATTATCTGTTAATTTTATTAATTCTTTTGGTAGTTTTCATAGTACAAATAATGTAATATCTGTTAAGGCCGGAAGTGCTAAACTTCAAAGTAGTACAAAACTTTTTTATGTTTCATCGGCTAATAATTTCAACTATTTTGATAGAAATAAAGATACTGTTTTGGAAAGAAAATACGCTGATTATAATGGTAAAGGCGCGTTACAAGAAATATATTTTCGGTTAAATAGTAATAATATTATTTCCGGAAAGCTATGGCTTCAAAAGAACTATCGAAATTTACCATCAAATATAACAGTTGAAGAAGATTCACTAACTGCTTTTCAGAAAGATAATACTATTAAATCTGTTATTGAGTGGGATAATTTTAGTGAAAAAGGAAAACTTAAAACTTATTTAAGTTATATAAAAGATGAGTTATTCTATTCTAATAAAGATTTGAATTTGAATACGTTAAGCAAAAGTGAAGAAATTAAAAACCAAATAAAATATATTTATAATTTAACTCAAAAACATCATATAAATACAAATGTAAATTACCAACATTACAGAATAATTTCAGATAATTATAAAACAATAATAAATGCCGGAATTGTAAACGCATCGGTTATTCTTAATGGTAAATTAATTACTAATTTGTCTTATTCTTTGGCTTTGCGCTATGAAAACTTTGATTTTAACCAATCTTCAGGCTTAATGCCTTTAATTGGATTAGAATACTTAGTTTTCAAAAAAAATCCGGTAACACTCTATTTTAATTTTGCTAAAAACAACCGGTTTCCAACTATGAATGAGCTATATTGGTTTCCGGGAGGTAATAAAAACCTGATTCCTGAAACTAGTAGAAATTTTGAAACAGGCATAAAATATAACAAATCAATAAATGTAAATTTCAATTACAAATGTCATTTAACAGTGTATGACGCGTATATTGATAATTGGATAATATGGCAACCAATGGAATCGTCAAATTTAAACTGGATGCCGGTTAATTCTAAAAAAGTTCATTCACGTGGGATAGAAGCGTATTCAAATTTAACTGCTTCATTATCAAATTATAATATTAATTTAAAAGGCTTTTATAATTATGCCTTAACAACAAATATGGATATTTATAACAAAGATGATTCAACTATAATTAATAAGCAGTTAATTTATATTCCTGTAAACAATTTGAAAGCAATATTGAATATAAGCAATGCAAACAATACGTTTTCGTTTCATTATACTTTTACTGACAAACGTTATGTTTTAGCTGATAATAGTTCATACATGCCTTCATATGGGTTGCTTGATATTATTGCTTCACGACAGTTTAAATACAACAAGCTATCTTTAAATATTGATTTTGCCATAAAGAATATTACAAGTGTAAATTATCAGTCGATTGAGAATTATCCAATGCCGGGAAGATATTATTCATTTACCTTAAAAATTAAGTACTTTGATTGAAAACATAAGAATAATTATTAAAATACTAATTGTTTCAATTTTCATAATAGGTTGCGAAGACTCTTTTGGCCCTGTTGAAACAGAACAAGATGATATTCTATATAATGAAAATGGTGTTTTTATTCTTAATGAGGGAAATTTTATGAGTGGTAACGGATCGTTATCATTTTATAGCATTGATTCTCAAAAAGTTTCAAATAATGTATTCTTAAATGTTAATCATAAATCTTTAGGCGATGTAGTGCAATCAATGGTTATTAAGGATACAATTGGCTTTATTGTAGTAAATAATTCAAAGAAAATTGAAGTTATAAACATAAATACCTATAAAGAAATAACTACGATTACCGGATTTGGATTGCCAAGATATATTCAATTAATTAATGAAACAAAAGCTTATGTAACAGATTTGAAAAATCCTACAATTCAAATTATAAATCCCAACACGTATAATATTACCGGGCAGATAAATGTTGGCAAAACAACAGAAGCTATTACTCTTGTGCAACCCAATGTATTTGTTACTAACTGGTCTTTTGGAAACCAGGTTTTTGTTATAAATACTGAAACCGATCAAATTATTGATTCAATTATGGTTACTAAAGAACCAAATAGCATAGTAGCAGATAAAAATAACAGGATTTGGGTTTTAAGTAGTGGTGGATTTATGAATGATGAACTTCCTGTTTTAACATGTATTAATTCTGAAAATTTCCGAATTGAAAAAACATTGGTATTTCCGGATATTAATCTTAATCCAACACATCTGATAATAAACGGTACTAAAGATTCGCTATATTTTATTAATAACGATATTTATAAGATATCTATTAATGCAACTAAAATACCTGATGAAACATTTGTAAACAGAAATAGTAGAAAGTTTTATTCGATAAGTTATCATGCAAAATCAAATTTATTGTTTATAACCGATGCGCTTGATTATAATCAAAAAGGTGTTGTTTGGATTTATGACATTTCAGGAAATGAAATTGATCATTTTAATGCAGGTATTATTCCTTCCGGGATTTGTTATAAGTAAATTGAGTAACCGTAAGTCCGAATTATATTCGGACTACTCTATAAAACAAACTTCATAAAATGTAGTTATAATATTTATTAATTGTAATTGCTGCAAATTTAGTCCGATTGGAAATCGGACCAACAATAAATCCGAATAGTATTCGTACTATATTTTTTACTTATTAATAAAGTTTATAATGGAAAAAGAAGAATATCGGAGGCACTTACCTCATATTCAACCTAAAGAAGGTGTCTTTTTTATTACATTTCGGTTATATGGTTCATTACCGGTAAGCATTTTACAAAAATTAAAAGAAGAAAAAGAGATAAATATCATTAGACAAAGAAAACAATTTGGATCTAAAAAGGATCAAATGAAAAAAGCTATTCGAAAGGAAAATGAGCAATATAATGAGGTATTTAATAGTATGCTTGATAATCCAAAATCAGGAACTACTTATTTAGCAAATAAAACTATTGCTAAAATTGTAGCTAATTCTATTCATTTCCTTGATGGTAAAGATTATAAATTAATATGTTATACCATTATGTCGAATCATGTACATATGATAATTTATAAAATAAAAAAACCTCTTTTTAAAATTTTACAATCATTAAAGCGCTATACAGCTAGAGAAGCAAACAAAATTATAAATACTCAAGGTTCATTTTGGCAAAAGGAAAGTTATGATAATTTGATTAATAGTAGGAACGAATTAGCTAATAAAATTAAGTATGTGGTTGAAAATCCGGTGAAAATAAATTTGGTTAAGAATTGGGAAGATTGGGAATTTTCTTATTGTAATCCTGAATTTCTACATTTTTTGTTGGATTGATAACAGTCAGTATAACCAAATTGTATCTGAATGTTTTCTGAAATTATTGTAGTAGGAAGATAGTAACTTTTATTTATTTTTTTAATGAATGCAAACCTAGTCAACCGTAAGTCCGAATTATATTCGGACTACTCTATCAAACAAACCTCATAAAATGTAGTTATATTTTTTATTAATTGTAATTGCTGCAAATTTAGTCCGATTGGAAATCGGACCAACAAAAAAGAGGCCTTTATAGAATTTAAAGGCCTCTTTTATTTATAAACTATAACCAATCTACATTTTTCTTCCTCTTCGTATGGTTATTTCTTTTACCTCGTCGCCAATTGTCACAGTAGCTTTGTTATCGCACTCGCCATCACCATAATCCAATATTCTTTTTTCAGAATCTTCCGGTAATAATTCCATTGTTCCCTCGGTAATCCAGCGACAATCTCTTTGAACTCTTAATGCTTTAGTTATTGTAATAGTATAATTTATTCCATCTCTGTTAACTCCGCCGCCATTTCCGGTAATTAAAAATACATCATCCATAACACCTCCCATTCCCTGGTTCATCATGTTTGTTTCTTCGCCTTCAATCCACACTTTTTCACGAGTTGAATACCATTCAATAGCATTTCCTTCTTCAGGAGTAATTTTCCCATTTTCAACAATTATGCTAAAGAAGATGAAGTTATCTTCATTTCTACCTTCGTTTGTTACTGTTTTAGTTCCTTCAACTTTAGCATTATCTACATAAAAATCTTCAGTAGTTATGGTTCTAACAGAACCTTCTTGCCATAAACGGCCGGTAATTGTAGCAATAATTTTACCTCTTCGCTCAACACCGTTGTCACCTACACAATTGGTGTCGCCAAAATCTATTGTAATTGTTTTTGGAAAATTTGGGCCTACAGGGTCAATAGTAACAGAAGCACAATCGCCAAATGACCATCTGCCAATAAAACTACTTTTATCTGTTGAGCTTTCATCACCCTGTTCAACTTCTTCAACTATATTAAATAAATCGTTAAAGCTGCTTTCGGCTAAAGTGTTGTCGCTACTGGTTGTTGTACTCACATTTGTAGAACTATCTTTTTGACAAGAAGTAAAAAACAAACTAAATCCTGCTAATAATACCAGGCTCATTAAAATTTTTTCTAATTTTTTCATTTTATTAATTTTTTAAAGTTTGACATGATGATCTGTATAATTAATTTCTCTTTTGCTATACAAGATCGTAAATTGTTTATTTGCCTGTTTTGACTATAAAACGCTAATAAGGTTTAATATGAATAAGGATATTTTTTACTCTATTTGTTTAAGTAATTAATAATAAGCAATTTATAATTTGTCAGTAAAACCACTTGCGGGTATTAGGCAACACTTTTATAGTTGTAAAATATTCTTAAATCCACTATACTGATTGTAATTCAATAACGGTAATTTCAGGAAGAATACCAACTCTGCCAGGGAAGCCAATATAACCAATTCCCCTGTTGACATATAAATATTGATTATTCACAGAGTATAAGCCTGCCCAGCGTGGATATTTCCATTTTACCGGACTCCATTTAAAATTTCCAATTTCAATACCAAATTGCATTCCATGTGTATGTC
The DNA here is from genome assembly GCA_013152655.1 of Chlorobiota bacterium. Taxonomy (GTDB): domain Bacteria; phylum Bacteroidota; class Bacteroidia; order Bacteroidales; family B39-G9; genus JAADFW01. The sequence continues at coordinate 5,414 of JAADFW010000036.1, forward strand.
CTGAAAGAGTTAAGTCAATATTAGTGTTATTTAAAACCTGTGCATCCCAATGGCTTGGATCATGAGAAAGTAAAATTTTAAACTTATTATCATCAATTCCATTCATCGCTTTTTTTAAGTCACCATGTTGTGGAAATGGTGGTAAACCCCAATTTTCAATTCCAATAATAAAAATTTGCTGTCCGTTAATTGTGATGGTTCTATTTTCATTTAATAAAATATCAAAACCAATTTTTTTATGAATATCAATTAATGTGTTTAAGTTTTGTTGTTTTTCTTCTTGTGTTTTCCATGGAACATAATCTCCATAATCATGATTGCCCAATATAGAAAATTTTCCTTTTTTAGCTTGAAATTTTCCAAGTATATCAATAAATTCATTGGTTTCAGCAGCAAAATTATTTACCATATCGCCGGTAAAGAATATAAAATCGCAGGCTTGTTTATTAATCAAATCAACAATATGCTTTACTTCATTTTGTTTGCCTGTAAAGCTTCCAATATGAAAATCAGATATTTGTAGAATTCTTAAGCCATTAAAACTTTCCGGCAAATTATTAAAACTAAGTTTTACATTCTTAACGCGATAATCAAATCTTCCTTTTACCATTCCCCATAAAATAGATACAAACGGTACAGCAGCTGCAACAATACCTATTTGTGTAATAAACTTCCCCCTGCTTATAACATTTGTGGTTTCATTTGTAGGGGGAGCAGAATTGAATAGTTTGGTTATTAATAGCTTAGACACATAGACAATATCGTCGGTTAAGTGAAAAATTACAAATACTAATTTAGGAACGGTAACAAGTATGATAAACCCAAATAGTAAAAAAGCTTTCCTGTAAAAATCAGGTGTTCTGTAATTCGAAAAGTTAAGGCTTATTAATACAATTCCTAAAAATATGAGTAAAGTAATAAACCAGTAAGAATAATAAATTATTAATCTGGCCAACAATTGTAAATTAGAAGTAATTAACCTAATTCCTTTAAATGAATAAAGATCAATTAAAAATAAAAAAATGAATATTATTGCAAATCGGATAATATATTTTAACAGCATTTTTATTTAATAAATTTTATAAGGAAAATTATTAGGACTAATTAGTTATAAAGGATTAATAGTATTTTAAATGCATCTTCTATATTTCCTTTTTCAATCATTTTTTTTGCGAATAAATGAATTTTCTTTTTTAGAAGAGCATTATTGTCTCCATGGTTATGAAAAATCTTTTTTATTTCAGCACTTTTCTTCATTTTTTCAATTTCACCTGTATCGGGTAGTTTAGGGAGCATTGCTATTCTTGCCAGGTCGTTTCCGGTTAATACTTCACTTAAACGAATATCTAAAGGTAAATTAAGGTAAATTATCAAAACCTATTCCCGGTTCACCGGAAGGTTTTTCAACTTCTATAAGTGAATTGCCGAAAGCTTTACACCAGTAATTTCCGCCCATTCTACCAACTAATTTTAACTTGTCAGGATTTATAAAACCATCATCATTCAAAATATTTTTTTTTATATGAACCATAACAATTTCACAAATAACAAGGTTACCCGCACCACCGCCACTACCGGTTTCAATAACTTGCTTTACTTTACATTCAATACTTACCGGCGATTCTTTAACTCTAAAAGGTTTTACAAATTCAGATTCAACCTGAGTAAAGCCTGCTTTAATGAATTCATCAATATTTTTTGCATAATCTGAACTACTAAGATTTACCTGGTATATCATATCAAAATTTACAACATTTATAACTACTTCAGGAACTTCTTTTAAGTTTTCATATGTATCTTTTAAACTTCCGTCTCTTCCTCTTCTTGAAGGTGAAAAAATTAATGTAGGTGGATTAATTCCAAAAATATTAAAGAAACTAAAAGGAGCAAGGTTGACATTTTCATTTTTGTCAATAGTGCTTGCAAGTGCTATTGGGCGTGGACCGATAGCATATAACATTTGTTTAAAAAAATCGGAATGCGGCTTATTTTTAGGATTAATTTTTATCATATAAGAATTATTTAGCAGGTAAAATTTTTGTAACAACTTCACCAAAACCTATTCTTATTTTTTTATTCTTAGCGTAAGCTTTCATAATAATTGTATCATTATCATTAACAAATTTTCGTACTGAACCATCAGTTAACTGAATTGGTTTTGTTCCTTTCCATGCCAATTCAAGCATAGAACCATAAGATTCAGGTGTTGGCCCGCTAATTGTTCCGGATGCACATAAATCGCCAATATTTATATTACAGCCGTTAACAGTATGGTGAGCTAATTGTTGCGGCATGTTCCAATAGAGATATTTCATATTAGAAGCACTAATCTGTGATTCTTTTTCATCTTCAGGCTGTAAATAAACTTCAAGGTTTATGTCATAATTATTATTTCCGTCAATTTGTAAATAGGGTAATATTTTAGGATTTTGTGCAGGACCTTCAGTTTTATATGGTTCTAATGCATCTAAAGTAACAATCCAGGGTGAAATAACTGAACCAAAATTTTTACCTAAAAACGGGCCAAGGGGTACATATTCCCATTTTTGAATATCTCTGGCAGACAAATCGTTGAAAATTACTAATCCGAAGATATAATCTTCAGCTTTCTGAATGTTTATTACTTCACCTAATTCAGTCTTTTTCCCGGTTATAAATGCCATTTCCAATTCAAAATCCAATGATTTTGTTTCGCCAAATTCAGGAAATACATTTTCTTCTACTTTGATTTGTCCTTTAGGCCTGTAAATATTTGTACCGGAAATAACAATAGAAGAACTTCTGCCATGATATGCAACCGGTAAATGCCTCCAATTTGGCAAAACAGCATTATCCGGTTTTCTGAACATCATACCTACATTTTTTGCATGTTCGTAACTTGAGTAGAAATCGGTATAATCGCCAATTTTTACAGGCATAAGCATTTCAACTTTATTTATACGGTGTAATATGCTCTGTTTGGCTTTAATATTATCTCTCAATTCAGGATTATCAATATTAAACAGTTCTGATAACCGATTGCGAACTTCTCTCCAAATGGGTTTTCCTAATGCAATAAAACCGTTGAGAAATTGTTTCGAGAAAACTGAAGTGTCAATATTAGTATGATTAAAATAACCAAAATCTGCAAGTGTTTGTAAATCAACTACTGTATTTCCAATGCGTGTTGCCGGCCTTGGAGTCAATTTTTTAGTTTTAAATATTCCAAAAGGTATATTTTGAACAGGAAAGTCGCTATCATCATCAACTTCTATCCAAGTTTTTAAATTTGGGTTATTTGCTTCTATCATAATATTTTTTTTATAAAAAGCTTTGTTTAATTTATAAAGTTCCTCTTTTTGCCTGTTCCAGTTCTATTGACTCAAACAGTGCTTTGAAATTACCTTTTCCGAAAGACTTTGCACCTTTTCGTTGTATTATTTCATAAAAAACTGTTGGCCTGTCTTCAACCGGTTTTGTAAATATTTGAAGTAAGTATCCGTCATCGTCTCTATCTATTAATATACGAAGTTTTTTTAACGTTTTTAATTCTTCATCAATTGGGCCTACTCTTTTTAAAACGGTATTATAATATTCATCGGGGATTGTTAAAAATTCAATGCCACGTTTTCTTAATTCACTAACAGTTTCAATTATATTATCAGTTGCTAAAGCAGCATGTTGCATACCCGCACCGTTATGAAAATTTATATATTCTTCAATTTGAGATTTCTTCTTTCCTTTTGCTGGCTCATTAATTGGGAATTTTATTCTGCCATTGCTATTTGACATTACTTTCGACATAAGTGCTGTGTATTCAGTTGAAATATCTTTATCGTCAAATGAAATTAATTGGGTAAAACCCATTACATCATGATAAAAATTTGCCCATTTGTCCATTTCGTTCCATCCAACATTTCCAACCATATGGTCTATATATTTTAAGCCTACATCTTTAGTTTTATATTCTGTTTCCCATTTAATAAATCCTGGAATAAAAGGGCCATTATAATTTTTTCTGTCAATAAATAAATGTACTGTATCGCCATAAGTGTGGATGCCTGATTGGATAATTTCTCCATATTCATCAGTCAATATTTCTGGGTTTTTATATGGCATAGCTCCACGGCTTATTGTTTCGTCAAAAGCTTTTTTTGCATCGTCAACCATTAACGCAATTACCTTTGCACTATCGCCATGTCGTTTAACATGCTCGGCAATTTCTGAATTTTCAATTAATGAAGCCGTGAAAACAAATCTTATTTTATCTTGTTGCAAGACATATGAAACACGGTCGGTTAGCCCGGTTTCTAATCCGGCAAATGCCAATGGCTGAAAACCGAAAGCAGTTTGATAAAAATAGGCTGCCTGCTTTGCATTTCCAACATAAAATTCAACGTAATCGGTTCCGTTTAAAGGTAAAAAGTCTTGCATTTTTTATTAATTATTTTTTTACTTATGCTTTTGATTTACAGTTATTTTTAATATTAAATCTACTCAATCCATGAGCGGAAATAGTTTTTATCTTCAACTTTAAGTGCTTCGCTGGTAATTTTTAACGGATTAAAAGTATCAATCATTACAGCTAATTCATTGGTTTTTTTAGCACCAATACTTTTTTCAACAGCTCCCGGATGCGGGCCATGCGGTATTCCAATAGGGTGCAAAGTAAATTGTCCTTCAGTTACATTTTTTCTGCTCATAAATTCACCATCAACATAATATAAAACTTCATCAGAATCAACATTGCTATGGTTATACGGAGCAGGAACAGCTTTTGGGTGATAATCGTATAATCGAGGAACAAAGGCACATATTACAAAATTATTTGCTTCAAAAGTTTGATGAACAGGAGGCGGTTGATGTAGCCTGCCTGTTATAGGCTCAAAATCATGTATTGAAAAAGCAAATGGATAGAGATATCCGTCCCATCCAACAACATCAAACGGATGTGTTGCATAATGATAAGGATAAATTAAATCTTGTTTTTTGGTTAGAATTAAGAAATCGCCTTCTTTCTCAATTGTTTCAAGCTCAACCGGTTTACGTATGTCACGCTCATAAAATGGAGCATGCTCAAGCAATTGCCCGTTTTTATTTAGATATTTTTTTGGGAATTGAATTGTACTAAACGATTCAATAATTAGAAGCTTATTATCTTCTGAGTTAAAAATTAGCTGATAAATAGTTCCTTTTGGAATGATAAGATGATCACCATATTCAAAATATATTTTTCCGAACATGGTTTTTAGAACTCCACTTCCTTTGTGTACAAATATTAATTCATCGGCATCTGAATTGCGAAAAAAATAGTTTTCCATCGATTTTTTAGGTGATGCCATTGTAATGTACACATCTTCATTTATCAATAGTGGTTTTCTACTTTTTACATAATCTTCTTCAGAATTAACTTTAAAACCCTGAAAACTTCTGTGTTGCATATTTTTGTTAAGCACAATTTCGGGTACAACGGAATAAGCCTTATCAATTTTCAACACATTAGTAGGAGGGTAGCAATGATAAGTTAGGGAATAGACAGAAGAAAAACCTTCGGTAGAAATTAATTGCTCTGCATAAAGATTTCCATCTGGTTTATTAAATACAACATGTCTTTTGCGTGGAATTTTACCTGATGAATGATAATGTGGCATTTATAATTAGTATTTTAATTAAGAATATTTAATTAGAATTTAGTTTTACAATTTGGACTAAATTAAAATAATTTTTAAAACTATCCGTAAATAGTTCTATATTTTTTAAAAATACGTCTTATATTTTACTATCTAATAACCAAAGCAGGCGATTAATAAAATATTAACTAAATAAGTTAATAGAATAAAAAAAGCTATTCTGTGAAATATAGTATTTGGAATGATTTTAAGGAAGCATTATTCTAACAGAGAATAAATATATCAGGGAAACGCTCTATTTTTCTCCTTTTAAAAATTTAGGTATCCTTCCATTTTTAATTGATTCTGAGCGCAACCTGCGGCCAACAATTTTTTCAACTATTTTACCTGTTTCAAGTATTTTATCAATGTCAACTCCGGTTTCAATACCCATTTCGTCAAACATAACTAACATATCTTCAGTTGATATTAAGCCTGTTATGCCAGGATCTTTATAGTAATAAGAACCTGTACCGGCAACCGGAATACCATTCACAAAATTAGCAGGCTGGCCTCCAATACCACCAAGGGTTGATTCATAATTAGTAATTCCTGCTTGTAAAGCAGCTAATACATTAGCTAAACCCCAACCACGTGTAGTATGAAAATGAGCGATATGTTTTGATGTATCAGGAATGGCATCTAATACCCTGGAGAAATAATTATAAACTCTGTCAGGTGAAGCAGAACCATCATGATCAGCATGTTCAACATCAACTGCTCCTATATCTAACCATCGTTTTGTAAATTCAAGTGCTTTGTTAATTTCGGTTGGCCCTTCAATAGGGCATCCCCAAATTGTACTAACAGTTCCATTAACTTTAATCCCAACGTCATTTGCCTTTTTTATATATTTCTCACTCATTTTCCAGTATTCCTCTAAAGATAAACCGGAGTTTTTTTTATGATGCGACTCGCTGGTTGAAACCATTAATAATATTCTGTCGGGGCCATATCCTTCTTTCCGCGCTTCAATTGTACGTTCAATTGCTCTTTCTCTAATTGTTACAGCAGTAATTTCAACTTCATCAATAAGCGAATTAACCTTTTTACTATTTTTTAATCTCTTCATTAATTCATCAGCATCATTAAATTGAGGCATTCCCTTTGGGTTTCCAAAATTTGTAACTTCAATATTTTTATAACCGGATAGAATTAATTGCTCAGCCACCCATAATTTGGCTTCGGTAGGTATAATGCTCTCTTCGTGCTGAAAACCGTCACGGACAGTAATGTCGCTTACTTTTACTTTTTTTGGATATTTCATATTTTTTAGTAATTGCGTTTAAGCAAAAATAAGAAAAATATAAAAAGAGATACTCTATTTTAATATATTCAAGTGTTATGAATTAAATAACAACCTATTAAAGTAGTATTTACGCTTTTCATGTTTTGAACAATAGGCTTTTATGATGGCTGCCCCAATTTTTTTAACATTTTAGCATGGTTTATTATAGCTGATAGAAAAGTTGGTTGAACATTGTATGGAATATTAAATTCACTTGCTGTTTTTTTGACAATTGTTGCCAGCTTTTTATAATGTATATGGCAAATATTAGGGAAAAGATGATGTTCAATTTGAAAATTTAACCCACCAACATACCACGAAAGTATTTTCGACTTAGGAGCAAAATCAGTTGTTGTAAGTAATTGATGTACAGCCCAGCTATTTTCCATATCTCCATTTTCATTGGGCATAGGGTATTTAGAAGTAGGCATTACATGTGCAGGCTGAAAAACAATTCCTAATATAAAACCTGTTACAAAATGCATTGCAATAAAAAATATAATAGTTAACCACCAGGCTACAGGTGAAAAAATCATTGGAATAAACAATGCAACAATATAATATGTAATTTTTAGAAATATCATTTCTGTATAAATTCTTTTAAAAGATTTCTTGCGCGTATCTAATAATCCTTCCTTATTATACCTGCTAATTTGTTTAAGCTCTTTGGTAGTAATCCATAAAATTGTCATTAAACCATAAAAAAACCAGGCATATAAGTGTTGAAACCTATGTGCTTTATAATGTTTTTCGAGAGGAGAAAAGCGAAGAACTTTCCCGGGTGCAATATCTTCGTCTAAACCGGTAACATTAGTGTAGGAATGATGTAAAACATTATGTTGAATTTTCCAAATACCTGCGTATCCACCGGCTAAATTTAGTAAATAACCCAAATAATTATTAACCTTTCTGTTTTTAGAATATGCACCATGGTTAGCATCATGCATTATTGACATTCCAATACCTGCTGTTCCTATTCCCATTACTAACCATAATATTAAATTTATGAATGTAAGTTGAAAAAAACCTGTAGCAACCAGAAAATAGGGAATAATATATATTGAGAGAATCATAACTGTTTTAAAAACCATTGCACCATTTGCATGTTTGGTGATTTTGTTTTCATTAAAATACTCTTTAACTCTTTGCTTTAATGTTTTCAGAAAATCTTTGTTTTTGTCTTTAGAAAATCTAACGTCTTTTGTGTTCATGTTTGTTTGTAATTTATTATGTCAATATTTTTTTTGTCTATGAAAACAGACAAAAAGGTGAAATTTAAAATTGGAAAATTGATATTTTATGGGGAAATCCAGAATTTATTTTTTTGTTTCAAAAGTAGATAAATAAATCATTTAAACTAAATTTGAGAAAAATAGTGAGTTTAATTATTAGTGTTTTTGTAATATATAAACATATTCAATTATTGTAATAATTTGAATTATAATATATTACGTGGCTTGATTATATTTTTTTAGCAAAAATTAAATAATTGTTAATCTTAAATAAACTATACCTAATTAGTTTAAATAAAATAGTTTTAGCCAAATATTCACAGATTATTTCAAACAATTTTGTATTTATCTATAGCTTTAATTTCTAATATTTTACCAAAATACATTCGGTGATAATCTTTGATAGGATACTTTTTTTCAATATTTGGATTTAAAAAATTAGCAGGCTTAAAATCATCCCAATAAATTTTCTCACATTCAATAATAAGCTCAGCTTCTTTAAATGCAGGTGCTTCAATTTTATTTGATTCAATAGGGGTTAATCCCGATTCTGCAATTTTGTCACCATCGCGGCCTGATTTTGTTCCCAGTAAATTCAATTCAGGTTTATATTTTTTATCAAAAGCACTGAGTGTAAATGTATCGTATTTATTAATAAATTCGTACGTATATCGAGTTGGCCTTACAACAACAACAGCAACCGGCATACTCCACATATTTCCGAAAAAGCCCCAGGCAACTGTCATAGTATTATATTCTTTAGTATTAAAATTACCACTTGTTAGAAGAAACCAATCATTTAGCCAGATATCGGTTGGTTTTGCAATAAACCGGTTAATAGGAATTGTATTCATAAAAAATAGATTTAGTGATTAAAATATTGTAAAAAATAACTAAATTTACATAAATAGCAGGCAGTAAAAGTATGAAAATAAAACTTATTAAAGTACTATTTGTAAGTATCTTGACTTTATATAGTTGTTTTCTAAATTCACAAACAACTTATATGTTGAAAGACTTTTCTCAAACTACAGAATCTTCTAATCCTGCCTATTTTATAACAAATAATAACCTGACATATTTTATTGCTGATGATGGAATTCATGGAACCGAACTATGGAAAACAAAAGGAACAGTAGAAACAACTGAATTGGTTTATGATATTTATGAAGGCAATGAAAGTGGAATTAATAATGATAAAGGACAGAAAGTATTTATTGACAGTATATTATATTTTGTAGGTGATGATTTATATCAGGGTAAAGAAATATGGAGAACAGACGGTACAAATGAAGGAACTTATAGAGTGAAATGGTCACTTAGCTCAATTATAAACCTTCAGGCATTTAAATCGGAATTATTATATATTTCAGGCCATAAGTTGTGGTTAAGCACTAACAATGTTACTGAATTTAATGCGATTGATAACAATATTACTACATATGGAAGTATTCCCGCAATGCATTTACTTGTTGTTGGAGATACTTTGTATTTTGTAGGATGGGATGAAACTCATGGATATGAACTCTGGTTAAGTGACGGAACTCCGGAAAGTACAAAACTTGTAAAGGATATAAATACCGGCTCTGAAAGTTCTTTTGAAAATGGGCCAATAAGTCCGCCTTTTGTTGCATTAAACAACATACTATATTTTGTATGCAAAACACAGGAATATGGCAGAGAAATATGGAGAAGCGATGGAACAGAAGAAGGGACTTATATTTTAAAAGATATAAATCCGGGAACCAAGAATGGTTTTGAAATGTATAATGTTGCTGATTATTATAAATCTTTTTACTTATACAATAAAAAAATATATTTTGCCGCTAATGATGGGCAACATGGAGGTGAATTATGGGTAACGGATGGAACAGAAGCGGGAACTTATATGGTTAAGGATATTAGTCAAAATGGAAGTAGTAATCCATATAATTTTATTGGATTTAATAATGAGCTTTTTTTTAAAATTAATTACGGAACCAATTTATGGAAAACCGACGGTACTTCTGCAAATACAAAACTTATAATTCAAGGGAATTATTTTAAGGATTTTAGCATTATAAGAGCCACGTCAAATAATTTATATTTTACAAAAAAGTATGATAATAGCGAACTATGGAGAATGGATAAAGATTATGACTGTTACAAAATTGGAAACTTTAATTATATTAAAACATTTCAACCTACCGATAATTCTCTGTATTTTTCTTTTAACGACTCAATTATTGGTTATGAACTTTGGAATATAAATGATTCAACTAATGATTATCATTTAGTTGATGATATTAATAAAAATGGTAATTCACATCTTGGCGAATTAACTGTACTAAATAATTCTCTTTTTTTTACGAGTAAAAATAATTTGCACGAAACAAAATTATGGGTTAGTAATGGAATGGATAAATATACTAAATCAATAATGAGCACTGAATACATTTCTGATTTTCCAAAAAATTTGATTATATATAAGAATATGGTCTTTTTTACAGATAATAATTCTTCAATATACCATGGTTTATTTAAAACAAACGGGACTAAAGAAAGTACAAAAATTGTTAAAGAGTTTGATAATCAAATTAAATCATTAGAAATATACGACGATTATTTATATATTGAAAACAATACAGGCATTTGGAGAAGTGATGGTACTGAAAAAAATACTTCTTTAATACCAATGACAAATAGTTTTACCCATAATAGTTTCTTTGTTTATAAAAATGGTTTGTTTCTTACTTATTATTCCACTTTATATTATTTAGATACGTTGAATAACAATTTATCCGAAGCATTGTACTCATTTGATAGTTTTGATTTTAATCCTTTTATTTTTAATGGAAAATTCTTCTTTTATGCAGAAAAAATAAATATGAACACTTTTCCTGAAACTTATTATAATGGATTTTGGGTTTCAGACGGTACAAAAGAAGGTACATATTTGTCTTTATCGTTTAAGGCTCTTGATGATTTTATAATATATAAAGATCATCTAATTATTTCAGGAATGATTGAAGATGAAAATTTTGGTTTGTTTAAATCGGATGGAACAAGTAAAGGAACATTAAAAATTGAAGATTTAAGCTTTAATAGATTGATAAATCAACTTACAATCTTTAATGATACTTTATATTATACAAAATCTGATTTATATTTTTCAAATGTAGAATTGTATAAAACGAATACTGTTATAAACAATTCAATACTGGTTAAAGATATATTTATTAATGGAAATGATGAGATTTCTAATTTATTTGCTACCGACAGCCTTTTATTTTTTAGTGCAAATGATGGAGTTCATGGTATTGAACCCTGGCAGACTAAAGGAACAGAAAACTCAACAATAATGATTTCTGATATTAATAAATCAGGTTCGTCAAATCCTTCCAATTATACATTAATGAATAATAATTTATACTATATTGCTAACGATGGAGTACATGGAAGAGAATTATGGGCAACTATTTATCAGCCAATATTTAAGCTTCAAGCAGATAGTAAAATAATTTTTGGAGAAGTAAGCAATAATCAACCAATTTTACAATTGAACTATATTATCATACCCGATACGGGAACTATTGCCTTTAAAATACTATCAGGAAACTTTGAAAAAGCTTTTAAAATAGATAATGAAAGAGTTATAAGAGTTTCAAATGAACAATATTTGAATCAATTCGAATTTAATAGGTATAATCTTACTATTGAAATGAATAATGGAACAAAAACCGATACGGCAACTTTTATCATTCAAACATCACTTTACAATTTTTATAATGATAATTATCCAGAAAAGGTTTTAACTGAATATACAGATGATGAAATAATGGTTTATCCTAACCCATGTTTTAAATCATTTAGTATTATATCTGAGATAATGCTAATATATAAGATTGAGATAATTTCTCTAAAGGGAGATGTTGTATATAGTCAGATGTTTAAAAAAGGAATATTAGAAAAATCTATTGCATTACATAATAAGAAAGGTGTTTTAATATGCAGAATATTTTTGAAAGATAAAGTAATAAACAAGAAGATTATTTTTGCTGAATATTAACTTTAAAAGTAATTATTTAATAAAAAAACAAGCCTCAAATATGTATTATTACAACTGTTCTATTTCAAATTATCAAACATTTGCTTGAACATGGCTTTAGTATCTTCCGGTGTACGGGCAATTCCACTGCTCATTTGTGGCTTACCCTCAGTAGAGCACCATAAAAATGCAGGAATAGAGGTTATGCCAAAAATACCGGCTAATTCTCTTTCTTTTTGTGTGTTTACCTTATAAACATTAACTTTTCCTGCATATTCTTTTGCTAATTCTTCCAAAATAGGACTGGCTATTTTACATGGAGGACACCAATCTGCATAAAAATCAATAACACATGGTTTGTCTCCTTCAAATACCCATTTATCTGTGTTTTTTTCATAATTCATTACTTTTTCCAAGAAATCGGCTTTGGTTAAATGGATTACTTTTCCACTATCTTCGTCATTTTTTGAAGATTTTTTTATAACAGATGTATCATTAGAATTGTTTTTCTCATGATTGCCAGCCTCACATCCAAAAACCGGTAAAAGTGTAATTGCAATTGTTATTAAAAAGATATTCTTCATTTATTTAAGTATAAAATTAACATTTCGTTTTAGTATTATATATTATTTATCAGGTCATTTTAATTGCACCATATGCACAATAGTTAGTGCATAAGCCACAATCAGTACAATTACTCGAATTTATATTTGGTGCACTGTAAGGGCTGGTTTGTTCAATCGCATTATTCGGACAAACACGTATAACCGGACAGTAATGATTTTGTGGACATCGTTCTGAAATAACCGTAACTTTCATAAGTATTTTAAATTATAGAATTAATTTTAGAAATTATCTGATTAGCCTGCGTAACACCCGTAGTAATCCATTTTGTTTCACCTTCTTTAAATAGCATCATGGTTGGAATACTTCGTATGTTATATTTTAAAGCAATTTGCGGGTTTTTATCAACGTCAATTTTTAATATTTTAACCTTTTCACCTAATTCAGATTTTACTTGCTTTAAAATAGGAGGCATCATTTTACAAGGTGCACACCAATTGGCATAAAAATCGATTAAGACAGGTGTTTTTTGTCGAACTATTTCATTAAAATTAGCCATATTATAACAATTTTATAGCACTTTTCTCAATAATCATGCCTTTTATGAATATATGCGTATATGTACATATATGGATTTAGAAAAAACAAAAATATGCTATTTTGGCAGTAATTAGATAGAAACAAATAATTAGATTTTCTGAATAAATATTTTTTTCTTATCTGAAATTCCTAAATTTAGTAAGGAGAAAAACAATAAATAACTATCAAATTATATTCATAACTAACTGTATATGAATGGAATAATATTGTAAATAGTGTGTCAGATAATAACTTATTTATTAAAACAAAAAATTAACTTAATACAATAATAATTACAGAATTACATTAGTTCTAAACACAAATTTGTTTGGAGTAATATTTGATATTCAAGCGTCTCAATAAAAATACTTGATTAATAAAACGAAAAATCTGAGGAATACCACAATTTTCCTAAAAATAAATTAATTTTGAATTATAATTTTTAATATAAAAAAAACAAAATATGGCATTCATAAATAATCTGTTAAGCAATTTTTTTGGTAAAAAATCAGACAGAGATATAAAAGAAATTTCACCTATTGTTGAAAAAATAAAAGAGGTATATGATGAAATAGCTGCCCTTTCTAATGATGGCTTACGTGAGCATACAAAGAAATTAGATAAAAAGATTCAGGAGTATATAAAAAAGGAAGACGATGAAATAAAAACATTAAAAGAGCAACTTGAAGGTACTGAACTTGATATTGAAGAACGCGAAAAGCATTATAATAGGATAGATAAGCTTAAAAAAGAAATTAAAGAAAAACTGGAAGAAGTTCTTAATGAAATATTGCCCGAAGCATTTTCTATTGTAAAAGAAACTGCCAGAAGATTTAAGGAGAATAAGGAGGTTGTTGTTACTGCTACCGACTTTGACCGTAATTTATCTACAACACGAGATTCAATAAAAATTGAAGGCGACAAAGCAATTTATAGCAATACATGGATTGCTGGGGGGAATGAAATTACCTGGGATATGGTTCATTACGATGTTCAATTAATTGGGGGTATTGTTTTGCATCAGGGTAAAATAGCTGAAATGGCTACAGGTGAAGGTAAAACACTGGTAGCTACACTTCCTGTTTTTTTAAATGCTTTAACTCACAGAGGTGTTCATATTGTTACTGTAAACGACTATTTAGCTAAACGTGATTCTGAATGGATGGGGCCAATTTATGAATTTCATGGCTTATCTGTTGATTGTATCGATAGACATCAGCCAAATTCTGACGACAGGAGAAAAGCTTACCTTGCTGACATAACATTTGGAACAAATAATGAATTTGGCTTTGATTATTTGCGTGATAATATGGCTATTAATCCACAGGATTTAGTGCAGCGAGAACATAACTATTCTATTGTTGATGAGGTAGATTCTGTTTTAATTGATGATGCAAGAACACCATTAATTATTTCAGGCCCGGTACCCAAAGGAGATAATCAATTATTTGATGACTTAAAATTTAAAGTACAAAGATTATATAATGAACAAAAAAATCTGGTTACTAAAATTTTGGCTGAATCTAAGAAATTAATTGCTGCTAACGACAACGAAAAAGGAGGATTATTGTTAGTGAGGGCTTTTAAAGGATTACCTAAGAATAAAGCTTTAATCAAATATCTTAGTGAAGAAGGCAATAAAGCACTATTATTAAAAACAGAAAACTTTTATATGCAGGATAACAACAAGCATATGCACAAAGTTACCGATGACCTGTTTTTTATTATTGATGAAAAAAATAATTCAATTGAATTAACTGATAAAGGTATCGATTTAATAACTGCAGATTCTGACGATCCTAATTTCTTTATAATGCCGGACATTGGTACAGAAATAGCAGAATTGGAAAAAATGGATATTGATGCTTCTGAAAGAATTGCAAAAAAAGATAAACTACTTACTGACTATGCTGTAAAATCAGAAAGAGTACATACTATTAACCAGTTATTAAAAGCTTATGCTCTTTTTGAAAAAGATGTTGAGTATGTTCTTATTGACAATAAAGTTAAAATTGTTGATGAGCAGACTGGCCGTATTATGGAAGGCAGGCGTTATTCTGACGGCCTGCATCAGGCAATAGAGGCTAAAGAAAATGTAAAAGTTGAGGCAGCAACTCAAACATTTGCAACCGTTACATTACAAAATTATTTCAGAATGTATAATAAACTTGCCGGTATGACAGGAACAGCAGAAACAGAAGCCGGTGAATTGTGGAATATTTATGAACTGGATGTGGTTGTTATACCAACTAATGTTCCAATTATACGTGATGATAGAGATGATTTGGTTTATAAAACAAAACGTGAAAAATATAATGCAGTAATTGATGAAATTGTTGAATTAGTTAATAAAGGAAGGCCTGTTTTAGTAGGTACAACATCGGTTGAAATTTCAGAATTGCTAAGCCGAATGCTGAAAATTAAAAGAGTAAAACACAATGTATTAAATGCAAAATTACATCAACGTGAAGCTGAAATTGTTGCTGAAGCAGGAAAAGAAGGAATTGTTACTATTGCAACTAACATGGCTGGTAGAGGAACAGATATAAAATTATCTCAAAGAGTTAAAGAAGCAGGAGGTTTGGCAATTGTTGGAACAGAAAGGCATGAATCAAGAAGGGTTGACAGGCAATTGCGTGGTAGAGCCGGAAGACAAGGCGACCCGGGTTCTTCACAGTTTTTTGTTTCGCTTGAAGATGACCTGATGCGACTATTTGGTTCCGATAGAATTGCTCGCTTGATGGACCGTATGGGAATTAAAGAAGGTGAAGTTATTCAACATTCAATGATTTCAAAATCAATTGAAAGAGCACAAAAAAAGGTTGAAGAAAATAACTTTGGCATCAGAAAAAGATTGTTGGAATATGATGATGTGATGAACTCTCAACGAGAAGTAATTTATAATTTACGTCGTCATGCTTTATATGGCGAAAGAATAGGTGTTGACATAGCAAATGGAATGTATGATGTTTGCGAGGGAATTGTGAATGAATTTCATGGAAATAAAGATTTTGGAGATTTTAGTATGGAATTGATCAGGGTTCTTTCAATTGAAACTCCTTTATCTGAAGAAGAATATATTAAACTTGACCCAAATATTATTATTGAAAAAATTTATAACAAAACAATTGATTCTTACAAAAATAAATCGGAGCTTATTGCAAAACAAGCCTATCCGGTAATAAAGAATGTTTTTGAAAAAAGTGGACATGTTTATGAAAACATTGTTGTTCCAATTACTGATGGAACCAAAACGTTAAATGTTATTACTAATCTTGAAAAAGCCTATAAATCTGAAGGAAAAGAGTTAGTTCAATCTTTTGAAAAATCAACTTTTCTGGTAACTATCGACGAGGAATGGAAAGAGCATTTACGGGAAATGGATGATTTAAAACAATCTGTTCAGAATGCTTCTTATGAACAAAAAGACCCTTTGCTTATTTATAAGTTTGAATCTTTTGAATTGTTCCGCAGTATGATTGACCGAATTAATCGCGATGTTATTTCTGTTATAATGAAAGGGCATCTTCCTATTCAAGACTCATCTAGCGTACGTGAAGCTCAAGCCAGAAAACGTTCAGATTTTAGTAACTTAAAAATGAGCAAGTCTGATGCATCAAGGTATGGTGGTGGAGAGGGCAGCGGCAATGCTGAGAAAGAACAGCAAAAACTGCAACCGGTAAGAGTTGAGAAAAAAATTGGACGTAACGATCCTTGTCCGTGCGGTAGTGGTAAAAAATACAAACATTGCCACGGTAAGGTTGGATAATTGTGGTAAACACAAATATTATTTGATTATATAATTTGAGAAAGTGAAAATAATTCATGAGCAAAAGAGATTTAAAGTTATACTTAAATAATCTCAATAAAGAGCAGTTAATTGAGCAATTGCTTGATCTATATTCTCGATTTAAAAACGTTAAAACTTATTATGATTTTGCGTTTAATCCCAATGAAAGAAAGCTCTTAGATGAAGCAAAATTCAAAATTACTAAGGAATATTTTCCTTTAAATGGCCGAAAGCCTAAGCGAAGAAGGTCAGTGGCTCAAAAAATAATTAAACATTTTATACAATTAGGCGTTGATTCATACATAATAGCTGATGTAATGTGCTACAACATAGAAACTGCTCAGCAATTTTCGCTTGAAAATAACATACAACAAGAAGCATTTTATAAAAGTATGCTTAAAAGTTACCGCGAAGCTGTTGAATATATTGAAGAAAACGGTATTATGCCTGACTTCAAAACACGCTTAAATACTATTATTAGCCAAAGTATTGACCAGGATTGGTTAAATTCTGCCGGTTTTGAAAATGCATTTACATATGCATAATTAATCATTAAACTAAACCAAAGCATTCATAATATTTCAGTAGGAATATCAGGACATGTTTTTGGCACTTGCAATTCAAAAATACTATCTTTTTCAAATTCAACATTTTCCGGTTTTCCGTCCAGGGCACTGTTTAACAAAGCACAAGTATATTGTATTATCAGATAGTTATTTTAAGGCTGTTCCCTAAATAAAAAATAAGTTATTTTGAAAAAAACAGCATTTTTTTTAAAATTTAAAATTGCTTTTTTTTCAACTAACTATTTATATTAGATTTACGCTTCTTTAAAGTTGGAAAATCTTAAAATGAAAAAACAAATATTTACTCTTCTAATAATTTTAATTTGGAGTATTAATATAGAAGCTCAACAAATAAAATATCCTGAAGGCTTTATTGTAAAAGGGAAGGATTCTGCTTTAATTCCGTTAAAACGTTTAGATACTTTGAAAATTGGCTTGATTTCAGATGATACAATTGCAAAAGAGATGTTATTGAATTATACTGTAATTGAAGACGACCTCGCTAAGGCTAATTTACTGATTTTTACAAGTGTAAAGGATTTTAATGACCATAATACCAAAAACAAAAATTTATTTCGTCAGAAAACTATATTGATAAAAGCTGATAGTATTGATCCGGATAGTACAACTGATATTGAAATAAATAAAATCGATAATACCAATACTATCAATAATGCAGATGCAATACAATTCATTTTTGGTGGTGCGGCTGGTGTATATTCAAATGGAAATTACCGGTTTGGATTTGGTAATGCAAAAGATGTTGGCCTTGATTATAACAAAATGAAATTCAAAATAGACTCTATTGCCAATACTGCAATAAGAGATAGTGTTGCACCTGGCATTCAGGTTCTTGTAGCAAGATATGGAGTAGTGGTGTTTCATGAAACATATGGCTATCACACTTATGATTCAATAACTAAGGTGAAAAAAAACAATATTTACGACTGGGCATCGGTTACAAAAATAACTTCTGCTTTACCTGCATTGATGAAGTTGCATGATGAAGATAAGTTTGACCTTGATGCAACATTGGGAACATATATTCCATATTTTAATCATGGAAATAAAAAGGATTTAATATTTAGAAGAATATTATCACATAATGCAGGCTTAAAGCCATGGATTCCATTTTGGAAAACTACTTTAAGAAAAAATGGCACGTTTAAATGGAGAACTTTATCTTATGAGAAATCAGAACATTACTCTGTTCAAATAGTACCAGGATTATATATTTACGACGAGTACAAGAAAAAAATATATCGGCAAATCAGAAAATCTAAAGTTGATAAAACAGAACATCCTAAATATAAGTATTCAGGTTTGGCATTTTATCTGTTTCCTGCAATAGTTGAAAAATTAAGTTCAGAGGATTTCCAGAAATATTTGAGTGATAATTTTTATAAACCACTTGGAGCAGTGACTGTAGGTTATAATCCAATAAACAGATTTGATAAAAACAGAATTATTCCAACTGAAATTGATACTGTTTTCAGGCATACTCAACTACAAGGAACTGTACATGACGAAGGAGCAGCAATGATGTGTGGAGTTTCAGGAAATGCCGGATTGTTCGGAACAACATTAGATTTGGCTAAAATTATGCAAATGTATTTATGGAAAGGAAAATATGGAGGAGAACGTTATATTTCTGAAAATACCATAAACAAATTTACTTTTGCACATTATGCCAATGAAGGAAATAGGAGAGGACTGGGTTTTGATAAGCCAAAATTGGAGGAGAGGGAAGATGATTCTTGTTCGCCGGATGCATCAATGAGCAGCTTTGGCCATAGCGGCTACACCGGAACATTTACCTGGGCAGACCCTGAGAGTGGAATTCTGTTTGTTTTTATGTCAAACAGAGTATATCCAACAAGAAATAACAGAAAAATATATGAACTTAACGTCAGGCCATCCATTCATCAGGCTATTTATGATGCGATTATTGAATGATTAAAATAAATGTAAAAGTTTTATGCCAATTATGGAAAATATAATAAATTTTCTGTTAGAACCTTACGAAACAGCTGATTTCTACATGATTATGCTTGAGTTTACAGCTGCATTATTAGGCATATTAAGCGTTTGGTTTTCGCGTAAGGAAAATATTTTGGTTTATCCCAGTGGAATAGTTAGCACCGGAATATATGTGTATTTATTAAATATATATGAACTTAGGGGTGATATGGTTATAAATGCCTATTTTTTTGTGATGAGCATTTACGGTTGGTACAACTGGTCGAGAAAAACAGAGGGAAATATTTCAATTGTAAAAATAACCAGGACAAATTTCAGGGAAAAGATAATTGGAGTCTTTATATTTATTGCAGGAGTAATATTTGTATTTTTTGCATATAAAATTTTTAGTACTAAAATCACATATATAACCTATACCGATTCGTTTACCACGGCCATATTTTTTGTCGCTATGTGGTATATGGCTTTAAAGAAACTGGAAAACTGGACACTTTGGATTGCCGGAAATATTGTTTCCATTCCATTATATCTCGTCAAAGGCCTGGGGTTTACTGCAATACAATACGCTGTGTTTCTAATACTTGCTGTTTTGGGATATATTGAATGGAGAAAAAAGGTATAAGACAGAAGTTACAAATTATATGGATTAGTTTTAAAAATAACTTTTTTGTTTAAGAAAAACCATCAAAATGTTTTTTGCTACATGTTTTTACAACGATTAGATAAATGGTTTTCATCCGTTAAAAAGCTTTTGTTTAAGTACAAAGACGGCTTTTATGAGTTGCCTTTAATTGCTAATTCTCCGGAAGCTATTGTTAAGAGTATAACTAAAATGCCTTTTGTTAAGCATTCAGAAGCGACAGGGGTATTTGGAACAAATAACCCTTTTGTAAAAGCCGAGATTAAATACCATAAAATTAATGAGGAATTATGGGTTATGGACTCAATTGCGGTTTATAAAGAAAATATCCTGTACAAGCGTATTACTGATAATTATCCGAATAATTAAAATCTCGTGTATCTAAAATTAATAAGAGTAATAATAATTTTGAATGACAAAAGCTCTATTTAATTTAATATTAATTATAACTGACAGGATTTGGTTTTGGTGGGTAAAGGTGCAAAAACCTTACCAGGGCAAACAGTTGTTGAACTGTTTGAGCCAGGTTGCAGGGCTACTTTTGTATAGAGGTTTGGTGAATAGGCCGCAAAAACCTTAACATAAAATATAACGATAGCGAACAACAAGTTGTCCGACATCTTATTTTATGTTAAATATGCCTTTCAGGCCTATTACGGTTTTTGCTTACATAAGTCCTATAATTAATATTATGTTAAATAGAAACAATTAAATGAAAGGAGAAGATAATAAAACCCTCTCCTTTAAAAATTTTTTAACTATTCAAAAAAACTATTCACTTTTTACAGTTTTATTCTTAGCGGCCTCAATTAAATCTTTCATTTCTTTATATTTATCCATCATTTGCAATCTGTAATACATTTCTTTTAATGATATCATAGTTTCAATATGTTCAGGTTTAATTTCATGTGCCTTTTCCAAATATGGCAAAGCAACTTTAAACTGATCGTAAGCCTTTTGTTTTTCTGCTTCGTATTGTTTGTTTGTTAATTTCAAATTATCATTTGCGGCTTTAATAATATCACCTGCCATATTATAATAAATAGCTCCGAGGTTTAGTAGTGCATCAAAATAATCAGGCTTTAGCTCAATAGCTTTTTTATATGATACAATAGCATTATCTGTTTCTTTAAGCTGATCGTACAATGTACCTTGTGCAAAATAATAAGTTTGATTTTCAGGATCATTTTCAATAGCAATTTTAAGATATTCCAGCGCTTCTTTTGATTTTCCTGTTGACAGGTAAAAATTTATTAATTCAACCATCAAAGCATTATTATCTTCAGGAAATGCAGCAATTCCATCTTTTAGTGTAGCTAAGAATTTAACTGTATCACCTTGATTCTTCAATATATTTGCCATATAGCTATAAACACCGGAGCCTCCATAGTTTAATTCAGAAACTTTTTTATACATTTTATAAGCTAAATCGTACATATGTGCTCTGTCAGCAGCTATTGCAGCGTTAAACATAACTACTGTATCTGTTTTGTTAAATTCAGGCAATTCATTAATAGCTAAGCTATTAACAAAATCTTCGTATGATTTTTTATATTCACCATTGTTAAAGGCATCTATCCCATCATTCATAAACTGAAGAGAAGCTGTTGTAAGTCTTGAGATAATGTCAATTTTATATTGATTTTTTGTGTCAAGTTCCATGGCCTTTTCGTATGATTCTACTGCAACTTTCAAAGGATCAGGGTCTAAAGATTTAAATTTTTCATCTTTACTCTGATAAATAGAATGATAAATTTGTCCTCTATAATACCATGTTTTTGCTTTACCTATTGTTTTTTCATGCTTGGCAGCAGCATCAATATTCTCTTTAGCCTTATCCAGCTCATTGTACTGTGGTTTCATATAATTGTATGCACTTACAACTTTGGAGTTTTGTGCATAAATAAATGAAAAACTAATACTTAGAATTAATAATATTACAATTCGTTTCATTTCAAAAATTTTAAATTAGTTATTAGAATAATCAAAAATAAGTTTTTTTATAGAATTCATCAACAAAAATTACCTACTTCTATAAAACTATTTATTCATTATTATTATTGTCTTCTTCTGTTTCTTCTGCTTTATCGCCGTTTCCATTCATAGCAATATAAGCAACAGCAGCTATTTCATCATTATCTTTTAAATTAATAAGCCTTACACCTTGTGTTGCCCTGCCCATTACACGCATTTG
The DNA here is from genome assembly GCA_013152655.1 of Chlorobiota bacterium. GTDB lineage: Bacteria > Bacteroidota > Bacteroidia > Bacteroidales > B39-G9 > JAADFW01. The sequence goes on from JAADFW010000036.1 coordinate 27,922, forward strand.
CGAAACAGCTATCCTAATGGCTATGCCAGATTTATTTATTATCATTAAATGATCAGAATCAACCACACTTTTAATAGCAATTAAACTACCGGTTTTTTCAGTAATATTCAACGTTTTAACCCCTTTGCCTCCACGGTTGGTTATTCTGTAATCGTTAATACTGGAGCGTTTTCCATATCCTTTTTCAGAAACAACCAATACATCTTCGCTTTCATTTTCAATAGTTATCATTCCAATAACTTTATCGGTTTTCTTTAGGCTAATTCCTTTAACTCCCGATGCAGTCCTTCCTATTGCCCTAACTATACTTTCGTGAAAACGAATTGCCTTTCCTGATCTTATTGCTATTAATATATCATGATTTCCATTTGTTAACTTTGCTTCTAACAAATGATCATTTTCCCGAATATTAATTGCATTTATTCCATTTTGGCGTGGCCTTGAGTACGCTTCAAGCGAAGTCTTTTTTATTATGCCGTTTTCTGTACACATAATAATGTAGTTATTATCTACATACTCTTTATCATCTAATTTTTTAACATTTATATAAGCTTTAACTTCGTCGTCAGGTTCAATATTCAATAAATTTTGAATGGCCCTGCCTTTTGAAGTTTTACTTCCTTCAGGTATCTGATATACTTTGAGCCAGAAGCATTTACCATTTTCTGTAAAAAACATCATCGTATTGTGCATAGTAGCTATATACAAATGCTCTATAAAATCTTCATCACGTGTTGTGCTTCCCTTTGAGCCAACTCCTCCCCGTCCTTGTGTTCTATATTCAGATAAAAGTGTTCTTTTAATATAGCCCATATGAGAAATGGTTATAACTACTTCATCATCAGCATAAAAGTCTTCAGGATTAAACTCTTCTGCATTAGGAACTATTTCGGTTCTTCTTTCGTCGCCATACTTTTCTTTTATTTCAAGTAGTTCATCCTTAATTATTTGCATCCTAATCTCTTCATTTGCAAGTATTTCTTTCAAATGCTCAATTAGTTTCATTAGTCCATCATATTCTTCTTTTATTTTATCGCGTTCAAGGCCGGTAAGCTTCTGTAAACGCATGTCGAGTATGGCTTTTGCCTGAATTTCACTCAATTCAAATTTTTCCATTAACCCGTTTTTAGCCTCTTCCGGCGTTTTTGAAGCTCTGATTAGTGCAATAACTTCATCTATATGATCAAGTGCAATTAATAAGCCTACCAGAATATGTGCTCTTTTTTCAGCTTCATCTAATTCAAATTGTGTTCTCCTTTTAACAATTTCATGCCTGTGCTCAACAAAATTAATAATTAAGTCTTTCAGGTTTAATTGCTTTGGCCTTCCTTTAACCAATGCAATATTATTAACACTAAATGAGGTTTGTAGCTGGGTATATTTAAATAATTTGTTTAACACAACATTAGCAACGGCATCTTTCTTTAACGTATATACAATACGCATGCCTGTCCTGTCCGATTCATCATTAACATGTGCTATTCCTTCAATTTTTTTGTCATTTACCAAATCGGCTGTTTTTATTATTAATTCAGCCTTATTTACCATATATGGAATTTCAGTAACAATTATCTGTTCTCTTCCTGAAGGTTTGGTTTCTATTTCCGTTTTAGCACGTACAATAATTCTTCCTCTTCCGGTTTGAAAAGCCTCTACAACACCATTATAGCCATAAATTATTCCACCTGTAGGAAAATCAGGAGCCTTTACAAACTCAATTAATTCGTCAATTTCAATCTCATTATTATTTATATATGCAATAATTGCATCAATAACTTCACTAAGGTTGTGGGGTGGCATGTTAGTAGCCATTCCAACTGCAATTCCCGAAGCGCCGTTAACAAGCAAATTAGGTATCCTGGTTGGCAATACAGTTGGTTCTTTCAGTGTATCGTCAAAATTTAATTTAAAATCAACGGTATTTTTATCCAGGTCGGCAAGTGTTTCTTCTGCAATTTTCTTAAACCTTGCTTCTGTATAACGCATTGCAGCCGGACTATCGCCATCAACAGATCCAAAGTTGCCTTGTCCGTCAATTAATGGATACCTTAACGACCATTCTTGTGCCATTCTTACCATTGCATAATATACAGATGTATCACCGTGCGGGTGATATTTACCAAGCACCTCTCCTACAATTCTAGCCGATTTTTTATAAGCCCTTGAGGCAGATAATCCTAATTCAGACATTCCAAAAAGTACTCTTCTGTGTACTGGTTTCAAGCCATCTCTAACATCAGGAAGAGCCCTTGAAACAATTACCGACATTGAATAGTCAATGTAGGCAGATTTCATTTCTTCTTCAATATTTACTTTTAATATTCTTTCGCCGTCAGCCATTTATCTATTTTTATTATTTAATTATATTTTAAGTTTATTTTATGATAATGATACATATCATGAAAAGCCCACTAAAGTAAGAATTTCAAGTGAATCTAGTGTTAAAAATATTAGATAATTATTAACATTTCTATGTTTATAATTGGTTGCAGATTTAGCAATAATGTGTAATTTTGACAACAAAATTTATTTATCTTGTCACAACAGTAAAATATATTATAAAATATTATGGATTCAAAATATTCTCAACGTATTAAAGATGTAATTTCATTCAGTCGTGAAGAAGCGGTAAGGCTTGGTAATCAGCAAATTGGAACAGAACATTTGTTCCTTGGAATATTGCGCGAGGGCGAAGGATTAGCAGTTGAAATATTACTATCGTTTGGTGTAAACTTATCTGAATTAAAACATATTCTGGAAAATAAAATAAGAACAAACCAAATATTAAACATTAAAGATATTGAAAGTATTCCTTTATTAAAATCAGCTGAACGGGTTTTAAAGCTGGTTTATCTTGAAGCAAAGTCATTACAAAAAGAAAAAGTAGATACAAGCCATTTATTATTGGCTATTTTGAAAGATCAGTCAAGTTATGTTACACAGGTACTTAAAGAAATGGATATTGACTATACAATGGTTAGAAATGCAATAGAACACGATCCTATTACTGACCAAAGCAATGAACCTCCGTATAGCGATGACGATCAGCATGGGAAATTTGGCAATCCACAGGGAGGTAGTGCACAGCCTGTTCCAAAGTCTAATTCAGATACTCCTGTTCTCGATAATTTTGGTATAGATCTTACCAAGGCTGCTGAAGAAAACAAATTAGATCCAATTATTGGAAGAGACCTTGAAATTGAACGCCTGGCACAAATATTAAGTAGAAGAAAGAAAAATAACCCGGTACTGATTGGTGAGCCGGGCGTTGGAAAATCGGCTATTGCTGAAGGCTTAGCTATTAGAATTATAAAACGTAAAGTTTCGAGAGTTTTATTCGGAAAGCGTATTGTTACTTTAGATTTAGCTTCTGTAGTTGCCGGGACAAAATATCGCGGGCAATTTGAAGAACGTATGAAAGCTATTTTAAATGAACTATCGAAAACAAATGATATTATTTTATTTATTGATGAAATTCATACTATTGTCGGAGCCGGTGGTGCTTCCGGTTCGCTTGATGCAGCAAACATGCTAAAACCGGCGCTTGCCAGGGGTGAAATTCAGTGTATTGGAGCTACAACACTTGATGAGTACAGGCAGTTTATTGAAAAAGACGGCGCACTTGAAAGAAGATTTCAAAAAATAATGGTTGACCCTACTACACCGGAAGAAACAGAAGAAATTTTAAATAATATAAAAGACCGATACGAAGATCATCATAATGTTGCCTATACAAATGATGCGATTAAAGCTTGTGTGCAATTAACAATGAGGTATATAAGCGACAGGCACTTACCCGATAAAGCTATTGATGCTTTAGATGAATCAGGTTCAAGAGTACACATTTCAAAAATAAATGTACCCGATAAAATCATTAAACTTGAGAAGGATATTGAAATTATTAGAAAGGAGAAGAAAAAAGCAGTTAAAAATCAGGATTTTGAAAATGCTGCTAATTTCAGGGACAGAGAAAAAAGGTATTTAATGCAATTAGAAGATGAAAAGGAAAGATGGGAAAAAGAGTTAATAAAACATCGTGAAGTTGTTGATGAAGAGAGTGTTGCTGCCGTTGTTGCTATGATGACAGGAGTTCCTGTACAACGTATTGCACAAGCTGAAGGAACGCGGTTATTGAAAATGAAGGATGAAATAAAAAACAATGTGATTGGACAAGATGAAGCCATTGAAAAAATTGTAAAATCAATACATAGAAACAGAGCTGGCTTGAAAGATCCGAACAGGCCAATTTGTTCATTAATCTTTTTAGGCCCTACCGGTGTTGGAAAAACACAATTAGCAAAAGTGTTAGCCGAATATTTGTTCGATTCAGTTGATTCTTTAATAAGAGTGGATATGAGCGAATATATGGAGAAATTTTCAGTTTCGCGCTTAGTTGGAGCTCCTCCGGGTTATGTTGGTTACGAAGAAGGTGGCCAGTTAACTGAAAAGGTAAGGCGACGGCCCTATTCTGTTGTTTTACTTGATGAAATTGAGAAAGCACATCCTGATGTTTTCCATTTATTATTACAAGTGTTAGATGAAGGAAGGCTTACAGACAGTCTTGGAAGACGTATTGATTTTAGAAATACGATTATAATTATGACCTCTAATATTGGTACGCGTCAGTTAAAGGATTTTGGACAAGGAATAGGCTTTTCTGCTGGTTCAAAAACACATGATCAAAATGAATACGCAAAAGGAATATTGCACAAAGCTCTTAAAAAAGCATTTGCTCCTGAATTTTTAAACAGAATAGATGATGTTGTTATGTTTAATACATTGCAACGTGAACATATTCATAAAATTATTGATATTGAACTTCGTGGTTTATATAAAAGAGTAAACGATTTAGGTTATAACATTAAAATATCACCTGCTGCTAAAGATTTTATTGCAAAAAAAGGTTATGATGTTCAATATGGTGCAAGGCCGTTAAAAAGAGCAATTCAAAAATATCTTGAAGATGAAATGGCTGAAGTTATAATAAGAGTTGCATTGAGTGAAGGTGATACAATAAAAGTTGGTTTTGATAAAAAAGCTGAAAAAATAACAACTAAAATTGAAAAGAATATAAAGAAACTTGAAAACGGTAAAAAGGATACTCCTTTTGCATTACCTGAATAATGTAGCAACAGTTTTTAGCTTTGTAGGATAGGAAAATAATTTAGTTTTCCGATAATTTGCCAACTAAGTCATATTCATTGGCTTCAGTAATTGTAATTTTATAGAATTGTCCAATTTGCATGGATGTATTTGATGATACTATTATCACTTCATTATCCACTTCAGGCGAGTCAAATTCTGTACGGCCAATAAAATTGGCTCCTTCTCTCCTATCAATTAGTACTTTAAAGGTTTTGCCAATTTTAGAATTATTTAATTCTAATGAAATTTCCCGTTGTATTTCCATCAATTCTTCCATTCTGCTTATTTTTTCCTCTTCCGGAATTTCATCTTTATAATTTATGTATGAATATGTATCTTCTTCGTTTGAATAAGGGAAAATACCTAATCTGTCAAATCTTGATTCTTGAATAAACTGTTTGAGTTCTTTAAAATCCTGTTCTGTTTCACCCGGATGGCCAGTCATTAATGTAGTTCTTATAGCAATTCCGGGAATTATATTGCGTATTTTTTTAATTAATTCAATAGTTTGATTTTGAGTAATTCCCCTGCGCATTTTTTTCAGTACATTATCTGAACAATGTTGTAGTGGAATATCAATATATTTACAAATATTATTGTGCTGTTTCATTACATCTAATACTTCCAAAGGAAAATCGGAAGGATAAACATAGTGCAGCCGCAACCACTGCAAACCATTTATTTTTGCCAGTTTATCAAGTAATTCTGCTAATTTATATTTATGATAAATGTCAAAGCCATAATAGGTTAAATCCTGAGCGATTAAAACAATTTCTTTTACTCCGTTATTTACAAGAAAAGCTGCTTCTTTAACAATGTTTTCAATAGGTTTTGAAATATGTTTTCCCCTCATTAGCGGAATAGCACAAAAAGAACATTTTCTGTTGCATCCTTCCGAAATTTTTAAATATGCATAATGCGAAGGAGTTGTTAGTAATCGTTCGCCTACTAAATCTTTTTTATAGTCAATTTGTAAAGTATCAATTATCTCTTTTAAGTTATTTGAACCAAAATAAGCATCAACATTAGGTATTTCTAATTCTAAATCCTTTTTATATCTTTCTGATAAGCACCCTATTACATATAAATTTTCGATTTGCTTGTTTTCTTTGGCTTTAGCAAATTCTAATATAGTGTTTATCGATTCTTCTTTTGCATCGTTAATAAAACCACAAGTATTAATAATAACTGTTTTTGCTGATAAATCGTTTGAATTATGAACTACTTTAAGATTATTCAACTTAATCTGATTCATTAAAATTTCAGAATCAACAAGGTTTTTAGAACATCCTAAGGTTACAATATTTACCGTATCAGGTTTATTTATTTTTGTTTTCACTAAATGTTATGAATTAATTTAACAAATTGAATTATTAAGGGTAATAAAACGATACAAAACTGTTATTATTAGAAAGCAAGAATGAATTATTTCTTTTCCTGTTAAGGAATGTGGAGATAATTCAAACTAATGCCGGAATTATAAAAATAAAGAATCAACAAATTCTGATTTGTTAAACACTTGCAAATCATTAATTCCTTCACCTATTCCAATGTATTTAACAGGGATTTTGAATTGGTCTGATATTCCAATAACAACGCCTCCTTTTGCTGTACCATCTAATTTAGTAAGAGCAATTGCACTAACTTCAGTTGCTAATGTAAACTGTTTAGCTTGTTCAAAAGCATTCTGTCCGGTAGAACCATCTAAAATTAACAGAATTTCATGCGGTGCGTCAGGAATTACTTTTTTCATCACCATTTTTATCTTGGTTAATTCGTTCATCAAATTAACCTTATTATGTAATCTGCCAGCAGTATCAATTATTACAACGTCGGCTTTATTTGCAATGGCAGAAGATAAAGTGTCATATGCTACAGAAGCCGGGTCTGATCCCATTTTTTGCTTAATAAGTGGCACTTCAACTTTATTAGCCCAAATTTCTAATTGCTCAATTGCAGCAGCTCTGAATGTATCAGCTGCTCCGATAATAACTTTTTTTCCGGCTTTTTTAAATTGATTTGCTAATTTGCCAATGGTTGTAGTTTTTCCAACTCCATTAACGCCAACTACCATAATAACAAATGGATTCGACATTTCAGGAATTGTAAAATCTTTATAATCTGTAGTTTTATTCTCTTCTAATAACGATTCAATTTCCTCTTTTAAAATTACATTTAATTCATTAGTACCTAAATATTTATCTTTCCTGACACGAGATTCAATCCTTTCGATAATCTTGATGGTAGTATTAACTCCTACATCAGAAGATATTAAAACTTCTTCCAGGTTATCCAAAACTTCATCGTCAACTGCTGTTTTACCAACAATAGCACGACTCAATTTCTTAAAAACACTTTCCTTTGTTTTTGAAAGCCCTTTGTTTAAATTTTCCTTTTTATCTTTTGAGAATATATTTAAAACACTCATTTGTAATTATTTAAGTATAAAAAAGGCTTTCTCCTATTTAAGAAGAAAGCCTTTAAATTTTATGCTTTTAAAAGATTATTTTTTATTGAAAAAATCTTTAACGTGGCTCTCATGAATAATATCTTCTTTGAAGGAATAAGCACCGGATTTAGCCGATTTAACCATCTTAATTACCCTGGCGTAATTTTTTCCTTCACCTGTTTTTAAGGTAGCTACAACTTTTTTTGCCATTTTATTCTATTTTATTTAATTTCTTTATGAACAGTTACTTTTTTAAGAATTGGGTTATATTTTTTCAATTCTAATCTTCCCGGAGTATTTTTTTTACTTTTTGTAGTAATATATCTTGAAGTACCGGGCATTCCACTATTTTTATGTTCAGTACATTCTAAAATTACCTGAACTCTATTTCCTTTTTTTGCCATTTTTATATATTAATAATTTAATACGACTTTAAAAAACCTTTTGCTTTAGCCTCTTCTAAAGTAGCTTTAAGGCCTTTCTTATTTATATTTCTAATACCAGAGGCAGAAACTTTTAAGGTTACCCATCTGTTTTCTTCAGCAAGGTAAAACTTTTTAATAAATAAATTTGGATAAAACTTTCTTCTGGTCTTTTTATGAGAGTGCGACACATTATTGCCTACCATCACTTTTTTTCCTGTTACTTGACAAACTCGTGACATTTATTTATAGTTTTTTTATACAATTTTTTAAAACAGTTCGCAAAATACGCTATTTTTATTCAATTAATCAAATAATTAGTTCTAATTTTTCAGTAAAAATTACTCATAAATATTAACAATTTGCATTTTTTACCTCTATAATGCATTGATAACTACTAAATTATTTATTGTTTATAAGTTTAAATTTAAGCTAATCAATTACTTATAAAGTTTGCATTGTATATAGTATCTCAATTCTTAAAAGATTTAAAGCAGTTCGTGATGCTTTTTCAATAATTTGATTTCGCTCACCTGTAAAAATATATTTTTTCGAAATTGTTCTATTTGAGGATGAAACTGCAATCCATGTTGTACCTACCGGTTTTTCTGCTGTTCCTCCTGTTGGCCCGGCTATGCCCGATGTTGCAATTGAAAATGTACTGCCTAATTTTTTTCTAACACCTTTAGCCATTTCCTCAACAACCTGTTTGCTTACTGCTCCTGAGCTTTCAATACTTTTATTATTTACTCCGAGTGATTCAATTTTTACTGTATTGGCATATGAAATTACAGCGCCTAAAAAATAGTTTGAACAACCAGGTATTGAAGTAATTAATTGTGCAATTTTTCCACCAGTACAGCTTTCAGCTGTAGCTAAAGTTAATTTGTTGCTAATCATTAAATTAGCTATAGAACTTTCCAAATTTTCTTTGTCAATACCTGCAATAGTGTTTGGTAGTATTTTATTTAGTTTTTGAATCTCGTCATCTATTTGTTTTTCAGAATATTCGGTTTGTTTAGTATATATGGATAAGCGTAAGCGGATTAAACCGGGCGAAGGTAAATATGCCAATTTAATGTATTCTGGTAAATGCTTCTCCCATTGCTCAATTTTTTCAGCTAATATTGCTTCTGGAATTCCCGGAATTAGTACTGTTTTATGTATTATCCTTTCTAATTTATATCTTTTTTGCAATTCAGGTATAATAATATTTTCCATCATTGCTTTCATTTCGTATGGAACACCCGGCATTGAGATTATTATTTTATTACCTTGTTCAAACCACATACCCGGTGCAGTTCCATTTAAATTTCTAATAGGCATACAATTTTCAGGTATTTCTGCTTGCTTTTTATTGAGCTCATTTAAAACAGAATTTCTTGATTTAACAAATTTCTTAATATCTTCAAATGAGGGCTGGTGAAAAATTAATTTAGTATTAAAAAATTTACATAACGTTTCTTTTGTAATATCATCATTTGTAGGGCCCAAACCACCAGTTATAAATACGATTTCAGAATTTAATAACGAATTCTTCAAGGTATTAATAATATGTTCACTATTATCGGAAATAGATATTATTTGATGAATCTTTACACCTATCAGGTTTAATTTTTTCGCCATCCAGGCAGAATTTGAATCAACAATTTGCCCTATTAATATCTCATCGCCAATGGTAATAATTTCTGCTTGCATTTTATTTATATTAATTTGTTTGATTGGGTTTTGTTAAAATTTTTTAAGATAAAATAACCAATTGATAGAAACTGCAAAAGTACACCAGAACCAAAGGCTAACCAGTTAAAACTTACCGGAATAAATGTACTTGAAAACTTCAAAACTTCAGCATTATTGATATTCATCATTTCAAAAAATGAAAAATTTTGACGCATATATAATATATATGGTTGAACATAAGCAAAAAGTATGATAACAGAACCTATTATTAATAAGATAATCAACAATTTTAGTTTAATAATTTTTGCATATTTATCATTAAAGTATGATATGGTTAAAGCTACTAAAATCATTGTAATAGAATTAATTACAGGAGTAATTACCGGCCCTGTCCAGGTTAGAGGAATAAGAAATAAAATATCCCATGTTAAAATATTTTCGGGCCAGCCTATAAACAATTTAAGAAATACGTAATAAAAAATATCCCAGATTGCAAAAACAAATAAAAAATATGCAAAGCGCATAATTCTATTTTTTCCTGTTAAAACAGCAATTGAAAAAAGCATTATAATTGTTGCCGCTTCCCTAACTATTTCAACTAAACCAATAAAAGGATCAATAGCATTTAATGGAAAGGAAAAGCCATTGGGATAATAAATATTGCGTAAATAAATTACAACAGCACTTTCCATAAATGCCATTGCTATTGCGAAAATTAAAAGCCAGGCATATTTATTTAATGTGCTTCTTTTCATTATTATTTTAGAGCTTTTATTCTACGATATAATGTTGGATGCGAGTAATGAAAAAACACATACAAAGGATGTGGCATCAGGTTGCTTAAGTTTTTTGATGTTAACTTTTTAAGTGCTTTTATTAATTTATTAGCATCGTAATGTTGCTTAGCAAAACGATCAGCAGAAAATTCATTTTTTCGCGATACTATATTCATTCCCAATCCAATAACTAATGATATAGGACTGTATAAAATTCCAAAAACAATTAATCCAATATGAAAGCTTACCCGCGGAACACCTAATGCTTGCGATATTTCAGGCATATTAATTATTAGTGATAAAAAATATAACATAATGCCTGTTTGTAAAACAGATAAAATCATGCCTGTTAAAGTATGCTTTAATTTATAATGTCCTATTTCATGGGCAAGCACGGCAACTATTTCTTTTGGTTCTAAATCATTTATTAAGGTATCGTAAAGTACAATTCTTTTCTTTGGGCCCAATCCACTAAAGTAGGCATTCGACTTTGTTGAACGTTTTGAGCCATTAATTACATATATATTATCTAATTTAAATCCTACTTTTTTGCTAAAATCTTCCAATTCATTTCTTAATTCACCTTCTTCAAGAGGAGTTTGTTTATTAAATAAAGGAACTATAAGATTTGAATAAAACATAGTCATAAAAATCATGAATGAAGTTATAAGTATCCATGCATAAAGCCAAAATAGTGTTCCTGAAACGGTATAGAACCAAACAATTAAGCCGATTATTAATCCGCCGAGTATTATGGTTAATATCCAGGATTTTAGCTTGTCAAAAATATATGTTTTAACTGTTGTTTTATTAAACCCAAATTTCTCTTCTATTACAAACGTATTATAAATTGAAAAAGGAGTGTTTAATATATCAGAAGCAAAATACAAAATACCAAAAAATAGTAATGCATTTACAATTGGGTTTAAATTTATACTTTTAGCTATTTCATCAACATAAGCAAAGCCTCCAATAATAAGCATCCCAACTATTAAGATAAAATTAAAACTACTGGTAATTAAAGAAAACCGGGTGTTCTCCTTTTCGTACTTTTGCTGTTTGGCATACTCTTCTTCATTATAAATGTCTTGCAATTCTTTGGGTAATTTCTCTTTCCTGTATTTATTGTTTAATAAATCTAACCATCTTTCTAATAAATAATCAAGAGAAATTATTATAATAATAGATAAGAATATAATTTGTGTATTAGTCATGTGCTAAAAAAATTAAGTATTTTTTATTAACTATAGAGATAAACTTAAATACTTCCAAAATATTTTCGTAAAAGCCATTCTGTTGAAAGTAGTAGTAATATAACTATAAACAGCCATTTTAAATTTATCAGGCTTATATAATTATTGTCTTTATATACAGTTGACTTTATTGTTGTATTAGTAAGTATATCATTTTTTAAATTTTCAATTTCATTGAAAGTATAAAACTTTCCGCCGGTTTGTCTGTCTATTTGATATAAAAGATGATAATCAGATGATGATTTCATATATTCAATATTTACAGGAGATACTGAGAAAACTCCTTTTTGCGAATATTTTTCATTGCCATATTCAACATTGGCTGTGTATTTATATATACCGGAATTAAATTCACCAACATTTAAACGATACTTTTTATTTGATTTTACAAAATTGTAGTTTAGCTTGTGCCCTTTTTTGTCAGTTATTTCAAGAAAAATTTCCGGATCATCAATCAATTCATAACTTTTATTATAAACTTCTGCACTAAAAATAATTTGCTCATTTTCAGAATAGTTTTTTTGTGTATGAACATAAAATTGCTGTTTTTTCGCTTCAACCGACAAATATTGAATAATTTTATTTATTAATTCATTAAACAGAAGGTTGTCACCATTCAATTTATAATCATATATTTTCCATCGCCAAATTCCTTCACCGGCTATCAGCCCAGTTTTATATTCCAAATTATTAAAAAAAGTTATTAATG